>JAIECJ010000047.1 GCA_029068555.1 Lachnospiraceae bacterium
ATTTTATATTGTTTTCATCCAGCTTTAACGCACGTAAAATGATATCTGTCATATCACACATATCGCTGTCATCGTCAAAGTTGATCTGTCCAAGATGTTCTTTCATGTACGGAAGCGCCCCGTAACAGTCTGCCGGACTGCTTTTTTTGCTAAAGCATTCTTCCAGCTTATGTTTCATCTCTGCATTCATCGTCTATTCCCCACTTTTTATCATATTTATCAGCTTCTTCCTTTTTCCGAGTGATATCTTTTCTGTTATGACTTCTCCGCTTTCCCTGTTTTCATAAGTAATCACCATCCCTATTGGGAAAAATCCCTGATTGCATTTTCCAAGTTCTTTAATGCTCCAGCTTCTCCCACACTGCGATATCGCATATCGTGAAAGACGTACAAACTTCTCCTATCGCGCACACATACTGCTCACCATCTTTCTCAAACAGCACCATCCAGTCTCCGAAAATACTTGTATATTTTGTCGCCAGAACTGTATAATCTATCCCGCCTTTTAAAATCCGGATCTCCCCTGCCGCGCAAGATTTCATTGTTAAGCGCCTAATCAGCATCTATCGTGTGTATGATCCTGACCAAACCGTTATCCGTATACTCAAAGCTCAGACATAATATCCCTGAAAGCTTCACCCCACATGAAGTCAGGGGATAGTCCAAACCGAAACCCTTTTTGCCACCCAGCTCATATAGATGATACTCCACTTCCGGATCAAAACCATCTATCATGTATGGATAAATACTCTCCTCAATAAAACACAATACCTCGTCCAGCTTGTCATAGTGAATCTTGTCCACGACCGTGTTCAGCTCCTTATACCGCTGCTCATGAATCAGTGTTAGTACCACTTTCAGACAATCGACTGCAATCTTCTCGTTCTCCTGCGTAATCATTTAATACTCTCCCGTTATCTCAATACACCCTAAACTTCTTCCATTCATACCCACAAGGCAGATGACCGGATAAATAAATCTGAAGCATCTGCTCATAAAATGCATCTGTATAATACTCCGAAAAATAATTTGCCATGAACAAATGGAAGATATTCCATCGAATTGTCTTCAATACATCTTCCCCCGGAATGCCTTTCCGTTTCAACCCCAACTTAATCCTTTTAGATACCTTGCCAATATAGCCCGACTGGTTAATCTCTTTGACAACATCATTCCAGTCTCTGGGAACCTCCCGTACAACGAAAGACATGTCGTTTTGCTTTTCCAAACTTGCATTCTCATACACCAATGAGTTAAGGCACGCTATCCCATGTTCCTGATTTTCCTCTATAATTACCTCAAACTGGTCAAATAACTTGTCCCCACAATTACAAAACCAATCGCAGTTTACCAACTGTTCAAAAAATTCCGGTTTTATCCCCAATCCATCCTCTTTCATTTCAATCCTCCGTATATTTTTGTCCGCTCCTTCAAAAATATCGTCCCACCGCTCCCAAAACCAGTGCGGCTGCGCCTTTTTCAAACCATTTTGCGGCCTCCCCCAATCCTGGTTTTCGCCGTTTTCATCATGAAAATACATACACCTGATTATACCACTGCCGGACAGGTCTAAAAAGCGCCCTGTCCAAATCGGCATCTAAATCGGCAAAATCGGCATTTCGGGGCGATATCGGCCTAAACATTTGTCAAGGGGGATTTCACCTCAAAGATGAAATCCCCCGGTAACCTGATGCAGCATATTACCATGTGTAATTCAAATTAACGTATTTTCTTCATAATCCCCGCATCCATTCCATACACTTCGTCGCATAGAATATCAATGTCATCCCGGACATGGCTTGCAATAATAATCAACTTACCTTTTTCCTTCATCTTCAATAAAACCTTTCTCATCTCTTCAACACCATTATTATCAAGTGCGTTCATCGGCTCGTCCAATATAAGGATGTCTGGATTTTCCATCAATGCCTGCGCGATTCCAAGGCGCTGCCTCATGCCAAGCGAATAATTTCCAACATGCTTTTTGTCATCAGGATTCAAGCCCACAAGTTCCATGTATTTTCGTATTTCATCTTCCTTAACCTTCCCTCTGACAGACGCTAAATATTTCAAGTTTTTTAACCCGGAATACCCTGGCAGAAAACCCGGCGACTCAATGATAAATCCTATATTTTCCGGATAATCCACATCTTTTCCAACAACCTTGCCGTCAACTGTTACTGTCCCTGCCGTGGGATACAGCAAGCCACAGATACATTTGAGCAGAACTGTTTTGCCAGAACCGTTTCTTCCTACGATTCCATAGATTTTCCCCATTTCAAACTTTGCGTATACGGTTTTTAAAACCTTTTGACCGCCAAACACTTTCGTCACATGCTCTACAAGAATTCCACATTTATCTTCCAAGAATACGCCTCCTGCTGATTCCATTGATTGCACCTTCGCATTCCCTCTCTGGAAGCAATGTACGCAACCGCCCTGCTGTTTCTTTCCTCACAAAAACTGGCCGAAAAAGGCAACGCTGCAAAAACAGGCAATATGTAATTTCTGCACATTCCCCCAAAGGCGGAATTGCTCGTAAAATAGTATACACACCAGACGGTACTGCCGCTTTGCAGCGCACTGACCAGATCATTCCATGAATCAAAGCAAATGCAAAACATAACGCCAATAACCGCTATGACAGCGCTTGTATTGATTGCCCTCTTCCATTCATTTATGAATACCCTGATCACGAAATTTCCTCTCCTGTGGCTGCGTTAAACCGAATTGAATACCTGCTGTCTTCAACCGATTGTCCATCTACTTCAAAATCAACGCACCATACCGGAACCAGATCCATCTCCGTAAAGGAGTCTTCCCTCAGAAGCGGGAAATACTCCATCCAGATATTCTTTGCCCTGAACTCGCTTGTTAAGATCACGTCGCCAAATTTTTTCATGATTGCTTCCTTGATGCCGTCTTCACCTATAATAACCGCTTCCTTCTGTTCGCCGTCATAAGGCTCAAACATCCCCGTCATGGTTATCATTTCAATCCCATTATTTGATAACAATGCCGTTATAGTAACCGGATAAGCCAGGAATCTCTCACTCGTCTGCCGCAGATTTGGCTCATTTCGGTATACAGGAATCCCATATACATCCATTCGGAAAATAATCCGGTACACTTCCAAACCTTCGTCAAACGTATCGCTTCCATATCCCTTTGCCGACAAAAACTGATAGTCGCCATCTTCCATAATCGCCTTTTTCACGTCCTCAAAATCCGCCCGATCCATGGCAGCCACATCGAGGGCTTCCGGTTCTCCGCCCACTCCAAGCATCCCTATAAGGTTCTGCATCCTTGCAATGGCATCCGCCCGGGACATAAAAGACAGATCCCTGTCATCTGTCAGACCCATCTCCCCCGCATAGGAGCAATAGGTGTCCAAATGGTTCGCCATATCATTTCTTTGATAGGTAAGTGAGCCGCCCGCAAATTCATCGCTCCCGTCATCAACAGCAAGGATTCCTTCTGCATTTTGCCCGATTGCTTCCTGCACTTTATCATAGTCAAAGCTTTTTAATTGCGTAGCATACTCATAAAGGTTAGTTTCCGGCATTTTCAATTCCGCACTGATGAACAAATTTTCATCCAGTTTTTCATCTATGAAAACTGGTGTGCCCTGTTCATCTTGCGCATCGGCATTTGTTTCATCTTGTGCTTCAACAACTTGAGTATCTGTATCGATACTGCCATAATCAATATTTGGTTGTTCTTCGCTCTGAGATATATGGGCACATCCTCCCAATAATGCCAGAAGAACCGCCATACCTGTTACAGCCGCTGTCATTTTTTTAATCTTTTTCATCTTAACCTCCACTTCACTTGAAATTATTTCGCATATTATTCTTTCGACTGAAAAGATCTTCCTACTTTTTCCGAAAAATGACTTTATCACAAAAATGAACGCGGTGCCGTTTCCTGTCATAATTAATATATATTTTTGTAAAAATTGATAAGGGCATGGCCAGAATATAGCTTTACAGGCCATTTTCCATTCTTGCCATATACAGAAGCAGACTGACGCAGAATATGCTCTCCTGTGCCGTGACTGCCATTGTTCCATTATACTTCTCCATAATCTTCTTCACATTTTTCAATCCGATTTCATGCTGTTGTGTATAAGGCTTCGTTGTCTTTAAGATACCCCGAAACAATAGACTGACGGATTATTGTCAACAGCTGTTTCCAGTTCTGCACCCTGGGCTTTAGCTGACCCCTGAAAAAATCATAAAATACCAGATTCACAAATAGAGTGCCGCCGAATTTCAATATAACGTTCATGACAGCCGCCATCATTCCTTCGCCCCTCTCTTATACTTTTTATGGAAATACATAGAAAAGCTCTGATGGAATTTTTTGCTGCAGGTCCTGCTGATTCCCAGCTTGTCCCCGTTGCTCATCATCAGCTCGTTCTGCATGATTTTTGTGACAGCCTTCAGGTTCACGATGTAACTGGTATGCGCGTACTCAAAGCCCTGCGCGCAAAGCTGCGCATACCACTCTTCCAGCCGCTCATTGCTCTGCAGCGTCTTTCTGCCGGCCGCAGCGCCGGCTTCTACGGTGAGCCGGCTTCCTCTCTTTGTCTTTTCAATGTAAAGAATACTTCCGACAGAAACACGCTGCGCCTCCCCGTCGCTGGTCACCTCCACCATTTCCCCGCGGCTGCGCCGTTTCGTTTCCAGCAGAAGCTCCTCGATATCCCGTATTCTCTCGTCTGCGTCCGCACTTTTTAACAGGTAGCGATAGGGCTGCACCCGGAAATGCTCCGGCTCCGGCAGAACCACCCCGGATACAAAAGCAATCACAACATTCTCATTCTGTTCCCTCAGCTTCTGCGCCGTCTCATATCCGCCCATTCCCGCCATCTGCATGTCCAATATAACCAGCTGGCAGGCTCCGCAGTCTGCCTGAAGGAAATCGGCGCCGCTGCAATAGGTGTCGCAGACCATATCTGCCGTAAATTCCTTGCAGGCTTCTATATCCCGCTTCATCTCCTGCAGAAATGCAGTATTATCGTCCACAATCGCTATGTTTATCATTTTGGTTTTCCTCCCGTAAAAAACAGTTTATTCCTCTACATCCAATATTTTCATCAATTCGTCTTTTTGATTTTGAACACAACTTTCTACAGCTTTCATGATTTCATCTTCGGATATGCCCGGCGGGAACATCTCTCTTGGCACTCCATGACCAAACATCGCAGCATATTTTTGTTCCAATTCAAATTTCTTATCATCAAAGCCATTGATATCTTCATCAATTAATTTATGCATAAAATATAACGTTTTGTCTTCCATAATAAGTCCTTTCCTGCGCATTGCAAAATCTCTTTTCCATCCCTCATTAATCCATCAAAAAAGCTTCTGCCAATACATTTGCATTATTTATCAATATTCTGCGAATGTATATTTTACTTAACAAAAGAATATGGAAAAACTTTACTACCATATCCTTTTCTAATTTATCGGCTTTTTGTAACTTTTGATACATACCAGAACGTAAGCCACTCAAATTCTTCATCGGTCATGTTCTGCAACTTTCTGATTATCCTATGGGATAATGCCTCCAAATACGGGTCATTGAGATACGGCAAGGCTCTATATCCTCTATGACCCCGCTCTGCCCTCTCTACTACGGAATGGTTTTCTCGGCTTTATGGCCGCCCTGCCCACAACAGCGGATTTTATAACCTATGAATCGGTATATCTTAGGCTTGGAGATACACCATGCAGTTTCCTATGACAAGGCAGGAATTTTACTGGTATCTGAAACATCGGGACGATCCGTGGAAATATGAAGGCGCCACTGAAAAAATGCGTGCTATCGTGGCAGAGGATGAATGCAATGACACATATGGACGCTGCCGAATGTGCCAGGCGTTAATACTGAAATACCCGGAATAGAATATAACATCAGGCACAGACTCTGTGAAAATGATACGACATTCGATTTTCGGGCGTTCCTGTCGGCCTTTGTAATGCCATTAGGCAGAAATCATTCAAACTTTGCTGGCAGACAGCTGCAGCCTGCTTGATATCTGTAATGTAGATTTTGAAGAAGTAACGGAATACCAGCTTTTCATCAGATGCCTTTCTGACCAGACGGTTGTTGAAAATGGGGAACGCCGTCTGAGGACAAGGATACGGATGCATCTGCCGCAGCAATGGAAGGGCGGATTTTCATTCAGTTTATATCGCTGCTCATCACTACAAGATTAAAGCAGGTAATGAATGAGGCTGGCTGGTTCAAGGATTACGACCTGCAGGAGTTGTTGAACGAGATGAAAACAATACATACCGTCAGCATTCAAGGCAGCCGTAAAAGATATACCACAGAACTTACACCATTTCAAAAATGTATTTCCCAGCGACATCGCACTGGAAAAAATGCTCTATCTTGCCAGTGGGAACGTGGTCAAAAAATGGACGCAACGTTACCGGAACTGGAACCAAGTGCTTAACCAGATGATTGTCCTTTATGGAGACAGGCTCACCCAGTACCTGTAAACGCAAAAGCTGGAACAGTATGCCATATACAATAAACTGTTCCAGCCTTATTCCATCGACATTAGCAGCATTGCCAGAAATCCCCAGTCTTATTCCGGAGACCGGGTGTGGGCAGAGCCCACAAAAATCTTCCTTGCTGCTGATGTCTTGGTTGGTGTACACAAAAATCAAAAAAGATGGATAAAAGCATAATTACTGGCAATACTATTATCAGAAAAGAAATTCGACAACAGTTTTCTACATACCTGATTCATATCAAGAAAAATTTTTATCCATAGACACAAGATTTTTTACATCCTCGAATATTCAAACTCACATCTGCCTATCTCCCAATAACCTGATATAGGATACCTGTCGTCTGTTCCGATAGATACTGGAAAAATCACTCTTCATATCATCTAATTCAGCAGAAGACGTATTTTCTATCCTATCCAAATATTTTTTTAATTTAAGTCCCATTATTTCTCCATCCCATGAAAGAAATGTCATTAACTCCGTATCATCCGTTCTTTTTGTTAAATAGAATTTTGGTATATTATAATACGTTAATACCAGTCTCAATTCTCCGCAGTTTGGCAACATTTTCTCTATAAAGAGTTCTAATCTCTGATCAACATCGGGAAAAATATCATTTGCGATAATAATATCATAGTTTTCATCTAGCACAGCATCATACCAATCACCATCTATCCATTTAATATTGTAATCCATAAAGGTCTTTTTCACATATTCATTACCGCCATGCGCAAGAAAATCAACAAGCGTATAATCGCTGTTTCGGGCAAGTATTTTTGTCAATGAATTATACCCGCCTCCGACATCTAACACTTTTCTTTTAGTTTCACTTTTTAAGATATCTCCATAGACCTGTTCATATATCATCCTTTTATTTTCCATTTCTCTCAACCATACATTTGTCCGTATGTTCTTTTCCTCAATCTTTTCTTCTTTTTGAAGTAATTCCAAAATCCAGTCATTTTTCATATACTCTTTGATATCATCATCACAAAATGTTTTCATTAATAACTACCCCCTTCTCTATTAACACTAATTTGCAACTTTTAAAATATTGCCCGCAACTATGCAATAGACCGCATATTTAGAAAAATATTATTCCAGGATTTTCCCAATAAATCTTTTCCTTCGGTATACCGCTTTCAACCAGCTGATTAAAAATGCTGTCCGCAATTTGTGAATCCAAAACAGCAATAATTATCAAATCAAACTGATATTTACTCAACGATTCTTTATTTACAATGTTCCTATATTCGCAACTTCTTTTTTCAGGATTACCATCTGCAATGGCCGATATCACAATGTCGCTGTATTTACTCAATTGTAAATAATAATCTCTACCAACAGTTCCCATTCCATATATGACAATATTTTTATTCTTTATCAAACTGATACTTTTAAAATAATACCCAGGGATATGTATCTGTCCAATCTTTTCAATATTCCTAATTAGTTTAAAAATAAAAAACTTATCAAATGCATTTTTAGTTCTATGATATATATTTGTTTGTTTAAATATATCACAAAGGCATTCATACAAATGGCATATCTGAACAATTTCATCAACAGGATGTATATGTGACATTGAATTGTCCCTTAACTGATAATGATATTCTTCATATGGTATAGTTGATAAAATATTGCACTCAAACAAACAATTACATGTACTAATCAAATCCTCCCCATATTGTTGTTTTTCCGGAACTGCTGCATAAGCTTTTTTTATTAATTCCGCTTCATATAATTTTGTCCATACATTATAAAATATACGAATATTATTATACTTCATCAAAATCAGGCCATTACATATATAATCTTCCCTATTTGCAGCAACATTAAATGTCCCTTTTGGACACTTAAAGCATTCATTTTTATCATCTCTTTCAACTATAAACCCCATCTGCACAATGTCTGCCTGTGTACATATTAAAGCATCCAAAAGGTGTTCATAAAATTTCTCTTCTATAAAATCATCGGCATCTACAAACCCAATGTACTTGCCCCTTGCTCTCATTAAACCTTCCTTACGTGCACTTACCAAGCCCCCATTCTTTTTATGAATCACATAAATTCTAGAATCAATATTTAAATAATTATCACAAATTTTTTCTGATCCATCTGTTGAACCATCATCCACTAATATAATTTCTAAATTGCAATATGTTTGACCTATTACACTGTTAACACATCGTTCTAAATATTCACACATATTATAAACAGGTATAATAACCGATATAAGATGTGTATAATGAATGGAGCTCCTCACTGCTTCAGCCACCTTTCCTTCTCAGTACAATATAAAGCCTTAAAGATCTCTATATCCTCTACGGTTGTAATCTTGATATTTTTATTCGTTCCAAGGGAAAAATACAGTTCCTCACCAAGTTCAAGCATCAATGTATTGGTATACACCGCATCTGTTATACCTCTTTTCAGGGCTTCCTTATGCGCCCATAACGCCTTGGCAAACTGATACGCCTGCGGAGTCTGTACTCTCATGATATCGTTTCTATCTATGCCGCTGTTCCCATATACCCCATTCTCTGTGCGCATGATAGTCTCCTGACACTGTACCGCCGAAAGTCCCGAGCCATATTCTCGTGCTTTCTCTATGCAGTCTGTAACGATCTCCTCAGTTATCAGCGGTCGCACAGCATCGTGAATAATCACTATATCGCTCTCTCCACAGTAAGGTTCAAGCTCAAAAAGAGCATTTCTTGCTGAGGACTGACCATTGTCACCGCCGGATATTATCCATCTAAGCTTTGTGATTCCATATGACCGGGCATAGCCTTTTAGCACATCCTCCCATCCGTGTATGCAGGACACTATAATCGCCTCTATATCAGGGTGTTTTTGGAATACCTCGAGCGTGTATATTATTATAGGTTTATCATATACAGGAAGAAACTGCTTGGGAATCGCCTGTTGTGTCCTGATCCCACTTCCTCCTGCAAGTATCAACGCCACATTCATCGTCTCTTAGCCTTCCTTTGCTGCATATTATACAGGGATTTGAACATCTCTACATCCTCTACTGTATTTATCTTAATATTCAGGTCGGAGCCCATTGAAAAATAGACCTTATTTCCCAATTTTGAAACTAAATTATTGGTATCGTTCTCATTTAACATTCCCTGCCTTTCTGCCTCTTTATGATATTCCAAAAGCTGTCCCAGCCTGTATGTCTGCGGAGTCTGTATCCTTCTAAACGCATATCGCGATATGGAACGAAGTCCGCAAATCCCATCATCCGTTAGCATAACATTATCCATGGATGTCACGGCTGATATACCCATCCCCTTTATCTCACAGGTGTGAATGCTGTCAGATATGATTTCCTCGGTGACCAGTGGCCGGATAGAATCATGTATGACCACGATATCATCTTCCGAGCAAGTCTTTATCAGCTCCTTCACAGCTATATAAGAGGTTTCCTGTCCGCTCACGCCTCCAGTGATAACCCACCTAAGCTTACTTATGTCATACTGCTTTGCATAAGCCCGCACCATGTTTTCCCAGCCCTTAAGGCACGCCACCATGATAGCATCTATCTCCGGATGCTTTTCAAATCTTTGCAGTGTATATACAATAATCGGACAATTCTCAACATTTACAAATTGCTTAGGAATCTCCATTTTAAAGGTTGGATCCACTCCTCCTGCCAGTAATACCGCTATATTCATATCTGTCTCCAATCAGCTTTATTGTTTTTGCCAGTCCTTCTTTAATCGGGGTTTTTGCGCTCCAGCCCAATCCTCTAAGCCTCGATCCATCCAAAGTAGCTTTAGTCGCAGATGAGTATCCCGCCTTCTCTGCAGCCTCGGGCAATTCAAATACTACCTTGCTTCCTACAGTCTCTGAAAGCGTTTCTGCCAGTTCCTTAAGTGTGATATCAGAACTCTCGTCCGCAACGTTATAGGCTTTGCCACTTTCTCCCTTGAGCAGAAGATAAAACGCCGCCACCGCCGCATCAACCACATACGTATAGGAATAAAGCTGGTTTCCCTCACTTTTCAACACGACATCTTCACCTGCGGACGCCTTCCTGATAAACTGCGCTATAGCCTTGGAATCATCCTCCAGCATAGTAGGACCATATACCCGCGAAAACCTTCCGATTACAAAATCCTGACCACTCTTTGCCGCAAAGGCGTTACACATACTCTCTGACAAGCGCTTGCTCTCAGGATATCCTGAGCGCAGCGTATTGCAGTCAATATATCCCAAATAACCCTCATCAAATCTGTCCACGTTTCCCCTGTTTTCTCCATATATCTCAACTGATGAGAATAGCAGGAATCGTGAGCAATGATACTCAGAAGCATATTTGAGAAGATTGTATGTACCAAATATATTGGCTGTGATGGTTCCTACCGGATCTGTGGAATACGCCACAGGATGTGTATTGCTGGCCGCATGGAGAATGTAATCAGCTGTTTTGATAAACTCCCTCTTATCCATGAAACTGCCAACTTCGGAAATATCACAGGAAACATACCTGAAATATTCACTGTCCCAGTACTGTACAAATCTGGCACGAGCCTTTTTCTCGTTGCGGCTTAATGCTGTTATATGTACCTGCTGGTCATAATGAAGGTTTCTGTACATCAGTATGTCTATGATTACCGAGGCTATCATGCCGGAAGCACCGGTAATGAGGATGGATTTATTACACAGCTTCTCCCACGGTAAAAGCACGGAAACAGCCTGCTGTATATCTGTTTCATATATAGAATTATTAAAGTCATATTCCCACATTACTTTTCCCCAATTACAAAAATATTGTATTAAAGAATGATAAGTTTCTGTTTGTCTACTATTTTACTTAACTCGTCATATATTTCTTTTATATACAAATTACTGGCAACCAGCACATTGTCATATTTTTCTTTTTCGTTTAGAACAGAAACATCATATATGCTTACCCCAAGATATTTATTACCGTTTAGGGCCATGTCTTTATCTACCATTCCTAAAACATCTACACCATATGTATTCAGACAGTCCACCAGCAGCCTTGCCGCCCTTCCTGCCGGATATACATATACGTGTCCCAGTTCTTTAAAAAAGTCCATATCCCTAAAATCGATGTACTTTAAGATGCCGCCTTTCGGTTTTTCGATAAATTCCTTCAATAAGATATTTCCTTCCGACAAGATTATCTCTTTTCTGTGAAGCTCACATATCCTATAAGCCTGATCACCCTTAAAATATAATAATCCTGCTGTTCCTTCTGAAGAATATCCATATTTATCCTTTTCCCATTCCATAAGGTCTTTTATATCTGCATCATAGTAGTACCCATCTGTTTTTTTGGTTACTGTAACTGTATCCAAACTTCCAAGTAATACCCTTTTAGATAAATCTGACATCAAAGCATTCGTATCATAATAGAACCTTTCATCAAATAATGAATTGCTTCCTGTTTTTGCCTTGTCCATTACCATCCTGTTGCTTTCTTTAGGCGTCCACCGCTGCATATGCTTTATATGGAATGCGCATTGATTCTTTATCTCCAACACCTGCATCCCTGCATGTGAAGCCTCATATAAAAACCAATGATCCCACTCAGGCCTGCCAAGCATAAACCCTTTATCAGGAAATATATCTATATATTCTGCCATGAAAAAGAAAACATCCATTCCCGAAAAATAATATTTCCCAATAGTATCGTCCTCGCACTCTATATCGTAGCGGTGCAGCGTCAGAACCGTATCTTTCCTTTTATAAAAATATAACATTAGCTCACCATATGAAATATTTCTCAGAAAAATATCGGAATTGATTATCCCGCACAGCTCTTGCGTCTGACTGGCATGGTTCTTCAAAGCCTGTAATATATCGTAAATAAAAGAAAAAGGCTTTCCCATACTTTTTCTACCTGAACGGGTTAATTCTACAAATGTCACTTCATCAAATACAGGCTTAAGTTTATCGATTTCTTCTTTTACATTACATGAAATAACATTAGCGCCCATATCAATCCATGTTTTTATTGCACTTTTCTGTTTACTTATCTCCCGTTCATCCTCAGACATCATTATTGATGTTGCCAATATCATATGTATCACCACGCCCTTCAATCTTATTCATTGTCAAAATCAAAAGTTTACTAAATCAAAAATAGTTACAAAATTTATTCGATGAACCAATCCCATATTCGTTAATTGATATACGATTTCCTCTGAATATTCAAATGACGCTATCACTATCATTCCGGATTCCGAAATAATATATTCCGGACTATATACCGGATATCCAAAGAATAAACTGTTGTTTGGCATCGGTTTATTATCGTAAAAACGATTCACGACTCCATTCATATTTAAGAGCATTTTCAAAACGTTCATGCCACAAAATCCTGTACCGAATATGGCAAATTGTTTATTGCTAATTTTTTGTGATAAATGTTTTATATTTATTACGTCCTTGAAAAAATCAGAAAGCTTTTCCATTCTTTGATAATTATCTCTATTATCACTATCTTCACGGCCACCCTTTAAATTAGGAATCTGATACCCATACTTTTCTATATACGGTTTCCAAAACCCAATATCATAGCGTTCCCAAGCATGACATCCAAAAGGCAGATGATTGTGATTTCGTTCAAAACAATCCTTTACCTGTTTCTCAAATGCAAATTCTAATGCTATGCTTACAGGAGCTATCTTAAATTCTTCCGAATCGCATCCGGAGAAAAATAAATCCTCATTCATTGCATATTCAGCCAATTCACCCTGCTTCTTTTTAAGCAGGTCTATACATGCCTGCACCCGCCTTAATGACAGCCCGCCATTTCCCACATACCGAATACAGCTATCCAAGGCCTTATATATAAACATACCGTGAAGCCATGGAGCGCCTATATAGTCATATCCCATATGGCAAAATTCGCTGATCCTGTCCGAAAAGACAAAGGCATCCGGTTGATGTATTAAAATATATGTATACTCCGTAAAACAATTATAAAAATCAACAGACAGCATCAAAGAATTATACGAGCTGATACTGTCGAAATATTTGTCAGCAAACCGTTCCAATTTTGCGGTAGCTATATACTGATTAAACGTGGTAATATCTAAGCTTTGGGGGATAATGTAAACGATATCATACTGTGCCAGCATTCTTTTTACCTGAATCAATGAGACTGTCTCCAGTTCATTCGGTTCTCTGTATATAGGTATCACAATCGCGGCCAGTTTTAACGTAAACTTATTATTAATTTCCAAAAACTATTTTCCTTTCGTCTATCTCCATCATAAGCAATTCCATTCTTATCACTTTTTGCGCTTCCTTATCTGCCACTGCCACTACAATAAAATCAAAGTCAGCATGTGCGCACTTTTCTATACCTGTTACACCATCGCCGAGACGCAGATGATTCTTATCCACCCACAACACAATGTCACAGTATTTTGTCTCACCTATCTGCAAAAAATATTGACGCCCCACTAAGCCTGCACCATATAAGATAATTCTGCATTTAGGAGGAATCAGCTTAAACGGGAAACAATACTGCTTTATCCTTACATCATATTTTCTATTATGCAATGACACCCCGCATAAGAAAAAAAAATCTAACTGTTTTATTAAAATATCCTTATGTATTGTTTTGTCAAAAATATTTTTTAAATATTCATATACAGACAATAATTGACTAAAAAAATCTCCCTGCATGACATACTCCGGCAATTTACCATTTTCCCTTTGTCTATGATAGTAATAGACTTCATGTGTATGAATGATTCTATTGCATACAAGTATATAGGGATACGTAACTGCACTGTCCTCCCCATACATAAAATTCCTGTCAGCCAACCCACTGTATATATTTTTCAAAATATCGGTCTTCATAATCTTATAACAAAGAGAAGGGTTAAATGCCCAGTTATTTATCCTTTCATCCCACATCATAACAGGGATTATTTTTTCTGCTATATCTTCTTTTTCATAGATACCTTCACTGATAAGGTCATCTGACTGCAGGCGCAAATCTTCATCAGACCGCCAAACTATTTTGCCGGATGTTACCATGTCAGCATCCGTTTCAACAATCCGGTTCATCAAATTACTATACATTTCTTCCTTAATCCAGTCATCGCTATCCACAAATGTGATATATGTTGACTTGGCTGCGAGCAGGCCTGCGTATCTGGCGCTAATCAAACCTCCATTTTCTTTATGCAGAACTTTGACTCTGACGTCACATTTTGCATAAGACTCACAAATTTCTCCACTATTATCTGAAGAACCATCGTCTACCAGAATTATCTCCAGTTCTTTATAGGATTGATTAATAATGCTTTTTATGCATTTCACTAAATACTTTGAACTGTTATAAACAGGCACAACCACTGACAACTGCTCATCCATGACGTATCCCCTATATCTCATAAATTCTTTTTTAGCGCAAAACTATGCAGGCCGTTTGCTTCCATAGTCAAATATATAAATTCATAACCGTATATTGCCGCAAATTCATTAACAGCATCGTACACCCCATAATCAAGCCTCGATTGAACATTATATTTTGTATAGTCATGTCCACATATATATCCTGCCCTTGAAACTTTTCTTGCGCACAGCTCCAATTCTTTACGAGTCGTATCATAGTCATGAACTGTATCTATATATACCCAGTCCAATTCTCCATCCGCAAACATTTCAAGCTGCTCCAGCGAATAACCTCTGCACAGCTTAACTTTTCCCTGATTTAATTCCAATGCAAATTTATTCTTAATTTCCTGTAATCCTTTTTCATAACGTTCACTTTCCCATGCATCTATCAGGAATAGTCTGGCAGGATTACATATTTTTAATATTTGCATGGAGTAATCTCCGAATGCCACTCCTATTTCCGCCATTTTCCAATTAACTGAAATATCTGAAAATTTTTTTAACAATTCTATTCTGTCTGTGAGCAATCGGCAATCACATATATTATCGTTACTTAGTTCGACTTCCGGCCATACCGCACGCGTTCCTCCCCCTCGTATGATCAAATCAACAACTTCTACAGGCAGGATATTCCGGCATATACTGCGGGCTTGAGAATAAATTTCTTTTGCCCCTGATGCAATCCATAGGCAGGTATCGCCCAACCCAAGCTCAGAAACCTGCGTGGGTGGGATAATATCTATATCATCTATTTTTTTACCCCAAAGAGAATCGTTATTATCAACAAACGCCTTGATATTCCACTTTTGCATTTCACAAATGTGTTTTAACCTTTTTCCTCTTTCACCTGTTCCCCATATTATGATATCCATCTCAACTGAACTCCTTCATTTCTATCAATTTATTACAATCGGTCCATACAAAATCATAACAGTCTTCATCTAACAGCTTCCTGATTATGCCAACTGCTTTATCCTTTGAAACAGCAATTAATATTAACGGATCCTCACCTAATTCTCCTGTAAATTCAGTCACTGGTATTCCTTCGATTTTTTCCGGATTCCCCCCTTTTTGACTGACAAAGACGGCCTCAATATCTATGCCGTTCTCTTTAAGGTCTCTAATCAATACATTCCCATATCTTCCCGCTCCGTATATATATAACGATTTTTTTTTAGCAACTTCGCTATACCATTCGGCGGTAAACGGAGTCTTTTTCAACAATTCCTCGTACATAGCTGTAGCAAAATACACCATCTGTTTACTATACTGCAATAGAAATTCCGTATAAAATGGCAGCTTTACACATTCCTTCCACCACAGTTTTGCATATGGCGTCCCTCCCATCTCCCAAGGTTTCCACGGAGTAAGGTAATGTATCATTACGGGATGCCACTTTGCCTCATTTATTTCGTCCTCGTCAAAAACAGTATCGAGCTTATTTCCGACTACATCTAAATACCCTGCCTGAAAATTGTATTTTAAAGGAAGTTGTTTTATATTCCCATAAGATAGAATGTTAATGATATCCTGATCATTCGCAGGATATTTGTTAGCTGACATACTAAAAGCTTTTTCTGAATAATGTTTCTTTCTTAGTAATTCCAGATTCATTATCAATACCCCTGCATTAATATAATTATTCATTGAAGGTATGCCAATTCTCTTTGCGTAATCGCTGCCACTCTCACCAATAACTATCCCTACCCCTTTTACTCCTGCAAAATCATATCCATCAAGGTCCTGATAATAAATCTCCGCTAAATCATCACAGACAATAATGTCTGAATCAAGATAGATGCATTTATCAGCATACAGTAATTTCGGAAGCATCAGACGGTAGTAGGTCGCCTTGGTTAAATGAGGAAGTGAAATATTTGTATGATTGAAATATTCTCTCATTTCAATGTAATCTATATGATGGATATTCGCCGCAGGAATACATTTTACATATTGATCTACCCCGCAAATATCATCGGTCATTATCCAAAAATGATAATTTGTCTGCTTTTGGGCATGCGCGATTACAGATGCGATTGTCACGCATGTCTGTCTTGCGTACCCAATATCTGTAGCCAGTACTACATTGATTTCCTCAGAATCCATACCTATCCCCTCTAATTTATATTAACCTCTCATGCCGCCTATGGCGGCACAAATAGTCATGAAAAATGCTGCCCTTGCGTTTTTCATGTGTGAGACTTAGAACTTCTCCACGAAACAGCCTTTGCTGTGAGTGGCTAGAAGTTCTTCTCACACTAACCACTCCTCTTTCCGTGGATTTATTGACACCTCCCACGGAAATCGTTCTTCTTTTCCACAGAATTTGCACTGTTCGACCGGAGTCTCGTCCAGCATCTTTACAGCCATCGCCCAATCCACTGCTTCGTTACAGATATCTATCCCTTCCTCGAAATGCAGCGGAATCTCATAATAATCAAAGTAATGGTTTCCTAAAGCCGAGAACGGGCATTTGTAAATCTTTCCATTCCTAAGAAAATGACAACGGCTTTCCCGACAGGTTTCCTGTGCTGTCCATGGATTGTTTTTTCCCGAAACATCTATATTCTTACCAAATGTATCCACAAATGGGCGAATTTGATAAATAATCCCATATTTTTTAAGAATATTCACTATTTTCTCTCTCATACCTGAAAGCGGAGAATACTCTGTAACACTGACAAATATATGATTCTGTGCCAAATACTCCAATCTCTCGTCTGACTGTGAAGGGAGCAGCAATCCGTTTGAAACAAGCTGTATCTCTGTCTCCGGCATATACTTTTTCAGACATTCTACATACAGCTCCAGCTTGTCACTCAAAAACACCTCCCCGCCAAGCAGGTTGAATTGCCTTATAAAAACTTTGTCTGAAAGATTTTTAATATCATTTTTAAAATGTTCGAAACTAACCTGGCTTCCTTTGGAAAACAAATTGGAAAAGTGACTGCATCCCTTACAATTCAAATTACAGTAATCTACCACATTGGTTTCTAACGTTGATAACACAGGCTTTTCTACAGCAAGGCTGTCATTCCACAATATTCTGTCATCTTCTTTCAGATTCATTTGCATTTTCAGGTTATATTCAAATACCAGATTAGATACTATCCCCCACTTCTTTACGCCTAATTCCTTTAACGTTCGTATAATAGATGCTCCATTTGTGAATGCCACCAGAACAATATCAATGCTGGATGCCAATTCCTCCATAAATTGTTTCGGTGATACGACAGGTATCCCGTCCACCAAGTTCAGATTCTCTGCATTTTTATCTATAAACGCTCTTACTTCAGTGTTTGTATTGTTTATAAGCTGCCCCAGAACCAACCGCCCGAATTTTCCGGATCCCCATATTGCTATATTCATCTCATTCTTCCTCATAACATTATTCAGCTTCATACTTATTACTTGCCCCCAAACAGTAACAGGTCGTCATATTCCACAATCTCAACTGTTTGAAAACCTAATTCCCCAGCGTGTTCGAGCATCTCGTTTGCATGTTCTTTATTCGCTATCAGCACCAAACTTTCCAAAACATCCCCGGTAAATTCAGAAATGCACCTGATTTTCCTTCCACATGCATCCCCCTCCGGACAGTCTGAGGTGATAACAAATTCCATGTTTCCGGCAAATCCGCTTTTCCCTATGAAATCTCCAAGATATCGTCCTGCTCTCCCAGCTCCATAGATAAGAATCGTTTTGTAGCTCCCTGCAAGCCGCCTAAGCCTTTTTTCTTTTTTCTTTATCATACTCATGAATGTCACAATCTCATCATCAGACTTTAAATTCGGTTTTAAATATGTGCTGCCAGATCCTTTGAGTAAATCTTCATCAATGCTTCCAACGCATTCTTCCAGCGCTGTTTTTAAGCTCACATTCCCATAAAATATAGAAAAATATGCACTGCCAATATGCTCATACAATTCAGATACAGCTTCCGCATGAAGAACAGCCAATCCCCGTTCTTTTGATATTACCAGAATATCCTTTATACCCTTTATAACTCCGTCTATGACATCGTCCTGTCTATACCATATAACCTTATCCGTATTTCTCCATACATATACTCCGGCTTTTACCGCATAGAAGTGATTCGCGCATATCATTGCCTGCACCATAAAGGGCGGATCCTGAAAGCGCCTGTAGTTTGGAAATCTTATATGATTCTCTTTCAGCATCCTTGTTTTAAAAATAAATCTTGTATACCCAAACGCCGTCTGATATTCTTCATACGAATACATACCTTCATTCTCAAAAAACAGCTTTTTTGTACTTTTTGCAAAGTCAGACGTAAGTATTCCGTTGTGCGGCTTCCTGCAAAATGACCCTCCACATACATTTACTCCGTTATGTATCGCTTTCCCGTACAGCAGCTCAATAATACCATTGTCACTATACATATCATCCGCATCCATAAAAATAACAAATTCGCCCCGCGCAGCATCTATCCCTGCGTTGCGCGCCGGTCCGGAACCCTGATTCTTCTGACTAATAACAATAATGTTTCTATATTTTTCAGAGTATTTCTTTAGAATAGACTCTGTTGCGTCAGTGGAACCGTCATTTATACAGATTATCTCTATATCCTTCATGGTTTGATTTACACACGAATCAAGACATTCAGACAAATATTTTTCCCCATTATAAATGGGAATAATTATGCTCACGTTAATATGAATCATGTTTATAACCTGATTTCTTAGTTAGACTGCAATTCTGAAAATTATGCATGGTTTCCAATACATACGGCATTATCTTTTCCGCAATTATTCTGTTCCCTTTTTCATATACATGGCAGCAATCAAAAAAAATATTTTTTTCACCCTCGAATATATTTGTAAAATCTATTAACCATGTTGATAAATTTTCACTACAAATTTTTTGCTTTGCAATCTGATAAAATTCTTCTATCTGCCTCCATCGAAATCCAGAAGCGTCACGTATTCCATCCGCCCTCGTTCCATATGGCTGCAGGAATGCAAAAAACGCGATTCCCAGTTCGTTACAAATTGCCTTCATCATACGTTCACAATCAATCCAATGTTCCGCTGAATTTCTTTTGTCTTCCAGACCATATGTATATTCATGGATCGGAATATTATATTCAATCGTATTGATAATTTGTCCTTTTTCTATATTTGTTCTCAATAATTCCGCCTGGTATTTTAAAACGAACGGATGCTCCGGTTCGTAATAAAAAACGTTTATCGCATCATTTATCCCGCTATAACTCAACACCAAATTTGGTTTCAAAAGAATAACATCACGTACAAATTTATTAAATTCCTGTGTAACAACATATCCGCCCAAACCGCCTGCCCACACTTCAATTCCTACATTTAAATGATTCATTTTATCAAATAAAATTTCAGACCACGACTTTATATTTGCCATTGTAGGATCGCTTGTCGAACCACCTAATGTAACAATTCTAAAAACATTTTCAACGTGCTTATCATTTCTAAAAACAACGAATCCCGGATTTTCTTTATCCTTTCCACAATACCAAGTATACCCTACATTAACATCATACACATCGGCAAGCTTAATTCCTCTTTGATCTTCCCCCAATATTCTAATATTAGAAAATCCCATTTCAAGCAATTCACCCTGATATTTTTTTACGTTTAAGGGTTCAATAATATACACGCTCAAATTATCTTTATTCTCATAAATCAAATTACAAAAGTCATAAACCTTCAACCCGAAATTCTCTGGAACATTTTGCGTGTTTATAGAAGCAACTCCGCCGCCAATTAAATGTAAGTTATGCTTCGACTCCAAAATTGATTTAGCAAAATATTGACTTAATTCATTTACTCCTACAACCGCAATGTCCAGAACGTCCTCACTATTTTTAAGTCTTTCTAATTCTGCATATATTTCATACCATTTTCCCAGCCGTTTTTTAGTTTGTGTAATTCTATCCCATACTAAATATTTTTTCTCAATATAATCTGATACAAATAATTCATTTTTATCTATATAATCATCATCCCAAAAAGGAATTATCTGCTCATCTCTAAAACCATATTCTAATAATTGTTCTCTTACCTCTCCATCCCGTTTCATAAGAGAATTGATAATTACAATGTCATCGTCATATTTAATCTGAACTAATGCAAAAACTTCTTTATTATCTACTTTTCCCCCTTGTATTCCTGAATAATTATCTATATAAGCTACTATATCAACAGAATCTTTCAGGCAATCCAAAACAACATCTTTTCCTAGTCCAACGCCAAAAATATATACTTTTTTTCTCATCGTTATACCCACCCATTTCAGCAAAAACATTGTTATCGTTATGCATAACGCATATTTACATCATATAATTATACAGTTCTATATCTTCTAACTGTTTTCTCTGTTCATTCCTTGTTTTATAATAAGCCGCTAAAATAACCGGTATATATTCCTGAGCTTCCAAGTCATTTTCCCATAGCTTTAATAACCTTGTACGAAGCGCGCCAATCTCATCGGATTCATAAACACATATTTTATCTTCCAAATGTTTACTTTCGTTATAATTGTAATAAAAAGACTGTCCATTACTGCCAGGAGATTCAAATTTACAATTTACAGTATGTTTAGCAAGCGTATACATGATTCCCTTTTCCTCAATCAAGCTCATATGTATCTCTCCAATCTTCTTTATCTTCATATTGTGGTTGGTTCTCTTTATACAAAATATAATTTTCAAGTACCAGTATATCCATTTCTGTCCTCATAAAACATCGATATGCATCTTCAGGCGTACATACAATCGGCTCTCCCCTGACATTAAATGACGTATTGATGATTACCCCGTACCCTGTTATTTTTTCAAATTCCAGTAGCAAATGATAGTAATCATAATTCGTTTCTTCTGATACTGTTTGGATTCGGGCGCTGTAATCAACATGTGTAATTGCCGGAATATCTGATCTCTTAACACTAACCAACGGCAGCATATCATCATGATGCCTCTGTAAAAGCTCATTCTTATCAAATTTTAGTAATCTATCTTCTTTCACCGGCGCAACGAAAAGCATATATGGGCTCTCATCTTCTAATTCAAAAAAATCATCTGCCTTCTCCCTTAATACAGAAGGCGCAAACGGCCGGAAGGATTCGCGATACTTAATTTTTAAATTTAATTTTGACTGCATTTTCTCAGATCGCGCGTCAGCTAAAATGCTTCTATTCCCCAGCGCTCTGGGGCCAAATTCCATTCTTCCCTGAAACCATCCAACTACTTTCTGCATACTCAATGCTTTTGCGATTATTTTATATAAGGTATCTTTATTTTTATATTCTTCATAACATAATCTGTTTTTATCAAGATAGCTTTTAATTTCAACAGAATCAAATCCGGGTCCAAGATAACTGCCTTTTAATAAATCCTTTTTACCCGCAGTTCTCTTTGCCCCCCCACTGTAATTATAATACGCATATAAAGCACAGCCCAAAGCGCCGCCTGCATCACCTGCAGCCGGTTGGATCCAGATTTTGTCAAAAACTTTTTCTTTCAATAGTTTTCCATTTGCAACACAATTTAACGCGACCCCTCCTGCAAGAACCAAATTTTTTTCTCCCGTTATTTCTTTCGCATGTTTTGATAACAGAATAATAATTTCCTCTGTAAGTTTTTGCACTGATGCCGCAATATTCATTTCCCTTCTTGTGATTTTACTTTCCATCTCTCTCGCAGACTCTCCAAACAAATCCGCGAATTTATCATTTGTCATATATTTACCTTTGTAGAAATCAAAGTATTCTAAATTCAGGCGGTACGAACCATCCGGTTTTATATCAATAATTTCTTTTTTTAACAAGTCATAATAGGCTGGCTCCCCATAAGGGGCCAGTCCCATGAATTTATATTCTCCCGAGTTGACTTTGAATCCGCAAAAAGCTGTGAAGGCGCTATATAATAACCCAAGAGAATGCGGGTAATCAATCTCCTCTATTATTTCTATTTTTTTTCCATTTCCATACCCGATAGTCGTTGTCGCCCATTCACCAACGCCATCAATCGTCAAAATTGCCGCGCTTTGAAACGGTGACGGATAAAAGGCCGATGCAGCATGTGAAATATGATGTTCACATGTAAGTAATTTATTAGCCTTTCCTATAACTCCAAACTTCTCTTTAATCAAACGATCTATTGCAAGGCTGTTGCAAACAACATTTTCTAATTTTGTATCTATCAAATATTTTGCATTCTCTCTTAATGCCATTACATTATGAATATATCTGTCCAGTGTTAATAATGGATTATCATAATAAACAATATAATCAACCTGCGTTATAATTACGCCCGCTTCCTTCATACAATAATTTATTGCATTTACTGGCAGCGAATTATCATGTTTCTTTCTGGTAAACCTTTCTTCCTGTGCGCACGCTATAATTTCACCATTTCTGATAATTGCCGCTGCGGAGTCATGATACAATGCAGATATCCCCAATACAATTTGCTCGTCAGATTTTCTTGTTTTTTTTATCGCTTTATTATCCATATTACCTGTCTCTTTCAAACACACTATTTTTTCACAAAATGGAAAAGACCAAACTTTATTTTTCAGAGTATTTCTTTAGAATAGACTCTGTTGCGTCAGTGGAACCGTCATTTATACAGATTATCTCTATATCCTTCATGGTTTGATTTACACACGAATCAAGACATTCAGACAAATATCTTTCCCCATTATAAATGGGAATAATTATGCTCACGTTAATATGAATCATGTTTATAACCTGATTTATGCGCCTCTACCATATGTCCGGCACATAATAATTCGTCAGAACCGGTATCAATTTTTGAAAGCTTGTCTAATAATTTCATGCTGTCAAATAAACTGAATATTTCCTCTTCTTTAATTTTATAATCACAATATCGTTGGGAAACATATTTTACTCTGTTCATTTCCTGCCATAACCATGTAAAATAGTTTCCATATGGCGTAATAGCTTCTACTTCAAACCCATAGTCATTTAATATATCAGTATACCAGTACTTACTGAATCCATTAGCATAATAATATGGTGCAAAATGCGTAATACTGCAAAAAGGCGCTGTCAGAAGTAATTTCCCATCAGGCTTTAATATTCTGGAAAATTCCCTGACTGCCAATATTGGATTTTTCAAATGTTCAAATACCTCTGTGCACAATATTACGTCAACCGAATCATTATTTAATGGCATATCAATAATATCACACCTAATATTTATGCCGCTTGTATCCCAAACTTCCGGCTGTAGTCCCTCACTTACCTTATTGGGAACATACTCCGCAAAATCTTGCGCTATATAGTTAAGGTGTTTACAGTATTGAGCGTATCTCATTTCTCCGGCACCCGCATCAATCAAAGTTTTCCCCGCTTCTATCTTTTGTAATCTGCTTTTTACCCACTCGTCACGTATTTCCTGTTCATCGAAATTCCCACACACATCTTTATATGAATGATCAATATAGTATTCTTCTTCCGCTAGAAATACACACCTTTCAACCGGTAATTTAATTTTTTTTACAATATCCTTAATTTGATCTATATTTCTTGTCATTGTAATTATAATCTTCTCAAAATTATAATTTTCCCAATTGTCCACCCTGTCTACTTTAACATCATACGAAAATTCCAACTCTAAATCTTTATCAAAAATTACGACGATATCACAGTATTGAAAACGTTTATTCCACTCAAATAATTTTCTACCTGCATCTCCCCCTCCCCAAATCGCACATTTGTCCTTTTTGTTTATTTTGTCTATCGGAAATAAATATTCCACAACACATACCTCCTGCGCATCATATTATTTATATATCTGTCCTGCTTCCTCACTGCTTTTCAAAGAAAAATAACCCTGTTACAAAACTGTTTACCATATCGTCAAATTTATGTACATCCACATTATACACAATTTCACCATTTACTACTGCTGAATACTCCACCAGCCTTAGCTTGTCAAAACTTGAAATTATCGTATCTGCATAGAAAACTCTGTGTGCGTTAAACTCCACCCTGTCCTGCCCAATCGGTACGGCAATATAAAGTTTTCCACCAGTTTTAAGTTTTTCTTGTGCCTTTGCAAAAAATTTAAAGCATGCCTCTGGATCAATCGGATCACCAAACCGGCCAAGTCCAAAGTGTTCTGGTGAACATAATGCAGATAAACTTTGTATACTGTCATCCTCAAACTGTTGTAAGAGAGTTGCATCATCCACAATCGTGATTAAATTCTCTGTTGTTCCCCTAAATGGTCGGACATCAATCATATTCACTTTTATACCTGCCGCCAGCAGATGTGCTATAAATCCGTCAACCCTACTTCCTATGTCATAATGTTCTATTACGCCATTAGAAATAATATATTTTGCTGCCCACAAATCCATCCAAAAATAATCATCAAATCCGCTGTTGAACCCATATTTCTCTGAAATAACAGGGCGCAGATATTTCTCCTGTATCCGGAAGGCTTCCCTTGTATTCAATTCTGTATATCTCCCACAATCATCTTCAAAAAATGTACCCTTGGTTTCACCATACCCTCCCGCGTAGACAGTATAATTTTCTTCCCCCAACATTCTGCGTACATCCGAACTGCTGTTGAATATTGTATGCTTTCCTTTTATCATAAAAATCACTTTGTCCAAACAGATTTTTTTCTTGCAGCATATGGCATATATGTCATCCGAAAATCTATTGGCAACTATGATATAGTCAAACACTTCCCCTATGATTTCATCTATATCATGGACTGGATAACCATTATATTGTTCCGTCCTCTTTCTTGTTTCAACAAATCCCCTAAATTCGCCATTAACCCCATGTTTCCACACTTCATTGGCAATAACTCCTGTTCCCCATATATAAAACTTCATATTGCTTCTTCTCATCTCTCGCTTATCACACCTTAAATACTCTTAAACTTTTGTCTATCTGAAATAAATATTCCACAACGCATACCGCCTGCGTATCATATTATTTATTTATCTGCCTTGCCACTGGAATATGCATATCATTTGCTTCCTCCGAACACCCCCGGCAGACGCCGCAAAATGTGGTATGTCCAAGCCTGCTATAACCCAGTTCATATTCCATTAATTCTTTTTTCGTAAATTCTTTATTAAAATCGAAATAATCATTTTCATCTTCCAAAAATAACTCCGCGCATATTGCAGAAAAATTACTACAGCAGAAATAATATTTTCCTTTGCTGAACTGCCTGCAGAACATTGCGCATTTATAAAAATGCTCTTTCAATTCCTCCTCTGTTTTTTCCTCCGGAAGACTATTCGGAAACCCCATGTCAAGCCACTGCTCATCAGTTCTTTTGATATCAACCTCAACCTCATGTGCTTTACAGATTTCCTTTACGTCATCCAGCATGCACATATTGGGCACAGCGCACGTATAATCACTGATGTCCAATATCACATTACATTTTCTGCACATTTCCAACACTGCCTCATTCGGAAAAACAGTTCCATTAGTGCCTATCCTGATTGACCCAATCTTTTCCTCATAATTGCTGTGCAGATAATCAACATATTCTATAAGATACGGATATAACAAACCTTCACCGCCCAATATTTTTAACTTACTCACATAATCCACTTTTTCAAATAAAATGTCCGCGTCATCCTTTAGTTGTTGTAACGGCACTATTTTGGGCTTTTTATAATATGGTATAAACGCTATGCACTTCTCACAGTTTAATGTGCAGCAGGATGTCAGGAATATTTCTATCCTGTCAAGCTTGATTTTATTGTTTACATACACATCATACAATATTTTAAACACTTCAAATGGAAATAAAGTCTCATTTTCCACATACCCCAGCTTTGAATATTTTCTGACTGACCTGTCATATTCTTCCCGTTCCCATGCTGTACAAATAATAATCTGATTTTCTTTAAATCCAATTCCCTCATCCTCGGATAATATGAAACTTCTATTTATAAACGGTTTATCCATCTGCATTAAAAACAGTTCATTTTCTTTTTTATTGCCAACTACTATGTAATTTTTATCAGGAGCAAATATATTTCCGGCAAGCCAATCAAACTCATGCCCCCTGTTCCTCCAGACAGTATTTCTCAACGAAAAATTTCTCATGAAACGTTCCCACCCATAAACTGTATTTTTATTATTTTCTTATTCATCATTTGCTCCTGAATAAAACTGTTTGATTTTTGAACATATATAACAAATCTGGTCGTCAGTCAGCGTAATAGTTGATGGAAGCCACAATACTTTTTGGGTTATTTCCTCTGTAACGGGATACTTCTCATTGTAACCATACGCCGGCTCTGAATGAAGCGGCGGATATGATTCCCTTGAACCAATGCCATTCTCTTTCAGATATCTTTGTAATGCCTCCCTTTTCTCACATAATATTTCAAAAAACCATAATAATTCATCTTTATCATTTTTCTTAATCCATTCTATTTCCTTTACATCAGCAAGTAACTTACGATATAGTTCTTCCATTTCCTTTTTCCGTTTTATTCTTTCGGGCAATTTTTTCATCTGCTCTATGCCTATCACAGCCTGTAAGTCCGTAAACTTAAAATTCCAGCCTTTCACAAGATAGTTGTCACTACCGCCTTTTTCTCTCCCAAAGTCCCTGATTAACCTTATTTTATTGTAAAGATTTTCATCGTCTGTAATTAACGCTCCGCCTTGTCCGGTAGTGATTATTTTAGGAACGCTAAAAGAAAAACTCCCGATATCTCCATATCTTCCGATCTGCACTCCGTTTTTCCTGCTTCCGAGCGCCTGCGCTGCATCTTCTATAATGTACAGCCCCCGCTCTTTACAAAAATTTATATATTTCTGTATATTGTCAGGATATCTGCCGTTCATTGAAACAATGATTACTGCCTTTGTCTTAGGCGTTATTGCGCTAACCATCGCATGATAATCCATGCAGAGATTTTCTCTCGCAACATCCGCAAAGACTGCTTTTGCTCCTATCAGTTCAGCCGCATTGGCAGTTGCAACCATCGTATAATCAGGCACTATGACTTCATCGCCTGCGCAAACCCCGCATGCCATCAACGCAACCGACAGGCTTAGCGTCCCGTTGGGCATCATCAGGCAATACTTCGCTCCGGTAAAATCAGCAATCATGTTTTCAAGATTTCTTGTCTGTTTAAATTCCATAAGCCAGCCGCCCGATGAAAGATACTCATTCATTGCCTTTTTTTCTCTTTCATCTATTGTCGGCTCCATCTGATTTATAAAATCCATTCCAGCTCTACCTCACATCCTTACCCAATAATCTTCATGTACATCCGGGCATGCATCTATATTACTCCACTTCTTGGGCGATATAATTGTTCCTGCGTTTCCATGTATCCAACATGCCCACCAGCTCATGGAACTGTTCGCCTGAATAATATGTTTACATTGCGAAATCAAATATATGTTATATTCTTTATATTCTCCCGAAATATCGTCATAAGTTATTACATTCATATCCTTGTATTTTTCTTTTATATACTCAGCGTCATTTGAAAATACGAAAAATACCACATCAGGATATTTTTCTCTTAAATATTTGATTGCACTTTCATAATATTCTTCTGTACATATACCCCCGTAATAATCTCTGTTTACCTCGTTATTAATATAGTCGCCTCTTCTTACCCATATAGCGGCAGACTCACACTCCTGAATCTGCTTTAATATTTTTCTTTGATGAGCCGATACTGTCAATATATCTATATTCTGTAATTCATCCCTCAGAAATCCGCAGTCTTCAAAATATTTTCCAGTCTGCCAGTAGCCATGATAATATCCGCAGCCATATTTCAAGACATTATCGTCATATTTACTGGCTTCTTTTTCCATGTAGTAACCGTTTAATTTGGCTGCTGTTATATCCTGATCGGTTGCTATTGGTAATTTCTTTCCAAACATCCTCTCGAATGTCCAAAGAACATTAAAATCCTGGGTATAAATAACTTCATTATAGTAGCTTGAAATATCTGCTTTCACTGGTATATCCGGATATAATTTCTCCATTTTTTTCATAAGGGCATAATGAAAAAGCATATTTCCCATCCCGCCCATAAACCGAATAACAATAACTTTATCCTGTGCTGTATCTCTGACACATTCCAAACCGACAATCTTTTCATCCGGAATACAATATTTACCTGTAAGATCCTTTTTAATAGAGCAATAATGCTTCCATGAAGTTATGATAATATAATCAAACTCATAATTACTAATCTGCTCTGGTGAAATATATTTATCAATCTGTTTATATTCTTTGTCAGAATACCCGATTACCTCGTACTGTTTTTCAATACCTGTTTTATAGTCTTTGAAATTCTGTCCTAATCCATAAACTATTACTTTTCTTTTCATATACATATTCAAACGTATGTTCTCCTTATTATTAAGCAGCTCAATCCATTACTGCATATTTAATATAATTATTGAGATTTATAAATGCTCCTTCCGTCTCATAAAAAAAAGAGAATTTGCAACTGTATATTTCCTCAAAATTTTTTTCATTGATTTCCAGTTTTGGTTCGATTTTCTCCAATAACTCATATGTCCCATTGAAAACATTCCATATGCCCGTTTTTGCTTCGACAAACATTCTTTTTTCTTTCCAATTAACAGACACGGCAAATCGAGAATATTTATCCCAATAATTTTCCCTATCATAATCGCATACATCTATATCTATTTCATGAATCTCATCTGTTAATTTGTCGATACACAGAAGTTTATTTGCCAGTCTCGGCAGCAAAATAATTTCATCTCCCATATCCTGCTGATAATGGAAACTCCATTCCCCGCTCACATAATTTAGCGGAAATTCCTTGATAATTTTCTCAACTTGTCCTTTTTTATCCAGCTTTATAATTTGATTTCCTTTCGTTGGAAATGCCCAATAATGTTCTTTCGTTCCAACAATCCCGCTCAAACTGTAAT
>JAIECJ010000048.1 GCA_029068555.1 Lachnospiraceae bacterium
CGCCCTTCATTTGGCACAAATCTCCCACAAATTGTGACGCACATCTGGCAGAAAGCATTTTTCAAACACGCTCTAGGTAAAAGTCCATTTGCAAAGTGAATAGCAATGACCGCAATATATGGCACAAAAAACTGGAAATGAGACGTTGTAGCAAATAGGACAAATACAGTATACTAGTTTTATAGACAACGGACACTTCGGGAACTGAATTATAGTAAACGGCTAATAATATTTGCGTTTCCTATAATTTAGCAGTTTCTGACAACCAAAAGAAAGGCAGGTACCAATATGGTTACAGACAGTATATGGAACGCAGATTTGGGAAACGGAAATTACCGTAATCCGATACTTTATGCGGACTATTCGGATCCGGACGCAATTCGCGTCGGAGAAGATTATTTCATGATTGCGTCAAGCTTCTGCAATGCACCGGGACTTCCGCTGCTTCACTCAAGGGATCTTGTAAACTGGAAAGTCGTAAACTATATTATTGACGAGATTCCGGAGGAACGCTACAAAGATCCGATACACGGATGCGGTGTGTGGGCGCCCGCAATCCGCTATCATGAGGGCACTTATTTTGTTTGCTTTCCCATGCCGGATGAGGGCATTTACATGACCACAGCGGCAGATCCTTTTGGAAAATGGACAAAACCTGTCAATATCAGACCTGGCGCCGGATGGATTGACCCCTGCCCGTTCTGGGATGAAGATGGAAAGGCATATCTGGTTGCGGGAGTAGCAAAAAGCCGTATCGGCTACAAGAGCGTTCTGCATATGGTAGAGATGCAGCCAGACGGAATGGGGCTGATTGGCAAGGAGCATAAGATATTTGACGGAAATGAGAATGATCAGGTGACAATTGAAGGACCTAAAATGTACAAGAAAAATAGGTGGTATTATATTTTTGCACCGGCGGGAGGCGTAAAGACTGGCTGGCAGACAGTGCTCCGATCCAAGAATGTATTTGGCCCCTATGAATACAAGGTTGTTATGCGCCAGGGAGACAGTCCTGTGAACGGACCACATCAGGGTGCATGGGTTGACACTGTCACAGGAGAGGACTGGTTTCTTCATTTTCAGGATGTCTATGGCGCAGGGCGCATCACGCACTTACAGCCTATGAGCTGGCGTGAGGACTGGCCGGTCATTGGCATTGCGAAGGATGGAAACGATTACGGGGAGCCTGTCATGGAGTACCGTAAGCCCAATGTGGGCGGCGTCGAAAGCGGTGTGTGCGAGCCGGATACTTCTGATGACTTCACAGGAAACCAGCTGGGATTACAGTGGCAGTGGAATGCAAATCCACAGAAAAACTGGTGTCAGCTGACAGGAAACAACCTGAGATTAAATGCAGTGTACAAGGAAACGGTTTATGGAGACATGCCCAACCTTTTACTGCAGAAGTGGGCGGCGCCAGCGTTTACCTGCGTCACAAAGCTCGATTTGTCGCATCTTGAGGAGGGTGACGAAGCGGGGGTTATTTCCATGGGAATGTGTTACGGTCTTATTGCCTTTGAAAGAGACGGCGGCAGGCTTGTGCCATATTTTGTAACGGGCGAGCAGAAATACGGAAAAATTTTGCCGGACACGACTGAGGAGACGAAGAGTGCACTTGCAGAAATGGACTGGAACCAGGCAAAAGACATTTATATCAGATATACGGTAAAACAGACTGGAACACAGGATTTGAACAGCAAGGAAAAGGGATTTCCGCTGGAACTTGTGACAATTGAGTACAGTACAGACGGAACGGTTTATCAGAAGGCTGGGGAGATGAACGCAGTACCAGGACGCTGGGTTGGCGTGAAAAACGGTGTATTCTGCGCAGCGAAAAACGGTGAAAGCAAAGGTTATGCTATTGTAGAGTATGTTCAGTATGAAAGATGAGAATGGAGGATGAATATGAGTAATACATACCAGAATCCGGTGCAAAGAGGTTTTTTTCCGGATCCGTCCGTTGTTCGTGTCGGTGAGGATTATTACATGGTAAATTCCACGTTCCAGTATTTTCCGGCAATTGCCATCAGCCACTCAAAGGATATGGTGCATTGGCATGTAATCGGACATGCCATCACGGACTCTGACGAACTTGATTTACAGGATATCAGGGATTCACATGGTATCTGGGCACCGGATATTTCCTATCACAATGGGAAATTTATCATTATGGCAACACTTCGTCTGAATGCGGACGGAAAGCGCGATAACAACGTTATGCGCAGGCAGCTTGTTGTCACGTCGGATAAGCCGGAGGGACCATACAGCAAGCCAAGCTGGCTTGAGGTGGACAGTATTGATCCATCACATTTTATAGATGATGACGGAAAGCACTATATGGTAATCAGTCCGGGTATCAATCTGGTTCCATTGAGTGACGACTGCACAAAAGTTGTCGGGGAAACGATTCCTGTCTGGCCGGGAACAGGCGAGCGCTGTCCCGAGGGTCCCCATCTTTTAAAGCGTGGCAAGTACTATTATGCGATACTCGCAGAGGGAGGAACGGGCTATGGACATGGTATTAATGTCGGTCGTTCAGAGAGTCTTTTCGGACCGTATGAGCCATCTCCTTACAATCCGCTGATGCGTCAGTTTGACCCTGATGCGTCGATTCAGCGGACGGGTCATGGCAAGCTGATTGAAACACAAAATGGTGACTGGTGGGTATATTATCTTATGGGCAGACCCAATCAGGGACATTATACGACCATTGGCAGAGAATCGGGGTTAGACCCTGTCACATGGCTTGCGGATGACTGGTTTATTATCAATGATCGGAAAGGACCGAGCACTGAGCAGACTGCTCCTGATTTGCCGCAGCATTTGTTTGAGAAGTGGACAAGGGACGACTTTGACAGCGAGCAGCTGAATCGAAACTGGGAGTTTGTGCGCAATCCGGCAAAGGGAAGTTATTCCCTTACAGAGAGACCAGGTTTTTTCCGTATCTGGACTAGGGACGGACAGCTTTCGGAAATTCGTGCGAAAAATACGCTTGTGCGGCGGGAACAGGAGCTAAGTTATACTGCCTCGACAAAAGTGGACTTTTATCCGTCAAGAAACGGGGAGCAGGCGGGGCTTACATGCTATTATAGTACGGCGACTTATGCAAGATTTTCTGTGTGCTATGAGGAGGGCAGAAAGCTGCAGCTTGTCATTAACCGCAATCATGGTGAGGAGCTCATGGCATCTGTGGATGATTTGGAGGAGCAGAGTGTTTATCTGAAAGTTGTGGTGGAGAAGCTTACCAGAAGCTTTTATTACAGTTATGACGGTGAAAACTGGACACTTGCAGGCGTGCTTGAGAATTGTATTTATCTCTGTGATGAGGGTGTACCAGATGACCCGAAACGCCATACGGGCACACTGGTGGGAATCTATGCCAACAACGGTGGATGCGGCACACGTATTCCGGCGGATTTTGATTTTTTTGAATATATAGACTGATTATAAAAACGGCTCTCACACAGCGCAGCTTGTGGACAGCCGTTTTTGGATGTATACAATAGGAACAGTTTAAAAATATCTTTTCGGCAGATGGAGATTTGAGCAAGTAAGGTTTTGCGATATTTAGCTGTCAAAGTAATATTCTGCCATGGGAGAGTAATGGCGTGGATGTCAAAGCGTTTTCTGACTGCTTTGCAGCCGCCGTAATCCGCCGATGGCAAGCGGCTTTTTTGGATTCAGCTCAAAGAGCTTGCGCGCCATACCGGGATTCGGCGCTGTGCCAAGCCCGTTGAGGTAACAGGTGCCGAGCATATCCGCGCCCCATGTATTTCCCTTAAAATATGCTTTGCTCAACAGCAGAAAGGCCTGTTCATAGTCACACGCAATCCCATCTCCGCCGCGGAAATAAATTTCACCCAGCAGATTACAAAAGTCGACATCATCTGGGAGCAGGGCATACCCCTTTTCCAGATAGAACAGTGCTTTTTTAAGGTCAAGCGGCAGGAGGCCATTAAAGGTATACAGCTTTCCCAGGCAGTAGCAGGCATAGATGTCTTTGTGTGACACCGCGCGCTCGTATAGTTCGACTGCTTTTGCAAGTTTGTTGTCATCCCGGTATTCGTTTCCGACCATGCGTTCATAGGCTCCGATACCCATATCGGCGCCTATGTGAATATAGCTTTTTGCTTTCTGACGCTGGACTGGGGCGCCATGTTTGCCGTTGCGGAGAATATCGACCAGATTTGGAATGGCGATGCCAAGCCCGCATGACACACACTCTTCGTAGAGCTTTACAGCAGCTGCAGTCCATTCATATTGAATCCGCTCCATTTTTTTGATACCCACATTTTCGACGGAGATATCAAGAAAATCGGCAGCTGTAGCGTAATAAAACGCATTTGCAATCAAAAATTTGCAGAATATCTGTCCGCTGTCTGCTTTTTCCATTATGACATCCCATATTTCCTTTTTGGAATGATAGGGCGGCAGGAGAGAGGTGCCGTGCGGCGGCTGGTAACCATCCTGATGCATTGTCCCGAACATGCCCACAGCACTCTCAAAGTTAAGACTCATATCAAAACACTCGTAGGCAAATTTTTTGTCGTCAGGCATACCGACTACAGGATCTACATAGCTTTTTCCGAGATAGCACCGTCCAAGAAAATAGTAGGCATCCCCATCACCCATATTTGCAGCCTCGCGAAGCATGGCAAGCGCTTCTTCGCGCCTGCCTGAATGTGTGTCAAACCATATTATCTGAATTGCTTTTTCTACTCTTTCATCAAAATGTGCAGTCATTTTCCATCACGCCTTTACATCTTTTTAATGAGTATACCACATCTTAGAATTTTTTAAAATCATAATATAATTTCACGAATGGTAAACAATACTTGTGCTAAGTGGCATGAGTACCAGCTTAAACTGCATTTCTAACTATGCGCCTCAGCCTCAATTTTCTGGACATCATCCTTGTCGAAATCATTTTCCATCAAATGTTTCATTGCATGCAAAAATCGTTTTTGCTGGGCTTCAAACGTAATATTTTTGTCTATAAAGATGGTCACGCTGCCATCTTCGTTTGGTGTCACAGCCTCATGTATTTTTGTGGACGGGAATCTGATAAGCTGTACATTGTAGTCGATATTAGCCAATATGACC
>JAIECJ010000049.1 GCA_029068555.1 Lachnospiraceae bacterium
TGTCTGAGAAACGGAAAGACAATAAAGGACGAATCTTAAAGACAGGGGAGAGCCAGAGAAAAGACCTGATTTATCAGTACCGCTATACGGATATCCACGGAAAACGGCAGACCATTTATTCCTCAGATTTGAAGGAACTGCGGGAAAAGGAAAAGATGATTGAGGGTATAATTCGAGAATCATATTTTGATGGTGAAAATGCAATACCTGTAATGGTAACAGCATTTGGTGATATCATTATACATGATAGAACAATTGGAAAACTTGTTAATTTGTTATATAGATATAGGGATCTTGAGGTTTTTGGGGGAACATTTTTTTACAGACTTGTTTTCACAGGAATATTTATCTGACAATATAAAAAACAAGCAATATGACACGGCTTTAGAAAAATATGGTTCTTTGGCGTATGACGAATGCTTTGGATATGTGCCACTATTAGGATTGGGAGGAAAAGAGCGTATTAAAAATATCCAAAAAGTCAAGATTAAGGAACATATTGAGCTGATTACACAGATGGTAGGAAAAATGGAATAATTGTTTATATTTCAGAAAAATGAACAGGAGGGATGTAAAGAAGATGCCTGCGTGGTCTTCTGGTGGCAGCATGGTAATGAGAAACAAAAGGCATCGGGACAATTTCGTCAAGGTTGATGGGTTTCATTAAGTAGGGAAAAAATTCAGAGAATAACGTAGTTACCCAAGCATCAGAAAGAACCAAATTAATTTGGCAATCGGTAAAAATATCTGCCAAAGAGAGCTATTTGTGGGTTATCTGCAAGTACATCTCCTTTTTGGTGGATTGGTTGATAGCTTCTATGCAATTCTATTATACAATAAACCATTGAGGAGATGTTTTGTTTTTTAGTAAAAAGAATCCTATATTAGGGAAAACAGGGTTACTGTTCACACTTACGCCAAAGTAGTGGGAATCATGCGCCAAAATGCTTGCCTTTTAGCATTTTGTGTGCAAAATCTGTTATAATTCACACCGCAATAACTTATAAGCTGATGAAAACTGGCGTTGGTGTGAATTGTAACAAAACAGGCTCTCAACAGGCACCGACAGGAACGGCAGCACCACGCGGTACACCTACAACATGTACAGGAGCCTGACAGGAAGAACCACAACGTCACGGGACGGGGAAAGGACCATTACCGAAAGTTTCGGTTATTATCCCGATGGGAAACTAAAGTCCGCCACGGCGGCGGAATGCGCTACGACTATGCCTTTGATGCAGCCGGACGCCTTAAGACAAAGCGTGCGATCGGCGTAAACCTGATATCGTATGAGTATGACCTGAACGGCAACCGCACCAGAATGACGGACGTAACCGGAAAGCATACTTCATACCGCTACAACAGCCTGAACCTGCTGGAAGAAATCACGGACAACGGAAGAAGCCTTGCAAAAAACATACAGTTATGATGCATGCAACCGATTGACGGTACATGACATAACGGGCTTTAGAAACGACGGCACGCAGAAAGCACCGAGAACCTGTTGTATACATATGACATACAGGCTTATGGCATACTAAGTCCATTACATATTGGCTCTGGTGGAGTGTATAATATTGAAAAATATTATGGAATTTGGGGAACTGATAGCGACTATGCTAATCTATTGCAAATTTTTTTAAATAAGGAGATAAAGATAATGAATGAAGTTTTAAAAAAATATTTTGAAGATTATTGCGATATGTGGATGAAATATAAGGGTACATATCCTCAAGTACCATATGATAGTGATATAGATTCTCGATTATATATTGGCACAATGGATGAGGAGGAATATATTTCATGGAAACCTAAGGTCAAGGATGTTATAACGGATTTTTCCAAAATAGAAAAAGAATATAATTTTAAATTAAATGAGGAAATAAAAAAGTATTTTAATTCTTTTTGGTTTTTAGAACTAAAGGGGTTTATCGGTGAATACTGTGTTGTTCTTGAACCTGTGATTCCGGAGATGGAAACGGATGGTTTTGAAGCACAATTGAAGGGATATTTTTCTTCATATCGAACATTAGAGTATATTCCAATTGGAATAGAGACCAATACAAATAGTGTAATAGTTATTGAGAATAAATCAGGTAAAGTATATTTTCATGATTTGGATTGCGATAAAAAAGAGATTATTGCGGATTCTTTTATTGAATTTGTTAGTCGAATTTCATTTAAAAGAAGATAAAAAAGTCAAAAGCACGATGATAATAAGATGCTCACAAGCGATCACATACTCCTCGACAGGGACACATGGTGCAGCATGCACTTCGAGTGGGACAGGCGCGGGCGGCTCTTTAAGGAAACGCCCCCGACAGCGGGTGTGTTAAACATTTAGTATAGGACAAGGAGATAAAAAATGGTTAGAAGCAGCAGAAGATTTATGGCGGTCATTATTATGTTTATCATATTAACCAGTGTATGGATAATTATATATTTGCCGCCATATGAAAAATTGACTTATTCAAAAAGCAGGATTCTTGGATATAGAGAAATTGAAAAAGAGTCATATGGCTTTGAAGGTTATAGGGGTGGGGAAGATATTCCGCTATTTGATTCATCAGATGTGTCAAAGTCAATACGGAATGATCATGATGATTTTTTCAGACTTAAGATAAATGTAGCAAATTTAAAGCCAATGGGGGTATACCGTCCTGCAGCGTATGACACTTCATATACAGCATATGAAACAAATGCGCTGAAAGTAATGTTTTTAAGGACAAAGGAAAGCTATGCCCAGTATTATATGGTTTCATTTGCCAATGGGGAACAAATGCCGGTTCTGGTTAATGACAGGGTTGTTAAGATCCCACACAGTGGTGAGGTCATTCTTCCTATAGGACGGATAAGGATGGACAGTAACCTAAAGAAAGTAAGCAATGAAAATCTGACAGATGAAAAATATATTAATGCATCCACTGGTTTTGCAGCCAGTCATGAGATGAGAAAATTTCACGATATCAGAACCATGTCAGCCGCCGGACTTATGATTGCCGCGTTTATTGGTGTAATCATATGGATGGTGTCTGTGCAGATGCGCAGAAGATAACAGTGTATAACGTGACTGTAGATACTATTAGCAGCAACAAATACCGGAATTCAAGAAGATGGAAAAACTCTGGGAATTCCGGTTTTTGAAAGCTGGTAAAATGGTTATTCCAATACGATAGGTCCATGTTTTTTCTCAAATTCAGCAATGTGCCGTTTTACAATAACCTCTAATTCACGGTTGGCGGAACGTGCATTATAATCGGCAACATAGCGAAATCTTTGAGATGTGTCTTTGCTGGTGCGAAACGTAAATTTAATTATTTTTTCATCCATACTTATTTCTCCTTTTTCTTTCGTAATTCGGCATGTATGTTAATTACAAACCAAAAGCCCCCATGCCAAGGGATTATTATAACACATGACAACATAAATGATAAGCAGATTCTTAATATATCTGGAGTTTTTCGGTGGTTCATTTTTCTTCAGTTATCGCCAGTGACAACAGCAAAAACCGGCATAAACAGTTATTCCAATAAGATAGGCCCATGTTTTTTCTCAAATTCAGTAATGTATCTTTTTATGACAATTTCTAATTCGCGGTTGGCGGAATGTGCACTGTAACCGGCAACATATTGAAACTTTTGGGATATGTCTTCGCTGGTGCGAAGCGTAAATTTAATAATTTTCTTTTTCAAAACAATTCTCCTTTTCCTTGGCAATTCGGCATATATGCTGAACCTTCTGGTGTAAATAGGGCTTGAACCAACTGATTTTGGTATAATCTGGCTATGTCAGAACCATTACAAACCAAAAGTATCTACGCTGTGATATAATTTGAAATGGTCAGTCTAATGTTATAGTGCCATGCTTTTTTTCAAATTCTGCAATATGCCGTATCATAAGGATCTCTAATTCCCTATTTGTAGAGTGGGCACTGTATTCAGCGATAAATCGTAACTTTTTTAATAGTTCATCCGATACACGAAGTGTAAATTTTGAAAGTTTATATGTCATTTTTAGTTTCTCCTTTCATTACTTTGTGGTATCATTATAGCGTTGATTTGACGGCATTGGACAGAATGACGGCACAAAAGTTTGAAGATTGATAATGGCTATGTACTTTTAAAGAAAAATTTTGTAAAATGTATATGTAGACTTTTGCGCAATTGATTAAAGTGCAAGTGTACGTCTTTTTTCAAAGATATTTATGAGGAGGTGCAGTATGGTTAGTGGCAGCTTTACATATACCATAGGAGAAATGATTATGAATATGCGGGAACAGCAGGGGATTACCCAGCAAAAACTATGTAACGGAATATGTTCCCAGAAAATGATGTCTCGTTATGAGCTGTGGACATGCATACCAGACAGATTATCGTTAAACTTAATTTTACAGCGGCTGGGAAAGTCACCTGATCATTTTGTTACAATATTGACCCAAAAGGAATACCAGTATCTATTATGGAAAAGAAAAATTTTTATTGCACTGCAGGAAGATGATTTGGCTTTGCGGGAAATAAGACTGAAGGAACTTTTTGAAGCGCCGGAGGCATGGGATCGCACGTGTCATAAGGGACTTCAGGAACAGTTTTTTCAGTATGTGCAAGGATATATTCGACAGGATGTGGACAAGATGAAAAGGGCAATTAAAATTACAGTCACAGATTATGATGATGAGCTAGGAAAAGAAAGTTTTATAGGCAGCACTGAAATGAGTTATATTCTTTTATACCTACAGACAAAAGAGGGAATGGGTGCAAATGTAAAAAATGAATTGAAGGCATGTCTGGATTATATTGAGCGTTATACTGTTGATGAGAGTGAAAAGGTGAAGGTATATCCCAGAGCTGTATGCCTGTACTGCGCGTATTTGGAGGAAAATGTTTTTGAGAGAATTGAATATTGCAGAAAAGCGATTTCTCTGCTGACCGGAAATGGAAGGCTACAGGAACTGCCAGAATTGTTAAGAATTATGGGAAACGATTTACAGAAAATAAGTCTGAAAGATGCGAACAGATATCAAATGCAATACTGGGCTTTACAGGAGGTTTATAAAGCACAGAAAATGAAAATCAATAGGAAAGACAAACTTTTGGAGGATTTTAACCAGGAAATACTGCTGCTGAATGAAATTTTAAAGACGTATAGGGTAGAAAGGAATTTGAACCGCGAGGAAGTCAGTGAAGATATTTGTGATGTCTGTTCATATGCACGCATAGAGAGCGGCACGAGGGGAATCAAAAAGAGCAATTTTGAAAAACTAATACAGCGACTGGAAATACCTTATGGGCGGTACACATCAATGCTTGTTACAGATAATTATGAATGTCTGATGCTTGCAAGGCAGGGGATCCTGGCAAGCAAATTTAGTGATTGGGAAAGGATGGAGAGCGTTCTTCAGAGGCAAAAGCAATTATTGGATTTGGAGCAAATAAAAAATCGACAGTATCTGATGGAAGTAGAAAATGTTTTATTGTATAGAACCGGACAAAAAACTTGTGAACAGTTTCAGGAAACAGCAATAAAAGCATTGCATTTAACAGTACCAAAATGGAATTTACAAGAAAACCTGATACACTTTTATTCAAATGAGGAAATTACATTGTTAAATCAGATTGCAATTTCTTATCGTCTCCAAAAGAAAAGCGAAATTGGAGAACAAATTATAGCGAACGTTTATGAAACACTAGAGAAAAGCGCAATAGATTTGATGGAACGGGCGGAAGAAGCAGTAATGTTGTTATCAACATGGAAAAATTTGCTTACAGATTTGGGGGAGTATGATAAAGCAATTGAAAAGGCGGATATGGGTATTAAAATTGCATTGAAATCAGAGAGAGGAGATAAATTGGATACACTTGTATATGAAAAAGGATGGAGTAATATGCATAATGAGCACCATGACGAACAACATATACATGAAAATTTAAAAATATGCCTTCAGGCATATTATATTAGTGATTTGTATAGGAGGGAGAAAAATAGCAAAGATATTAAAAAATTTATTGAGCAGAATGGTATGAAGATAGAATATTAATTGAAATCATCAGACAAATCAGAACAAAGCGTAATTCCATAGTCAGTATAGTCTGAGACAGGGATTCTAAGTATTGAGAAACAGAATACACATATTATAAATAAAGCTGCAATATTTTCTTTTTTCATAGGTAACCTCCATCATGTGAGATATGCAGTATTATAGGGTACATGGTCATTTTTGCCGTGAAAGTGCTCATTTCGCTTATAGTGATAAATATATTTTAATATATGGAACGTAAAATGTTAATATCGTTTTGAGAGTAAAATTTAGTCTTGTAACGTCATTTATTATTGTCCTATGTAGGTGTATCTTATAAGTATGCAGAAAGAGCAGGAAAACGAACCTGTGTAAATATTTCTAAAGTAGAAAGGAAGATACAAATGAAAAAAATTGATGGAGATAAATTTTATATCAGAGTAGGAAGACGTATTCAAAAAGTACGGTGTGAAAAGAATCTTACAAGGGAAGATGTTGCAAGGAATACAAATATTTCAGTAAAGTTTCTATATGAAATAGAGAGCGGAACCAAGGGATTCAATGTAAATATACTATATAAGATTGCAAAAGAGCTTGATGTGAGCTGTGATTATTTATTAGGTTATTGCAGCATAGGCAGAATTTGTCAGGAGCAATGTATGGATGATGTAATAACTATGTTTGATAAAGATGAACTGCCAAACGTTCGAAAAGTTCTGGATATTCTGTGTCAATTCTCAGAGCTTCGTCAGAAAAGCACAAAATTGCTTGAAGAGTAAAAAACAGCCTCACTAGAAGAAATGGTATCAAGTCTTGTCAGATTCCAGTGAGGCTGTTTTTTATTTACTTTTTTTGCATAGATGTCCCACATAGTACAGTCCTGCGAATAAAAGGACACATATGACAGATACAATTACTCCTGGGATAAGACCAGTCGGAAAATATTTAAGCTCTATTGAATGTGTGCCTTCATCGAGATACATACTAATAAAAGTATCTTCAAATAAATCCATGTCCGTTTCCGCGCCATCTACATATAAGGTCCAGCCGGGATCATAAGGTATAGCGAGAACCAGCTGACCGGCAGAAGTGACACGGATGTGTCCGTATAATGATGTTTCAGTATAACTATCAATAGTGAGTGTCTGACGGCTCAAACGGCTGATAAACTGGGAAAGTACAGGTTCATTGACCTGATATGCAGCCAGATTCAACGATTCCCCGTTTTCTGATTTCAATGATAATCGCTCCCCTGCCTTATGATAACCAAGGTCAAGAATATACTTCTTTTTTATCTGGCTGAAGCTTTTGGATTGTTCCTCATAGTTTAGCTTAATCGTGTCAATTTTCGTGTTGGAAGCATATGCGTAATAGTGGGCGTCTTTTTCAATATAAATATATGCCTGGTCTCCGTCAGATTCTGCTTCAACTTGGGTAAAGACATCACCGTTAATGCCGAGATGGCGAACCAGTTTATTCTGACGTTGAATCGGATTCAGATTCTTGTCGATTTTATCATCATCGTGGAGATTCTCCTCGATTTCTTCTGCATCAGTGAAAAGCTCGTTTAAGGAAGAACCAATAAATATATCGTCTGTGATAAATTCTTCAGAATTGCCGAAGGGGGCTGTATCATCGGTAAGATTCTCCAAATTATCCAGACTTTCATCATCCACATCATCCTCTGTTACCATATATCCAAGTGGAAGGGAATAGTTGTTTTTGTATAAATACAGTTTCCCTTCTGTATCAGCAAGTTCAAACAGGTTATCATAACCTCTGTCAATTGTATATAGCATGTAACGGTTTGCAAGCAGTGCGGCTGTTACCGGTGTAGCACCATCATAACAGTAGTTGACACGGCTTCCTTTCATGCCATACTTTTCATAAAAGTCTGACACAAGAGAGTTCAGGGTTGATGAAAAGTAGGATCCGCCGTGAAAACCAATCAGCATCGCATCATTTTGCGTGCGACGTGCAAATTTTTCAAACCGGAAGAAATCATTTCCTTCATTTTGAACGGTTCTGTCAGTTAATATCTGATACGAGTCGTGGTTAGACAGATAAGTAGTCCTTGACACAGTAGGAACACTTGTAAGGTAAGTGTTTACACCGGATTCAGCAATTACCACAAGGATTAGGCAGCAACAAAAAAATTTGTTGCTGTTTTCTCTGTTTTTATCCTCATTATTATAACTATTTCTATAATAATGAATAAAGCCGGCATATATTAATAAGAAGATTCCGGTAACCAGAAAGCATGCACCGGTAAAGGAATCATCTGTTATCAGTTTTTCACACAGCAGGATAAAAAACAGGATACCCAGAAACAAGGACATCATTTCATTTCCAGAGTGCTCCCGTATGTGTATCAGTGCCTCATAGCACACGGTAAGGAGCAGGAAAATGTATAGAAATGATTGCCTTGCAGGCAGCGAATCAGGATAGTTTAACCCATGCCATATAAAATTCAGCGTGTTTGTAGAAAAACTAATTAATATAAAAGCCAGAAGGATAAGCTTTGGCGCCTTTTCGCGCAGCGGGATTTTTTTCTGCATGACATACAGCGGAAGCATTAAAAATACCGCAACACCACAGTATATATTGGGCCAGTGGTCAAGACCTGTCTCCACTGTCACGTTAAAACAGTGCCTGGCAAGCATATCAATCACGGAAAAATATGTTTTGACTTTGCGCGGAAAATTAATATCACTAAATTCGGTAAAGCGTAGAGCGGCGAGCTCCGGGAGCAGCAAAATTGCAGCCATGCCGCCCGCAAGCAGGGAAAAAATACCAAAACGGATAAAAGCTTTTACATAGAAGCTTTTTATTTTGTCAAGCTTTGGAAAAGCAAGTTGAGCGGATCCGTTGTCTGCGGAAGACGGTCTTGCGATTAAAAGTACAAAAAAGTAAAGTACAAGGAAGATACAAAGCATAATGGAAAGGTAGTAGTTTGACAAAATCGAAAGGCCAAGTGTAATGCAATACAGATAGCATTTGCCCTCGTTGACAAGCCTTTCAATGCCAAGAATAACGAGCGGCGCAAGGACTACGACATCAAGCCACATGACATCCCAGTTGTATGCGGCCATAAAACCTGACAGTGCATAGAACGGTGAGACACATAAGACACTCCATGAATTGCAGCTAAAATGCTTCCTTATATAAAACGTAAAGGATAAACCGCAGAGCCCTGTTTTTAACACAACCATATATGATAGAAATTCCATAAGAAATTTTTCTGGAATGAGTACACAGAGCCAGTTAAACGGACTTGCCAGATAATATACATACAGGGCAAGAAAGTTGGAACCAATACCTGTATTCCATGAGTAAAACAAACTTTCGCCTTTTTTTAACTTGTGATAAAATTCCACAAGAAAAGGAAAGTACTGGTGGTACATATCAATATGGAGAAAAGAGCGATCTCCGAACGGATAAATCTTCCTTATAATAAAGATTATAAATAGGATGAGTGTCGGAATTAGAAATGACAAGAGATACAACGTATCAATTTTGCAAACTTGTTTTGGAGTTTGTTTTAATTTCTGTTTCAGTTTCATAGCGGTTTTCCTCCGGTTTTAGTGTAGAGCCGTTTTGCCAAACAGACAGTGATATTGCAAAATGGCATAGTTATTTAATTCACCCAACACATTTTTGACATCAGTGCTTTTTCCGCTGGCATTTTCGGCACGTATGGATGTGACAACAGGATAATTATCTGACAACTTATCCAGATACTGTTCATACGCATTCATTGGAATACCCGCAGCTTCAAGAACTTCCGTGGCAAGAAAATTGGTGCTTGTATCGGCATTTATCTGTTTTTCGATGTCAAAATTGCACCAGATAAAATAAGGAACTTTGTAGCGGTTTGCCTCATCTTCATCTGATAATTCATTTCCGTCTTTTCCATTCAGTTTCCAGACATTTGAGACGACAGAGTTTGTGGGCTGATGATCGCCAAAAAATACGATTATTGTCTCCTCGTCAGCTTCTGAAAAATAATCTGTCAAATATCGAATGGATTCGTCCGAAATTTTCATAAGTGACAGATAATTGTTTAATGATTTTGATTTGCTTCCCGAAACCTCGATATCAGGATGAAAATTATCAAATTCATCTGTGTATGATGAGTGGTTCTGCATAGTGACATTAAATACAAAAAATGGCGTATTGTCGGGTTTTGACTCGAACAGATTAATAATCTTGTCATAACATGCCTTGTCACTTACATATTTTCTGATTCTTTCTGGATTTTTATAATCTTTTATGAAGTACATTTCGTCAAATCCAAGAAGTGGATATACTTTGTTTCGATCCCATCCTGTACTGTTGTAGGGGTGCGTGGCAATCGTTTCGTAACCCAGGGCTTTTAAGTGGGAGGCAAGGGAAGGAGTTTCTTTCTTGAGATACTGCTGATATGCCACACTTCCCTGGGGCAGAAAGGCCATTGTATTTCCTGTTAGAAATTCAAATTCCGTATTAGCAGTATTTCCACCGAGCACTGATACATTCAGATAACCAGAGATTGTGTTGTCGACATATCCATTTAATATCGAATGAGTATATGGCATATAATCCTCATTTGTCTCAAAGGAGCCAAGGACGGCAGGATCAGAAAATGCTTCATTCATAATTACAATAATATTGGGGGTGGAGTGAGGAACTGTCTCTTTGTCTTCAATATAAGGTGCAAGTATCTGGTTGACAGATGCAGCGCTGTAATTATCCGGCTTGTCCACGGAGACATACTTTAGCTCCATTAAAAATGCAACAGCAGTACCATCGCGTTTGCTCATGACAGTAGGCGTGAATAATTTGTCATACATTCCGTATTTACGTATGGTGCTGTCGAGATGGAGCATATGTGTGAAACTGCCAAAAAGCATCATGAACACTACAGCGCCAGCAATGCGTATTGCCCAGAAACGTTTCCTCCAACTGCTGTTGGCGGGTTTTAACTCCAGATTGACAACTGATTCTGCTATAATTAACAGTACAAATCCAATCAGCACAAAAACTGTCTGCTTTTCAATGGTATATTTAAAGTTATTTGCGACACTCATTGCAGTTCCGATTGAGTAGATATCCCAAGGCATAATCGGCGCGGAACGAAAGCTTATAACATAGTAGTTTGCCAGTCCGACAATCATAAAAAAGATACTTTGCAGGCGAAGGGACCACTTCAGACGTCCAAATATAAATAAAAACATTGCCATGAGCAGTTCAAAACAGTATATGTTTAGAAATTGTATGGGCACCTTCATTGTCTCCCACGGATTATGCGTGTACCACTCAAAAAGGTAGAAGTTTGCGACTGGGAAAAGCATCATGGGGATGAAATTCCGCAGACACCATATAAGTTTTGCGCGTTTTTCAATCAATTTTTTCATAGTATTCCTCCAGATTATTACAAAAATGGAATAAGTAATAATAACTTAAATTACAATAGCATTTTTTGGCAGCGTTTTCAAGTTCAGGAGCAAAAAATATTGACGTGGGGAGTGGATTATTCTATAATACAAAAGAATATGTTCAAAATTTTAACAGTTCGGAACATTCAACAGTCAGGGGGATTGGCATGATTAAGAGTATGACAGGCTTTGGAAGATGTGAGTTAACGGAAGGGGATCGCAAATATACCATTGAGATGAAATCTGTTAATCACCGTTATCTTGATGTGAATATTAAGATGCCCAAAAAGCTCAGCTTTTTTGAAAGTTCTATTAGAAATGAGTTAAAAAACTATATACAGCGCGGAAAAATTGATATGTTTATCACATATGAAGATTTTTCGGAAAACAATGTGTGTATAAAGTACAATAAGGACATTGCGGCAGAGTATCTGGGCTATCTTAAGTCAATGTCAGAGGACTTTGGACTTGATAATGACATCAGGGTTTCAACACTGTCTAGGTATCCAGAGGTATTCTCCATGGAAGAACAGACACTGGACGAGGAAGAAATCTGGAACGGGCTTGTAAAGGCAATCAGGGGGGCATCGGAAGGATTTTTGGAAGCTCGTATCAGAGAGGGAAAAAATCTTGCGGATGACCTGATTACAAAATTGGATGGGATGTTAGGGCACGTTTCATTTATAGAAGCTCGCTCGCCCCTGATTATTGACGAGTACAGAAGAAAGCTGACAGATAGAGTTCATGAACTGCTGGGTGATACCACAGTGGATGAGACAAGGATTCTGACAGAAGTTACAATCTTTGCTGATAAAATATGTGTTGATGAGGAGCTGGTTCGTCTCAGAAGTCATATAGAGACGATGAAGCAGTCCCTGATTGAAGGGGGAAGCATAGGAAGAAAGCTTGATTTCATTGCACAGGAAATGAACAGGGAGGCAAATACCATACTCTCTAAAACAAACGACCTTACAATTTCTAACCGTGGAATTGAGCTAAAGACGGAGATAGAGAAAGTAAGGGAACAGATACAGAACATTGAGTGACGGATTTAGGCAGCGAGGTGTCAGGTGAACAGACTGATTCATATAGGTTTTGGAAATATAGTCAACACATCAAAAATTATTGCGATTGTGAGTCCTGACTCTGCACCAGTGAAAAGACTTGTGCAGAAGGCAAAGGAAGACGGCACTGCCATAGATGCCACACAAGGCCGCAAGACAAAATCGGTATTGGTAATGGAAAGCAGCCAGATTGTGCTCTCAGCTCTTCTTCCTGAGACAATAGCAGGAAGGGCACAAGGGGCACTGTCAGATGAAGACGCCGTGGAAGATTTATAAAAATATGAAGATAAAAGTGAGGAAAAATTATGTTACATCCATCTTATACAGATTTAATGAAAGTTGTAAACAATGAGGTAGAGCCTGGTGAGGCACCTGTAGTAAACAGCCGTTATTCTATTGTTATGGCAACCTCAAAGCGTGCAAGACAGATTATTGCGGGGGAGGAACCAATGGTTGATACTAGACAGACGAAACCTCTGTCAATTGCAATTGACGAATTGAACAAAAGTAAAATAAAGATCATACATGAGGATTAGGCTGGATTAATGAAAATTTTATTTATTTCTCTTGGCTGTGACAAGAATCTTGTGGACTCTGAGATGATGCTTGGCATGCTGGTACAGAGGGGATATGCAATTACAGATGATGAGACAGAGGCAGAAGCAGTTGTTGTTAATACATGCTGCTTTATTAATGATGCAAAACAGGAGAGTATCAATACCCTTCTGGAAATGGCAGAACTGCGGCGAACAGGCGCTGTAAAGGCACTGATAGCCGCAGGTTGTCTTGCACAGCGTTATCGCGAAGAAATACAAAAGGAGATACCGGAAGTTGATGCCATTGTGGGAACATCGGCGACAGACCAGATAGTTGAGGCGTTGGATGAGACGCTTTCTGGACAAGCTCACAACTATATTGAAGATATTAACCGCAGTCCTGTATTTGGCAGCCCCACAGTTGACAATAAAAACAGAATTGTCACGACAGGCGGTCATTATGCATATTTGAAGATTGCAGAAGGCTGCGACAAGCATTGCAGTTATTGTATCATCCCAAAAGTAAGGGGAAACTACAGAAGTGTTTCCATGGAACGTCTGGTGAATGAGGCGGAAAGCCTTGTTGCACATGGTGCAAAAGAAATAATTCTTGTAGCCCAGGAGACAACCCTGTACGGCGTAGACTTATACGGGAAAAAGTGCCTTCCGGAACTTCTGCATAAACTGTGTGCAATCCAAGGACTTTACTGGGTACGTATATTGTACTGTTATCCGGAGGAAATTACAGATGATTTGATAAAAGCAATACTGAGTGAAGATAAAGTATGTAACTATCTAGACATCCCCATACAGCATGCATCGGATAAAATATTAAGACGGATGGGCAGGCGCACGGACAGGCACGAACTTGTTGAAATAATAACAAAGCTACGGACAGAGATACCAGATATCTGTCTTCGGACAACGCTGATTACAGGTTTTCCGGGGGAAACACAGGAAGACCATGAGTTTCTTCTGGACTTTGTTGATGAGATGGAGTTTGACCGGCTTGGCGTGTTTACATATTCTCCAGAGGAGGATACGCCTGCGGCATTGTTTGAAAACCAGATTGATGAATCGGTGAAGCTTGACAGACAGGCTGACATTATGGAACTGCAGCAGGAGATTGCATTTGAAAAGGCACAGAGTACAGTGGGAAGTACTTTGCTTGTCATGGTGGAGGGCATGGTGCCAGATGAGCACGTTTATGTTGCAAGGAGTTATAAGGATGCTCCCAACGTTGACGGTTTTGTGTTTATCCAAACCGGCAGGGAGCTTATGACAGGTGATTTTGTACGGGTGCGGATAACAGGATCGTATGAGTATGACTTGATTGGAGAGATTGAAGATGAATTTACCGAATAAACTTACTGTTTTCAGAGTGATTCTGATTGTGCCGTTTGTGTTGCTCATGCTTGGCGGGTACGCACAGTGGGAATGGTTCCTGACTGTATTTGGCGGAATAACAGACTATACGGATTATGCCGCACTCGGGATATTTATCATTGCAAGCTTGACAGATTTGCTCGATGGCAAAATCGCAAGAAAGTATAATCTTGTTACCAATTTTGGAAAATTTATGGATCCGCTGGCAGATAAACTGCTGGTGTGTTCCGCAATGATATGTTTGATTGAGCTTGACAGAATACCAGCATGGATTGTCATTATTATTATAAGCAGGGAGTTTATCATAAGCGGGTTCCGGCTTGTGGCGGCGGATAACAGGGTCGTGATTGCCGCAAGTTACTGGGGAAAATTTAAGACAACATTTCAGATGGTTATGGTATGTCTGATGATAGCCAATATTGAGGCGTTGAATCTGCTTACACAGATTGTTATGTGGATTGCAGTGATTCTTACAGTTATTTCACTGATTGACTATTTGATAAAAAATAAGGGTGTACTTCTTGATGGGAAAATATAATGGGGAAAAGAAACGCCACAACTTGATTTTGGAGTCAGGTTGCGGCGTTTTTCCGCATGCATACTTTTATAGGAATACAAATATATGTTTGGTGAAATGTAAAAATTCACACTTGTTTCATTATTTTGAATATGATATGGTTGTTCAGAGAGAGCCGCATAGGTAGTTTACTAACATCATAAACAATTTAATTTCAGCATGTTGAGTTGGTAAGGGAACAGTAAAATCGGGATTTAGAGAGGAATAGGAGATGGAATACATATTTGAAACAGAGCATTTGAATATTAGAAAATTTGAGACTGACGACGCTCGATGCTTGTATAAAAACCATTTGGAGGAAGAAGTGAAAAAATGGATTCCAAATGAAAGTTATGCAGATATCGAAGAAACAAAGGAAGCAATTAACTTCTATATTGATTGTGTGAACAATAAACAGTTACCATATGTATTGGCTGTTGAACTAAAAAGTACAGGCGAATTGATAGGTGATACGGGTGTAAATGAAGTTGAAGGAAACCTAAATGAGGTGGAAATCGGCTTCAGTATTTGTAAAAAGTATAGTGGAAAAGGGTATGCTGCTGAACTTTTAATGGCAATGACAAAGTATATAGCTGAAACTTTTGAAAAAAACATTTTATATGGACGTGTTATACGTGGGAATAATGCTTCGGTAAGAGTTCTTGAAAAGAGTGGTTATGAATTTGTTAAGGAAGAATTAGGAGCAGAAGATGACCCTTATGGCAATGGTATGTTGATTTACAAATCTCCCACAAACTGTGACACACATCTGACAGAAAGCATTTTCAAACACGCTCTAGTGAATCGCTGATTAAAGCGTCTCCGGTACCGGATTTGCGCCGCGAAGCGGCATACTTTGCATCCGCCGGAGGCTTTAAGGAAACAGTGATTCAATCAGTGTTTCCTTAGGTACTTTCTTGGGTATTCAAAAAGAGCAGAGGGAACATGCAAGCATTTTGGCGCACGATTCCCACTACTTTGGCGTAGGTGTGAGCAGTAACGTTAAAAATATCAAAAAATAATTCTTGACAATTGCGAACGGATGTTTTATAGTATACGTATACAAAACGCCTGTTCTATACAAGACAGAGAAGCAGCTTTGGTACGGCAGGTGAACAAATTAAGAAAGGGAAGTAACTATGAAAGTTCAAGATAGTTGCGAAAGGTAGCAGAAATGGAAAGAGAAGATAAATTAAAGGCGCTTGATGCCGCGTTGTCACAAATAGAAAAACAGTATGGAAAAGGTGCAGTCATGAAACTCGGGGATCCCAGTGCACAGATGAACGTGGAGACAATACCGACAGGTTCGCTCAGCCTTGATATTGCATTGGGACTCGGGGGCATACCGAAGGGAAGAATTGTGGAGATATATGGACCAGAATCATCAGGTAAGACGACAGTTACACTCCACATGATAGCGGAAGTTCAAAAAAGAAACGGGATAGCAGGATTTATTGATGCGGAACATGCGCTTGATCCCGTATATGCAAAGAATATTGGTGTGGATGTGGATAATTTGTACATATCGCAGCCTGACAATGGCGAGCAGGCGCTTGAGATTACAGAAACGATGGTAAGGTCAGGTGCGATTGATATTGTGGTAGTGGACTCAGTTGCTGCTCTTGTGCCGAAAGCGGAAATTGATGGCGATATGGGAGATTCTCATGTGGGACTTCAGGCAAGGCTGATGTCACAGGCACTACGTAAACTGACAGCAGTTATCAGCAAGTCGAACTGTACTGTAATTTTTATCAACCAGCTTCGTGAAAAGGTTGGTGTTATGTTTGGTAATCCTGAGACTACTACAGGAGGACGTGCGCTGAAATTTTACTCGTCAGTCCGTTTGGATGTCAGAAGAATCGAATCTTTAAAACAGAGCGGCGAAGTAACCGGAAACAGAACAAGGGTTAAGGTTGTCAAGAACAAGATTGCACCCCCCTTCAAGGAAGCAGAGTTTGATATAATGTTTGGTGAAGGAATATCTGTAGTGGGAGATATTCTTGACCTTGCCGCATCTGTGAATATTATTATCAAGAGTGGTGCATGGTATGCGTATGAAGGAAATAAGATAGGTCAGGGACGTGAAAACGCTAAACAGTACTTAAAAGATAATCCTGAGATTTGTAAAGAAGTTGAACGTAAAGTTCGTCAGCACTTCGGACTTCAGGGGGCAGAACAGAAGCTGGAATCAGTACAGGATATGCCAGAAAAAACAGAAAATAAAAGTAAGACAAAGTCAGTGAAAAAAGAGGAGACAGCAACAGCAGAGTAGAAGGTAAAGTGAAATGACAGTGACTGATATATCGGAAATATCAAAAACAAAGGTAAAGGTTTGCATTGATTACGAAACATATTTTGCCCTTTATAAGAGTGAGATAAAAAAATATGCAGTTAATGAAAATGAAGAGATTTCGCAGGGAACTTACGATATATTGATTAATGATGTGCTGCTTAAGAGGGCTAAAATCCGATGCATGAATCTTTTAAAAAGCAGGGATTATACAAAATATCAGCTTGAGATAAAACTAAAGCAGGGAATGTATCCCCAAGAAGTTATTGACGCAGCAGTTGCGTACGTTGCTTCTTACGGCTATATTGACGATGTCAAGTATGCAGGGGTATATTTGAAATATGCAAGTCAGACAAAAAGCAGAAAGCAGATCGAGAATGATTTGCAGAGAAAAGGGGTACCAAAGGATAAAATTGAAAAGGCATTTGTCCTGTGCATGGAGGAGGACAGTCTTGATAATGAACAGGAACGAATTATAAAAATTTTGGAAAAAAAGGGATTTGACAGACAGAACGCGACCTTCGAAGAACGCCGGAAAATGGTGGGATTTCTGTACCGTAAGGGATTTGAATTGGATGATATTTACGATGTTATGGGACAAAACGATAAGTAATACATAAACGATACAATAATATTATGCTTGACATTGCCTGTTTAAAAGAGTAAAATTAGTATGTTGTAGTATCAGCATCTGATTCTTGCGTATATTACGCATTTGAATGATATGCATGTGGAATTTATGTTCCACATAGATTGTACAATAAAGTAACTATTCGGAATGCTTTATAGATTTCAGCGCCAAAACTGGGGAGCTTGTGTATCCTGGCTTTGTATTTATCGTTTGTCCTTGTGTGAAAGCTGTGGACATCATGCGTGGAAAACTGTTGAGACTCTGAACAGTTGCACAATGAAAATTTAATAAGGAGGTGCTCCTGTACATGCTATACTACGTAGTAGAGGCAATTGTTATTATTGCAGTATGTGCAGCAGGTTGCTTTTTCGCATTTTCAAACTACAAAAAAAACGTAGAGACGACAATTGGAAATGCAGAGGACAAGGCAAGAGAGATTGTCGATGAAGCTCTTAAAACTGCTGAGACGAAAAAGCGCGAGGGACTTCTTGAGATTAAGGAGGAATCCATTAAGACCAAGAATGAGCTTGACAAGGAAATCAAGGAACGAAGGGCAGAGGCTCAGCGTTACGAGAGAAGAGTCCAGCAGAAGGAAGAAAGCATTGACAAGAAGGCGGATGCAATTGAAAAGAAAGAAGCCAGTCTTGTTGCGCGGGAAGAAGAACTTGCAAAGCAGAAAGCAATTGTTGCAAGGCTTAATGAAGAGCGGGTACAGGAACTGGAGCGAATTTCAGGATTAACCTCTGAACAGGCAAAAGAGCATTTATTAAAAATTGTTGAAGACGAAGTAAAACATGAAACAGCAGTAATGGTTAAGGAAATGGAGAGCAGAGCAAAGGAAGAGGCTGATAAAAAGGCAAAAGAGTATGTTGTCACAGCGATTCAAAAATGTGCTGCCGACCATGTATCTGAGACGACTATTTCCGTAGTGCAGCTTCCAAATGATGAAATGAAAGGTAGAATCATTGGGCGTGAGGGACGAAATATTAGAACTCTCGAGACACTTACAGGTGTCGAACTTATCATTGATGATACTCCGGAAGCGGTTATTCTGTCGGGATTTGATCCGATTCGGAGAGAGGTAGCCAGAATAGCCCTTGAGAAGCTGATTGTAGATGGGCGTATTCATCCCGCAAGAATTGAGGAAATGGTCGAGAAGGCTCAGAGAGAAGTCGAGATCATGATTAAGGAGGAAGGCGAGGCAGCAACACTTGATGTTGGTGTACATGGCATTCATCCAGAACTTGTGAAGCTTTTGGGTAAGATGAAGTTTAGAACAAGTTATGGTCAAAATGCTTTGAAACATTCCATAGAAGTAGCACACCTGACAGGTTTGCTTGCTGCTGAAATGGGTCTTGATGTCAGAATGGCAAAAAGAGCTGGTTTGTTACATGATATTGGCAAGGCTGTAGACCATGAGATGGAAGGCTCACATATACAGTTAGGTGCGGAATTGTGCAGAAAGTACAAGGAATCATCAATTGTTATAAATGCTGTAGAATCGCATCATGGTGATGTAGAGGCACAGTCGCTGATTGCCTGTCTGGTTCAGGCCGCGGATACAATTTCTGCTGCGAGACCGGGGGCAAGGCGTGAAACTCTCGAAACATATACGACTAGACTCAAACAATTAGAAGAAATAACCAACAATTTTAAAGGTGTCGATAAATCTTTTGCTATTCAGGCGGGTAGAGAGGTTCGTGTTATGGTAGTTCCTGAGCAGATTAATGATTCTGATATGGTATTGCTTGCACGTGATATATCTAAGCAGATAGAAGCGGAGCTTGAATACCCAGGACAGATTAAAGTGAATGTCATCAGAGAATCTCGCGTCGTTGAGTATGCGAAATAATTGAAACAACAATATAAGAACCATCAAAGTTAGAAAGGCTTTGGTGGTTCTTGTTTATGCACACAGGCACCCGGGTGATTTTCTGCTCTCGATTGCGTAGCCATGTGTAGAGAAAATGTGCTGTTTGGCGGAGAATAGAGTGTGCGGCAGGTAGCGGTGAAATGCGTTAAGTTACTTGGCCTCATATCTGTTTTAGAGTAAGGTTGGATTATTGGAAGGAGAATTTGTATGAATATGGAGATAAAGAGGTTGAAAAGAGAGCTGCAATGTGAAGGAGCCATTACAAAATATTACAAAGATATTGTGATGCTGCCAGATGGGAAAACAGAGGTATACGATTTCGTAGGGCACAATGGGGCGGCAGCGGCAGTGGGTGTGTTGGAGGATGGGAGGCTTCTTATGGTCAGGCAGTATCGAAATGCCCTGGACAGGTTCACGCTGGAGATACCTGCGGGAGGATTGAACCCACATGAACAGACAATAGACGCAGCAGCAAGGGAGCTTGAGGAGGAGACGGGATATCGTTGCGGCAAAATCGAAAAGCTGATTACAATCAGAACGACAGTGGCATTTTGCAATGAAAAGATAGATATTTACCTGGCGACAGAATTAGAAAAGACTGCTCCGCACCTCGATGAGGATGAATTTGTAAATGTAGAGTCCTATACATTGGGGGAACTTGAGAAAATGATATATGAGGGAACGATAGAAGACGGAAAAACAATCGCATCAATTTTAGCATACAAGAATAAATATCTGAATTGATTCATAGGTTTAAACTAAGTATATATTGTTGGGTGAAATAACGGATGAACAAGTTTAATACTGAAGAAAGAGTGGAAGATATTACTGCATACAATGGATCAGATGGCAATGATGCTTATATTGAATATAGAAAATTTCATTATAAAAATACTGTGCCTGACAGCAGAGTACTTGTGTTTCTTACGGGATTTTGCATCGGCATGGTATTTTTTTATTTGTTCAATGGGAAAAATGCGGGTGTCAGTGGGTTGCTGGACAGAGAACATTTATTGCAGCTGCAGAGTTTTGAGGTCAATCAGTCAGGACTTTTTGAGTATGTTGTCGGGTTGAGACTCAAACAGCTTGCGTTTTGCATCATCTGTTCGTTGAGCAGTATAGGCAGTCTGCTGGCTTACTCGATCATGGGGTGGTATGGATTTGAGGCGGGACTTATTATTTTTTCACTTGTATACCAATATGGGATCAAGGGTATATTCCTTACTTTCTCAATGTTTCTGCCGCATGGGGCGTTCTACGTTATTGGATTTCTGATTATCTTCAGCAAGTATTGGGTAAGCGACACAAAATGTTGCCATAAAGAGGAGACAATAAAGGACTGTGGGCGACATAAAAAGATGGAGAATTTGAAAAAAATAATACTGGTTTTGGCTGTATTCGGTATTGGTATACTGAGCGAAATATACGTTAATCCGGAAATTGTAAGGAAAATGGCGCTGTTTTTTTAATAGTTAAAAAAACAAAAACAATACGGACAAAAGCGACAATATAGAGAATGAAAAAAGGAGTATTCAAATAATAAGTTAAAATAATTTTAAATTTTCTGAAAAAACATTTGATTTTATGTAAAATTCAATATATAATAGAGGTAGGCATAAGGGGTAAATTAATATTTTGAGGAGGTTTTTCAAAATTTATGGAAAGAGAAATTAATAATTTTATTTCTTATTTACATAATATAAAGAAAACTTCGAACAATACTGAATTATCATACAAGAGGGATTTAGGCAAGCTGCGCCAGTATTTAGAAGAAAAGG
>JAIECJ010000005.1 GCA_029068555.1 Lachnospiraceae bacterium
ATACAAAATAATACAGAAGAAGCACTGGAACACAGATTTTTTGATAAAACAAATCTACCTGATAATATTAATAAATATGATAAACGCGTAATTATTGATTGGACAAAAAATATTCAGCAAGTAATTGTTGATTGATTTCCCTCCCCACAGCTATGCTGTGGGGAAGGTTGCATTAAGTGATATTTTACCATAATTCCAGAGAATCTTCCGCATCCCCCCCACATCTGCATATTTCCCTCAAGATAGAGCCTTGCATATTCAAGCGGCTCATCTATTGCCAAAGCATTTAAGGCACATTCAGAGCAGGGGGTAGTTTTCAATCCTTCTTCTGCTTTATTACAGTCTATCCGTAAAAAGTAACCTGCTCGTCCTCCATCTGGCTTAACAGGTCATTAATCTGTGTCTGCTTTTCTTTGTTCCATGCTTCAAGCTGTGCCCTGTAGGTGTCATATTTGTGTGCCTCACTGGAATACAGCTTTCCCCCGTTGTCAAGTTTCTGCTGTAACTTATACCATGCCTCCCATGTTTTCATGTACTCGGATATGTTGCTTCCGGTTGCACCTTTTTGTAATGCTTCAAGCTCGGCATTATTTACACGACGGTATTTCCAAAAATAAAAAGGTGCCTGATATTGATTCTCTCTAAACCATACACCTAAAGTTACTGTTACTATGAAATTTCACATCTAAAACAGCTTTAATAACTGTATCAGCTCGTGCGGCTCCCCTTTGGAGGAATCCGCCAGTCTTGTATTGCAAACTTCCGGCGTGGTAAATCAAACTGACTGTTAGCTTCTGAAGCATGGCTTGGATTGAGAAAAATGCATTAGAGCGTTTCCCGCACCGGTTTTGCGTCGCGAAGGGCTAAATTCCGTTTGTCGCAAGCATGGAACATGGCGCATCCAGTGTTACCTGTGCCCCCTCCACAGTAGTCACTTTTCCGCCTGCCTCCTCCACAATCAGAGCGCCTGCTGCAAAATCCCACGGACAAAGACGCAGCTCAAAAAACAATTCTGCCCTGCCTGCCGCCACGCTGCAGAGGTCAAGTGCCGCCGAACCACTCCTGCGCACATCGAGCGATCGCTTAAAATAGTCGTATGCCATCTCAAACGATTTTTTGTTCAGTTCCTGGTAATAGGGCGCAGTGCCGAACAATACCACGCCATTTTCCAAAGGCTCCGCCGAGACATGAATCGGCGCACCGTTCAGGAATGCCCCCTGCCCCTTTACCGCCGTAAACATTTCATTCAGATACGGATTGTAAACAACACCCATATATCGCTCGCCGTCAAAGGTAAGTCCGACGGAGATTGCACTCATATGATAGTCTTTAATAAAGTTAGTCGTGCCGTCAATAGGGTCTACGATAAAGGCATAGCCCTTCGCAATGGATGCGTGGATATCCTCCTCCTCGCCCACAAAGACCGCCTCTGGCAAAATTTGAAGCAGTCTCTTTTGCAGCTCCTGCTGTACTTTTTTATCATAGGTTGTGACAAAATTGGCATGTCCCGCTTTCTCGCCGATACAGCTCCTGCTCCTGTCCGCACGAAGGATAATTTCGCCGCATGTGCGGACTGTGTCTGTAATCTGCTTTAGCAATTCGTCCTGTTCAGTATTTTTCATATCTGCTCCCCCACTATGTTAAAATTTTCATAACTATTCCGAACTTTCATAGTTGCGGACATCAAGCCATGCAAAACCACTTTGTCGCTTAAAATGCATATCTGCCACTCTGTTTTCTTACGCTCATCTACAAATCTTGTAGATTCCCCCAGATTTTTGGCGCTGCTATAGTGCCTGATATACTTTATTATAAAGCATTATCCGTCATATTACAAACGAAACATTCATTTTGGCGCACGATTCCTACTACTTTGGCGTAGGTATGAACAGTAGCATATCACCCAGCTCCAGCCAGCAGCCCCATCAGCACGGATCCGGCCAGCGGCATTGTTCCAGCCACACTGTCTGTTCCGACAGTGTAGTCGTCATCACAAACTGCTATATGCAGCATAATAACCACCCCGCTTACCTGAGAGCGCGTTTGAAACGAACAAATGTGTCCTGCCTGTACAATTTCCTGATACAGTATCTACAAACACGCTTTATGGAACATTATACTACATTTCAGCAACTTTCTCAATTGAAAACGTATCCACAATTACGGACAACTCTCTTCCCCATCCTTCTTCTGCTTCTAGGGGACAGCAATAAAATACGCACCATACACCATTTTCCGCCTCATGTACGTGTGCCTTGTATAGAAGTCCATCCTGCTGCTTTACCAGTATGCCCTCCTCTGACTGCCAGCCGCTTAGCGCCTCCTCCTTCAGATTATCGTTCTCGTAACTTTCTACCCAGATCTGGACATCCTGATTAATTACTGTACACCAGTGATTAGCACCATCCATCTGCCGCCATTCATCAGTGGGCAGATAGATGGAAAATCCCTCCCCTGTCACAAGCTCAGCCTGCTTTTCCTCTGGTTCTCCACTTTTTATTATTGTAAGAATCATCATATTTTCCGCAGCCTGCTCTCCGGCTGTGGAAGTTTCTAAAACGTCACTGCCCGCCCCATCATCAGTATTTTCACTGAAAACATCAGCTGCCCCTGCATCATTTTTTGTATCAGAACAACCTGTCAATACCCACAGACTCACTGTCAGAAAAGCACACAGCATTATGCCGGCTCTCTTTCCTGTCTGAAACGCTTTTGTACTCTCTTTTTTCATAATCTCTTTTCTCCTCAAAACCTAAAATATATGTCCACTTTCCGCGGCAGTCCACAGACCAAAGGTATCTGCGATAACCGGAAGTTCCATTCCCCAGCCTTCTTCTGCTTCTGACGGAAAACAATAGAATACGCCCCACACATCACCTTCAAATACATACAGCCTGACTTTATATATCATATCTCCCTGCAGCTTAGTCAGATCACCATACTCCGGCACCACATATCCATCCGCAGCAATTTCCTCACTGACAGCTTCAATTGCTTCATTCTCAAAATGTGTTACCCACAGACGAACCTGCTCATTTACCACCCCTGTCCATTCACCAGAACCGGCCTGCCGCCAGTCACCCTCTGGCAGATATATAAAATATCCATCTTCTGTCACAAGCTCGGCACGCTTTTCCTCCGCCTCTCCCTCCTTGAAAAAAACAAGCAGTTTCGTACGTTCCAGTACGCTGTCCTGCCCCGCCGCTTCCTCCTCAGCAGAAGGAACCGTCCCCGTATTTTCCAAGACGTCAGTAACAGTGCTGTCAACAGGCGGATAGTCTGCACCCAGCTTGTCGGCAGCCAGGCTGGCAACGGTGGATTGCTCTGCAGGCAAATCACTTATACCCTCTGCATTTTCTTTCGCTGCCGAATACCCTGTCTGTATCCCAAGAACAGCTGTCAGGAAAACAGTAGCTATCAGTATGAAAATCCCCCGTTTCTTGCCAGACCTTTCCAAAATGTTACGAAAACGCATTTTCATTATTTGCTTTTCACTGTAAAACCGTGTCAAAAAACGGTTTCCCCTCGTACACCGCTCATGGAGTGTGGCCAACAGCGTCTCCGCATATGCTTCACGCACAGCGTAATCTGCACCGCGTGTAACGCACTCATCACAGGACAGTTCCATATCAATGACAGCTTCCTTCTGCATCATCCAAATCAGGGGATTAAACCAGTGTACTGCATTCGCCGCTGCAAAAAGCAGTTTGATGGATACATCCCTGCGCTTCAGATGAACCAGCTCATGTTTCAAAATAAAATACAGCTGCCTTGGACAATACTGTTTTTGCGGAAGAATTAAAACCGGTTTTAAAAATCCGGTCATCATAGGACTGGATGCCCCTGGAAATTCCACAGCACACACATCGCTTTTTATATTCAGCTCCTGTTGCAGTTGTGCCAGCAGGAGCTGAACATCTGATTCCTCTATGACAATTCCTGCCGTGCGCACCTGTCTTTTAAAAAGCAAATAACTTACCAAATGCACCGCCAGAAAGGCCAGACTCCCAAGCAGCCATATGACGGCTGCCAGGTCAAGCAATGTAACCCTGGCACTGCCCGCCGAAAACTGCATTGTAATCGGAGCTGTCACCTGGGCAGGCATCTCGACGACAATCCGCCTTAGAGACACAGGCTGCCTGGGCACAACAGCCGCATTGTCTTTTTCCAGTTCCATGTTCTGCGTCTTCGTCTGCAAAAATGCATCCGTTACCTCAAAAGGTATGATTAACCGGACTGAGAGAAAAATCCAAACCCAGTATTTCCACTTTGCCGCATAGCGTTTGTTTAAAAACGGCGTGAGCAAAATCAGTCCGGCAGCAATCAAACCAACCGATATGGAACTTTCCAAAAATAAAAGAAATATTCCTGTCATTCCTGCTTCCCCCGATTCTCCTGTAAATGCTGCGCCTCCATCTCATCGAGAAAGATCCTAAGTTCCGCCACATCAGAACTTTCTATTTCCCGATTGCTGTACAGTGTGGCAATCATATTCTGTATCGAATTATTATACAGCTTTTCCAGAAAATGTCTGCTCGCTCCCGCCTTGTACGCATTTTCTGAAATAATCGCAGCATACAGGTTACTTCCTGACGAACGGTCACAGCTGACAAATCCTTTATCAGCCAGTCTTGACAATGAAGTCATCAATGTAGAAAGCTGCCATTTTCTTCGTCCCCGCAATTCATTTAAAATATAATTTGAAGTCACAGGATTTTTACTGTCCCAAATTGCCTGCATAATTTCCAGCTCTGCCTCACCCAGCTTTTTGTGAATCTTGTCCATGATAACGCACCTCCTTATTATACGCTTGTATAATTCATTATGCATCCGTATAATAGCTTTGTCAAGAAAAACATGACAACTTTTTCAAAACGCCCTCCTTAAAGCCCAAACCACCATTGAAGATTTTGCATGGCCTGATGCCCGTTACAGGACGCAAAGACTGAATTATTAGTTACTGTTCACACCCATGCGCCAAAATGCTTGCCTTTTAGCATTTTGTGTGCAAAATCTGTTATAATTCACACCTCAATAACTTATAAGCT
>JAIECJ010000050.1 GCA_029068555.1 Lachnospiraceae bacterium
ATGAAAACTGGCGTTGGTGTGAATTGTAACCTTATAGCGTGTTTGAAAAATCATTCCTGCCATCTTCATAACGACCCAAAGCGTTGTATTCAACACTTTGCGTGATATTGCAGCAAATTTTGCATGGATTTTTACTTGTTATCGGAACGGAGTGAACTGTAACCTGATATGCTCTGGCAGCTGCACCAGAATGATCGCTGCAAAGGCGAGCGCACACCCTGCCAGCTCTCTTGCAGTGAGCGTCTGATGCAGAATCAGCCATCCCGCCAGCACAGAGATAACGGATTCCAGACTTAAAATCAAGGACGCCGCCGTGGGATTCATACCCTTCTGCCCGATAATCTGGAATGTGTAGCCTACGCCGCTTGAGAGCGCTCCTGCGTACAGAACTGGAAGCCATGCTGCAAGAATATCTGACAGATGAGGTTGTTCGAATAACAGCATCATGACTGCCCCGAGCACTGCATTTGTAAGCGTCTGCACACAGGAGAGCTTCACACCGTCGACCAGCGGCGAAAAGTAATCCACGACCAATATGTGTATGGCAAAAATTGCGGCACAGCCCAGCATATAGAGGTCACCCTTTTGCAGATGAAAATCGCCTGTTGTGATGCACAGCAGATAGAGTCCGAGCGACGCAAGCCCCACCGCAGTCCACACCTTCAGCCCAGTCTTTTTTTTCAGGAAAATGCCGAAAACCGGCACAAGCACGAGATACATTGCGGTGATAAAACCGGCTTTACCTACAGTGGTGTATTTCACACCAAACTGCTGTAATGTACTCGCGGCAAAAAGACATATGCCACAGCATATGCCACCGATTACCAATGTCTTTTTGTCTCTCTTATATTGCGGCGGTTGTCCACCCATCTTTTTGCGGCTCTTGTCCATAACCGCAGCACAGGGCACTAAAACCGCCAGCGCAACCACATTCCGCACCGCAACAAAGGTGTAGGGTCCCACATAGTCCATCCCAACACTCTGCGCGACAAACGCAACTCCCCAGACCGTGGCAGCCATAAATAAAATCATGGACTGCCTGAATATAAATTTGTTCATAAACTTTTACTTCAATCATATTCTGTGTACACGCCGCTTTCTATCGTTTCTGGCAGTGTTCACAGAAATAAATCGTTCCTCCCATGTAGTTTGTTTTGTGAATCTCATACCCGCACCGGGTACACGGTTCATTCAGGGAATTTTTGCTCAGCTGTGTGATATAGTTCCCCTTCTGCCCGAACAGATCCCGCTCCGTATCACGCCCACCCTGCTCTGCCATTGTTTTGATAATTTTATTCGCGGCGTCATACAGTGCCCGAAAATCCTCCTCCGATGCGTCCTGCATCGGATAGCGCGGGTCTATGCCCGCCTCCCACAGAATATCCTGCAAAACACCGTTTCCAAGCCCCGGTATGCGCTGCTGTGTCGCAAGAAATGCTTTCGCGGACAGCTTTTTCCCCGCCGCCGGATAGAGCGCCTGAAAATAGTCAAATGTAAATCCGTCCGTAAGCGGATTGGGCTTTGTGCTTGAGGAAGCATAATAGCCGTCTGTGCACCCTCCTTTTGGAAAAACAGTGATTCCTCCATACATCTGAATCGACACAAAAATCCCTGTCCCGTCGTCAAAGTAAATTGCAAACTGGTGCTTTTTGGGAAATTTTTTCCTGTCATTATAGTAGCGCGGGTATGCCCCGTCGTACAGCACAATCATGCTGTCCTCCGTGTTGATTTGAACCATTCCGCCCTGAAAGACTGCCCCAGTTATGGTCTGTCCTTCCAGATATTCCTCATACTTGTCCACTTCTCCGTTGAAAAAAGCGAATTTGTGCGGTGTCTGCAAGACCTGAATATAACTGATGATTTTTCCTGTCAGATGTTCGTTAATCTGCTTTGCTATCGTATAGCTTTCCGGCAGTTCAAGCATAGTATTTCCTCCCTATTGTAATTTGCGTCTCTTGAAATTGTTATTCTTCTATCACACTTTTCCGCAGTTGGCAGCCTCCATAATCGGCGCCATGTTGTCATAGAGTTGGCGTTTTGTATCGTCACAGGTTCTTTTGCAATTTCATACAGCAATCATACCATATAGAATATGACAACAGTATGTCATATTCTCTATCTTTCTGCAAAAGTTTTTTCAGACACGCTCTAGTACCATTCCGCCATTTTCAGAATGCGCCTTTTCATCTCCTGTCTTACCGTTTCCGGTGCGAGCACTTCCGCCGACGGTCCAAAGCTCAGGAGAACGCCGTACCCCCAGTCATCTATGGATACATGAAAATGCACCAAAAAATTCCCGTCCGGCAGCACCTCGATTTCCTCCTCCTCAAACCGATCGTACACCCTGTATGCTTCCTTTTTGTCAATCCGGATGTCAACCACTGTCACATCCGGTCCAGACTGTGTTTCGCCCCTCTGCCCCTCCTCCTGCTGTCTGCGCTCCGATCGTGTCATAAATGTATCCTCCAGCACGGAGAGCCGTTTCATGCGGAACAGCTTGAATAGCCGCCAGTCCTCTTTCTCCCTGCAAAATGCCTTGAGATACCACGTATATTCCTTGAAAAGCAGCTTCACCGGCTCAACGGTGCGCTGGCTCATCTGTCCGTTTTTTCCATAATAATCAAACTGTATCAGACGCCGCTCTAAAATTGCGTTTTTGATATCCTCATAGAGCTGTGCCCTGCTCCCGCTCCAGTCCGACAAGTCAATCGCCAGCCAGTCGACTGGGTCTGTGCGGAAAAATTCCCCAAGCTTTTGCAGGATATCCTCTCCACTCTCCGCCCTTGTTTCCCGAAGTGATACCAGCCCTGATAGAATCTCCTGCTGTTCATCCTTTGTGAGCAGCATCTTGTTCAGCACGAACTGTTCCGTCAGACAGATTCCGCCATTTTTTCCTTTTTTCGCATAAATCGGTATGCCTGCGGCGCTGAGCGTGTCCAAATCGCGGTAGATAGTACGCGCAGACACCTCAAAACGCTGGGCAAGCTCCGCGGCCGTCACTGTCCCCTGCCGCATTAAAATGTATATCATTCCCAACAAACGATTAATCATAACCTGTTACTTCTTTACCCATTTTTTGATGACGCAGCTGTGCGGTTTCCTCGTAATACTTCCGTAAATCTGCATCCTGTGCTATTTTGCACGCTGCAGACAGCTTCCCTGATCCACAGCGCAACTGTATATAGAAAGCAATGATGATTCCGAGATGTTTAATGTGCCTGCAATGACTTTAGATAATCATCAATTCTTTTTACATGATCGTTTTGGTATCCATATAAAGCTATATAAATATTTCTGGCTTTGTCGATATAAAATTTCGATTCCTTTTCATTTGACACTTTATGCAGAATATAAGCCAGCTCCTCGTATGAACTCGCTGTCATCTCATTTTTTTCTCCGAAAATTTTTTCCCGAATCTTTATCGCATATCTGAAAAAATCAGCCGCATCATTCAATTGTCCGCCATTACATAAAAATGTTCCCATATTATGATAAACATAGGATGCCACCTCGGTATTATCCATACGTGTCTCTTTAATTAACGCTAATGCTTTCTGCAAATATTCAAACGCCTTGTCGGGACGATCCCGCACATTCCATACACCAAACATGCTATTGTAAATTCTAATAAGACGGATTGAATTTGTCCCATAAATTTCTTCTATCATCCGTTTTGCCTTCTTGATATACTTCCATGCTTCTTTACCATTACCACTATACAAGTATGCCACACATATGTTTTGATAGATGCAGGCAGAAAGTTCTCCTTGTTTTCCTGTAATTTCAAGTATTTCCATTGCCTTTTTATATTGTGATAATGCTTTTGACAAATCTCCCTGCGCTTCATATATCGCTCCAATGTCATTATATAATTCTACATTTCCATAATACTTTTCGCCATATTTGCCACGTTGATAAGTTAATAAATCCTCATAGATTTCCAATGCCTCGGCAAACTTTGACTGCTCCTGATACGCAGCAGCCCGCTGTATCAGAACCGCCCTGCCTTTTTCGGAATATTCCATCTTTTTTTCGCGATATATCTGAATAGCCTGCTCATAAAATTTTTCTCCTGCCATGTGATCCTGAACCGCCTCAAAATAATTTGTATACTCAACCAGTGCATTGGCATACAATAAATGTTCCTCGCCAAGCTGTTCTCTCACAAAACAGAGAACTTTTTCATACAAAGGCAGGCTTCTCTCAAGTTCCTCCAACCCAAGCCATGTACCCGCCAGAATCCACATATTTTCAACATCCTCAACTTCTAAATCCTTATCCTTGTACTGCTCCTCCACTTCCTCCGCAAGGGGTCTTATAAATGCTCCTTCTTCATATGAGAGAGCCTCTCTTACACGGTTCCAGCTTTCCATACATGACAGATACATGGCGATATCCCTTTTTCTGTCATGACTCTGTATCCGTTCCTTCATTTCCCTGTATCGCTCAATCGCCAGCGCATCATCACCAGACATCGCACCCATATTAAAATTGCTCATCCCAATACTTATCCCATCTGCATCCTGAAAAGTAAACTGATATAAAATGCAGGAATACAAGTCCCTCGCATTCCTTGAGAGCAGCAGATGAAAATAATGCGACACGCCAAACACAAACAATTTCCCAATTGCCAGTATTTGATCCCGCATAAAATTCAGCTTTTCAACAACCGTTTCATCCCCGAAGCGAATCCCTAATAATTGTATATTATAGATGATTACCACTTTGGCATCCGACTGCGACGCCCACCTCCTAAAATCCTGCGAGCTTACCATTCCCATATCTTCATCATCATCCGCAATATTGTGTGTTATGACATTTTTCTTTCCAAAGCGTTCCTGAATCAACGAGACCCGTTTCGCCTGATTTTCAGACTGAAAGAGGCATATTCCATGCTGAACCTCCTCCAATGTCATCAACAGCATTTCAAGCTGTTCTTCATTATTTTGAGTGTCGTTTCCCATAAAATATGCCTCCGCTACTATTCTGTTATCATCCCGTTATTTTATTGTTTTCTACCAGCCATTTTTCCACCAGGGGGTGCAAATCGCACCATCTTGTGCCATTGTATTCCAGAACTGCACCAATCTGTAACAGCACTGTTATCTCCTCCGAGGATGAAACATGTTTATTTCCTTTGTAAATATCCTCCATCTTTCCAATCAATTCATCGCTGTAACGGCCGTTGATGTCCGACTCCAAAACTGCCAGTGCCTTCCTCACATCCTCCTGCTCAATCACTGTGGATCTCCGCAGCCGCGCCCGCAGTGCCGCGTCACAGATGCACCGGAATAAGTCTCTGATATATCCGCCTGTATAACAGATTAAATCCGTTACCGCATCCTCTGAAAACAGAGAAAGTTCCGCGCGTTTTCCAATAATAGACCGCACTGTATCCACACCCTCTGTATAGTTCTGCTGATAAGCCCCCTGCTGCCAATTCCTGATTTTTATCATCGGCAGTTTCTCCGGATTTGGGAACCACACCTGTATATCTTTGTATTCCGGCGTGTAGGTCAGTGATATCGGAAATGTTACCAGAAGATGAATCGGAAGTCCCTGAAACCGGGAACCATTCTCGTGAAAAATTTTACGCGCCTGTTCCAATGGAATTTTGTCAAGACCGTCTAAAATCACAAATGGGATTTCCGGGTGTTCTTTTTCTGCCAGCTGCTTCTTCATTTCTTCAATCACATCCTTGATCTGATGAATCAGTTCACTGCTGCGCGGTTCGATTTTCATGCGTATCTCTCTTTTGGATTCCGCACTGTTTTTCAGGATTCCGCGCACATTCGCCAACAGACTGAGAACTTTTATGACGCTGATCTGTGTTCCGGCGCCAAGGGAAAGTTCGGTCTCTCCCTGCATGGAGATTGTCCGGATAAGCTCTGTATCGCTGTTCCAGTAATTCTCTATCTTACTTACTACGCGGTCACTGATTTTTAATCCTGCCTCGCTTGCCTGATTCACCAACAAATCCAAGATGTAAAACAGCACATCGGTGTACTCAATATCGCCTGAATCCAAATCAATGTCACACCTTCCCATACAGGTAAGGAATCCCTTTTTCTCCGCAATATGTTTCAGGCGGAACAACTCCGTTGTCTTCCCGACGCCGGCGTGCCCAATAAACAATTTATGAATAAACGAGTGATGCGAATCCTCCAGCAGCAATTCCATCTTCTCAACAAAACCCGAATAGGCATCCCCTGTCCTTGCCTCGGTCGCATCCTGATAATATTGGCTGATTTCCCTTTCGTCCTGCAGTGGACTGGCACTAAATACATCCTGTATCTGAGACAATTTATCCGCTTTCAAATATAACATGTTTCGTCTCCTTCTCGCATTTTTAAAGTTTCATTACCCAATCTATTTTTTATTATACGGTTGTTTCTTCAATCCGACAACAGGAATTACTAAAATTTATCCGAAAACCTTTAATGAATCCTCTACCAGCCTTATCTCACCCGAACATCCGCCGGCACGTCTCCCCCTCTCTGCTGTCCTGTCCCTGTCAATTATGCCTTATTTCTCTTTACAATTAGGAACTGTCCAGAAATACAATTTCCGGACAGTTCCTAATTATTGGGCATGTGCTATCGAGACACTGCCTTTCACGTTCCTTAATGTGTCCTCCGGTGCATAGACATACAGCTTATACTGTCCGGCTTTTACACCTTCGCCACAGATAAAATCCTGGGTGCATTTCAGTACGCCGTCATCGCGGTGAACCAGTGCGGAGTGATAGGTGGCGTCCGGAAACTGACTGTCATAGGTATTGACAAATCCAATCATGATAGCGCTTCCTGTCTCCGCTTCAATATCATATCGGATTTGATCCCCGCTGCACAGGTCATAATCCCCGAACCAGAGCTTTGCTCCTGCGGCTATACTCTGCTCGTTGACTGCAATAATCTGCGGCGCACTGTACTTTGATGTGTCATATTCATCTTTTGTATCGCCAAAGCATTTATAATCATCAAAGATTTTAAACGCTTTGAACGCATTAAATGCATCAAATGCACCTCCCATGTCATCAAAGTACCTATCTGCATCTGCAGCACCTATCTCATCAATAACTTTCTCATCTACACCTATCTCATCAATAACTTCTTCATCTGCAGTATCCATGGATCCAAAAAGCGCTTCTACCTCCGCTTCGGTCATATAACCAACGCTTTTGATACCGCCTTTTTCATCGCGCGTGACTTTGACATTCACAGTACCTTGCGGATTGACCTGCAAGGTATAAAACGAGCCTTCCTTCCTGATATCGAGAAAGATATGGACAAGCTGGGACTCATAATAATAGGTCTTTCCGTCACTGAGGATGCCGTGTTCCAGATACTCCTGCATCTGTGCCGCAGCAAGCTGCCTGTCAAGTTCCTCCTCCAAGGCATCCAGCTCCTCATCGTCCAGCAGTCCAAACAGCACAGACTGGAACGCAAACTGTTCGTCCGCCAGCGCCCTGTCCAGCCATGCCCTCAATGTCTTTTCACTCATGCGCTTTGCCATAATGGAGAAACGAGCTGTAGAGCGGTCTGCATATGCCCTCTCTGCATACTGTTGGACAGCGGCGCTGTCAACCTCCAACTGATTGACAACAAGTCCCAGAAACTGTATTTGTTCATCTGCATAAATGCGCTCGAGCCATGCCGCCTTTGCATCCTCACTTAACCGCGAAAATGCGATCCAGAATAACGGAAGACTTCCTTCCTCATAGTATTGCTCTGCCTTCGCAGCAATGATGTCGTTTTCCTGTCGTCCGCTGTTCGGTTTAAAATTATTTGCGGCAGAACTGTCCTGCAGGCGGTTTTCAGAAAAGCTGCTTTCTTGAAGTCTGCTTTTTCGAAGTCTGGTCTCTTGAATCCCATCCGCCTCCTCCGCAGCGACGGGATACACTCCCATGAAAGCGACAGCCAAAACAATACCCATTGTCATCATACCTGTCAAAATGACAGATGCCCTTGACTTTTTCCGATAACTCATTATCGCACCCAACCTTTCTTTTAATAACTGTTTATTTTCACTCAATGTAACCGCGCCAAAGCTTTCCCTGTATTTTCCAACTGCCGCCATGGCATCCAGCAGCGTCTTTCCATAGTCTGGCGCATGGATGTCTCCCACTTTTGCAAGAACCGCCTCATCACACGAAAACTCACAGGCTTTGGTGATTTCGCGGCGCATCAGATATACCATGGGATTGAACCAGTGCAGGCAGACAGTCAGCTGCACCAGCCATTTGTAAAGAATATCCTGCCGCTTATGGTGTATTAGCTCATGCAGCGCGATATAGTGAAAATCCTTCTCGGAAATATCCGCACCTGGCAGTATGATGCAGGGGCGGAAAAAGCCCATTAGCATCGGGGACGAGACAAGTGGATTGACACATAACTCCACCGGTCTTCTGATTCCTGCCTGTTGTGCATTGGCGGAAAGTCTTTCCAGCATTTCAATATCAGTTACAGGTGTAAGGCCTGCTTTGATATAGCGCGCAAAGCCCTGGTACATCGTTATTTTGCGTATCAGCATCCCCGACGCAACAGCAAGCCAAATCAGCCAGATTTGATTGTACAGTATCACTGTAATATCTTTGAACGGATCAAAATCTGCTGGCATACTGTCTATCCGATTGGTCTGCATTGAATCAATTTCTCTAAACAACCGTTCTGATGCAGTTGTCTGTGTAAGGCTGTCTGTTTGTTCATTGCCTTGTGTTACACTATCTGCTTTTTCGCTGCCTTGCGTCGGGCTATTGTTCTTTTCATTGTCCTGTGCCTGACGGACAGCAGCAATACCCGCGTCCTCCACACCATTTAATGAAGATTGCGTTTGAGTATGCGGCAGCATATGGGACAGTACCTGTCCGATTGGCTGACAGGCTGCTTCCATCAGACTTCGTTCCGGCGTAAAGGGAAGCAGCAGGCGCAAAATCACAAGGATCCAGATATAATACTGCCACTGCCTGCTGATTTTGTCCCGCCAAAATCGTTTTCCGACAAACAGCGCCAGAATCAGCAGCGCACCGGAAAGCGACATGGACAGGAAGGTTTTCAAAACAGTATTCATGGTATTCTATTTCCTTTCTCATGATTTTTCAATCACGCTCAAGCAGCTGCCTTAATTCCTCGTACTCATCGTCTGTCAGCAAATCACCTGAGATCAGTGTGGCGACAAGTCCAGACGCGCTTCCCTCATAAAGTTTCTCCAAAAAATGTTTTGTCTGTGCCGTTTGGTATTCTGCTTCCGACACAAGGGGGGTGTACTCGTTGCGGCGTCCGATTTTCTTTGCCTTTAGAAAACCCTTGTTGACAAGGCGGTTCAGCAGTGTAATCAATGTATTTTTCTGCCACGGTCTGCCCTTGGCAGCCAGTTCGTCCGTGAGATAGGCAAAGAGTGTCGGCTCTTTACCGTTTGCCCAGACCACTTTCATGATTTCCAGCTCGGCATCTGATATTTGTGGTGTCATGACATATTCCTCCTTAATAGTACTGTATTTAGTATGACAATCTGTTATGTTTAAAGAATAACAGATTGTCATACTAATGTCAAGTCCATTTTGGGGATATATTAGATCTATCAAGTTTTAGTGTTACAATTCACACCAACGCCAGTTTTCATCAACTTATAAGTTATTGAGGTGTGAATTATAACAGATTTTGCACACAAAATGCTAAAAGGCAAGCATTTTGGCGCACGATTCCCACTACTTTGGCGTAGGTGTGAACAGTAACGTTTTAGTACCATAAACACATCAGCCATGTAATTGTCATTATACCTTTCGATTCGCGTAAAACCTGTTTTTTCATATAGGGAGACAGCCTTTTTGAAATCCGAATCCCATTTTATGATATTTCTCCAAAAGATATAATGACTTTAGCTCACATTGTTCCCTGCTTATTTTTTTCAGCGCAACTGTTCCTATCATTTCATTGCCATCAAACATACACCAGAAATATTCAAAGTATTCATCAATATTATGATATATTTTATGGCGTCCATTCCATTCTAAAATTCTATCTGACTCTGGCAGACATCTTTCCAAAAAATGAAATAAGTCACGATGATGTTGTTTGTTGTATTTCTGAATGAAAATCATGAAGATTTCTCCTATTTCTGCTCAACTGTATCCTCTTGAAGCCACCTACCGCTAATAAACCGTCCCCAGAAGATACACGCCCTCACAAACCAGTCGGTAAAGATTCCAATCCATACTGCCCTAAGTCCAAAATGATATGTTCTTACAAGAAAGATACAGAATACCACGCGGCAGCACCACATGCTGCTGACAGAAACAATCATTGAAAACCTGACATCACCTGCTGCACGTAACCCATATGGCAATCCAAAAGCCCCTACCCACAGCAATGGTTTTACAATCGTCATAGCAGTTACCAGCCTAAAACACATTTGCGCTGCTTCTGGATCCATCCCACTAATCCATGTCACTGGCTTTGTAATTGTAAGAACCAGAATACATGATACAAGTACTCCTATCCATGCAATGCCCATAAGTTTTACAATATAATACTTGGCTTCTTCTTTTCTGTGTGCACCGATACACTGTCCCACTACCGTCATAAGTCCGATACCAACACCATTGCTGAAAATGCCATTTACATTTTCAAGAATATCAGTCATTGCCTGTGCTGATATCGCCATTGTTCCCATCGTAGAAACGGTCGAAGAAATAGCAATTTTTCCAAACTGGAACATCCCATTTTCAATTCCTGCCGGAATGCCTATCGCCATTATTCTGAGTATCAGTGTCATGTCAGGGCGTATTCTCAAATAGTTCCTTATCACGATTGTCTGTTCTGGTTTTCTTAAGCAGTAATATATTACCACTGTACCGAAAACTCTTGATAAAAGTGTCGCAAGGGCAGCGCCAGTTACGCCCCATTGCATGCCATAGATAAACAGTGCATTTCCTGTAACATTTATAATATTAGAAATAACCGATATCTTCATTGGGAACTTCGAAATGCCAGATGCCCTGTAAAATGCCGCTCCCGCACTGAACAGCGCAAGGAACGGATAAGAAGCAGCCGTTATTATAAAATAAGTAACTGCGCTTTCCATGATGGGATCCTCAACTGTTCCAAATATCAGTCTAAGGAGCCTTTCTCCGCCTAAAATACAAAATGTCATAATTGAAAAAGAAATCACAAGTACTGTAAGCACAACTTGTCCTGCTGTTCTACTACTTTGCTCTTTATTTCCACCGCCAATATCCTGTGAACAGATAATGACTGCACCAGCTGCCATAGCTGCAAATATCTGTATTACCAGATTGTTTATCGAATCCACAAGAGATACTGCCGATATGGCATAACTCCCAACAGTGGAAACCATCATCGTATCCACCATTCCCATAAATGAATTGAAAAACTGCTCTACAATTATCGGAAAAAGCAGCCAGAATAATGCTTTATTTTCAAATAAAACATTCTTCCAGTCTATCTGTTTTTTATCATATAGTTTCATCCCCGTTTGACTCCAAAACACATTTATTCTCCATTATATCACAAAATCTCTTTCTTTTTCATGAATACCACCATAAATGCTGCGCTGCAAAGTAACAGTTGTTACTGTTCACACCTACGCCAAAGTAGTGGGAATCATGCGCCAAAATGCTTGCCTTTTAGCATTTTGTGTGCAAAATCTGTTATAATTCACACCTCAATAACTTATAAGCTGATGAAAACTGGCGTTGGTGTGAATTGTAACTAACAGTTGAGTCTTTGGATTCCCATTACAGGCAATAGGCCATGCAAAACCGCTCCGCGATGGCTTGTTGCAGCTGCATCTGTTTAAAGTTAAAGAGCTGACAGACCTGTGAAAATCACAGTTTGCCAGCTCTTTTTGTGCCGAACGCATTCATTTGTCCGGACAAGAAAATCAATGATTCAAATCCACAATCTCATACCCCAGCTTCACTTCCTCCGCCATGCCCTCATCATGCTGCAGCAAATCCATAAGCCTGCGCACTGAAAGTCTGCCGCTTTTTTCATAGTAATAATGAGCTGTTATCAGGGAAGGCACTGTCATGCGCGTAATCTCAGAGTCCCCATGTCCTGCTACCAGAATCATCTGCGGAACTGCGATATCATGCTCCCGCAGGTACTGCATCGCACCGACAGCCATTGCGTCCGTCGCACAGACCAACCCGTCCAGTCCGGTGTATTTGCCGAGCAGTTCCCCTGTCTTCTCATAGCCGGAAGCAAGCGTGAAATCGGCTATGACAACATTTTCGGCAAGCTCCCCGCGCCCCATGGCGCACACAGCGTCGCAGAATCCCTTGTACCGTGCCTCCCCTGCCGCCTTGTCCTGCAGCATCGCACTAATATATCCCAGCCTTGTTCTGCCTTTCTCCAGCATCAGCTTCGTAATGTCATAACAGGCGTGATAATCATCATGATACACACAGCAGTACCCCGGCAAATACTGCCCTACAATCACAACCGGAACAGACATGCTCTTTAATGTGCGCTTATGTGCCGCCGTAAACACTGTCGCGACCAGTATGACACCGTCCACTTGCTTGTCATTGAAAGCAGACAGATACTCCACTTCCTTTTTGGGATCATTCTGGGTGACAGCCAGTATCATCCGATACTCACTTTTATTAAACTCCGAAAGCATCCCCTCCACGATTCTTCCGATTGAAGAAGACGCAATCTTAGGCACAATTACCCCGACCATTTTTGTCTTCTTTGTCCTAAGTGTCTGTGCCTGAATAGAAGGCCGGTAGCCAGTCTCCTCCACAACCTTGCGGATTGCCGCCTGTTTTTCCTCTGAAATATATCCATTATTAAAATACCGCGAGACAGCCGCCCTCGACACCCCTGCCATCTTCGCTATATCTGCTATGTTCATCTGTATTGCCCCTTTATCATTTCAACTACTCGTGACAATTCCCTTTCAATACACTTAACAGCACAGAGCAAAAACCTGTGCTGTAATTGTACTATTTCTTTTTCAAATAATAATATCCACACGCTGGTACGTTCACTTCAGCCAATTTCTTCTTGTCCCCTGAAATCAGGTCTATGGCATCGCCTCCCACGCCGTCGAGCCATGCGGTCTTATCAAACTCGCTGAAATTAAATACACCATATATTGTCTCACCGTCTTGATATCTGCCAATACACAATACGGATTTATCCCCCGTGTCAACCGTCCATGTATCAGCATAAGATACAAACGCCTTCTCCGCTTTACGGATATGCTCAAGCTTTTTTAATCCCTGAAAAATCATTCCCTCCACAGTGTCCGTGTCGCTGATATTTTCTGCCAGCTTCCAGTTCATCGGTCCACGGTGGATATATCGTGAATCCGCTGCCTTGTCTGCATCTTCCTTATAGTGGTAATCGTTGACCTGCCCAATCTCATCCCCACTGTACAGAACAGGGATTCCTGACTGCATAAACATATATGCGTGAAGCATCAGATCCATTTTCACCGCTTTTTCCATCGCGGCAGTGTTTCCCTCGAATCCAGCCTTCTCCACGCCGCACATTGACGCCGTCGTACCGCAGAACCGCGCGTCGCCTGTAACCGGATCTGCATTATAAAGCTCACCGCGGCTGCAACTGCCTCCGTCATACCCCTGAAAATAGTCATTGAGGTACTTCTTGTGCGCCCGCTCCTCCATGCCGTCCATCTTCAATGCCGCATAGTCAAGCCCCCAGCCAATATCATCATGGCAGCGCAGATAATTTAAGAACACATAATCCTTTGGCAGCGCACTCACGATGTCCAGCTGCTTTTTTAACAGCTTCACATCCCGCGTTGCCACAGTGTGCCATGTAGTCGCCATTGTGGTGACATTATAGAGCATGTGGCACTCCGGCTTCTCAACAGTGCCGAAATACGGCGTCACTTTCTCCGGCTCCATGACGACTTCGCCGAGCAGCAGCACGCCCGGACAGACAATCTCACTGATCATACGCATCATGCGGACAATGGTATGTACCTGTTTCAGATTGCGGCATGGCGTATTCAATTCCTTCCATATATATGGGACTGCATCAATGCGGATAATGTCGATTCCCCTGTTCGCCAGATAGAGGAAGTTGTACATCATTTCATTAAAGACTCTTGGGTTCCTGTAGTTCAAATCCCACTGATAAGGGTAAAACGTAGTCATTACATAATGCTCCGCGTCGGGAAGCCATGTAAAATTTCCGGGTGCGGTCGTTGGAAAAACCTGTGGAACAGTCTTTTCATACTGCTGGGGAATCGCGGCATTGTCATAAAAGAAATAGCGGCTCATATACTCCCCGTCACCCTGACGCGCCCTCTTTGCCCACTCATGATCCTCAGAGGTGTGGTTCATAACAAAGTCCATGCAGACATTGATGCCCTTTTTGTGACAGGCGGCTGTCAGGCAGTCCAAGTCCTCCATGGAACCCAGTTTTTCCTGCACTTTGCGGAAATCCGACACAGCATATCCGCCGTCCGAACGCCCCTTTGGCGTATCGAGAAACGGCATCAGGTGGATATAATTCACATTGCATTGTTGAATATAGTCAAGCTTCGACTGCACGCCTTTCATATTTCCTGCAAAATTGTCGATGTAGAACATCATCCCAAGCATGTCATTCTGCCTGTACCAGCCGGGGTCTGACACACGCTTCTCATCACTCTGTTTCAGCTCTTTGTCCCTTTCAAGGAAAAACTGTCGCAGATTATCGCCGAGTTCAGCAAACATGGAGTCATTGTCATACAGTTCCATGTAGAGCCAGCGCAGCTCATCATGATGACGCTCCAGTCTCTTCAAAAAAATGTTGTCTTCTTTTCCCATGACCACACCTCTTCTTTATTTCATATTTTTCTTTTACTCTTTTTTATGCTTCCATATAAACAAACGGCGCTATTTTTTCCTCAATGTCCTTATCGTCTGAATGATATCTCAGGCAGAGCGGACCGGACAAATCCAATGCCATCACACCAAGTATGGATTTCGCGTCAACAATCTTCTTCCCAGAACCAAGATCAAAGCTCGCGTCTAACTTGTCAATTGTATTCACAAACTGCCTGACCTGTTCCACATCCTTAAACTTAATATTTACTTTCTGCATAAAATCATTCCTTTCTAAGTATTTGTTCACCTTTTGTATGACTCCTGCCGATATGCATCACATTCTCTTTTTCCAGATGGCGCCATATCCAAAAAGAAAAATGTGTTATCGGTTTCATGTATGATATTATCATATATGATGAAATACTTATTGTAAATAGTCATTTTGCCTAATTTTTCTAATAAAATTTTAAGTACTTTTGTGAGAACGATTTCATATTTCAAAATATTATTTCACATAGACAGTCATTTTTTCAATTGCATCATTAATACTGTACACAAAAATATCAGCCCGCAACAGGCTGATATTTTATCTAAAATTTCATCCGTACCGCAATGTCATTCCATGCTTCCTCGTCTATCTCCTCATCCCGAAACAGCTTTCTCTTGTCCTCATCCGTAATCTTGCGGATAACCTTACAGGGATTCCCCGCTGCGATGCACCAGTCAGGAATATCCTTTGTCACCACACTGCCTGCGCCAATTACGACATTGTTCCCAATATGTACGCCAGGGCAGACTACTGTGTTGCCGCCAAGCCACACATTGTCGCCGATTGTCACTTCCTTGCCATACTCATAGGCTGAATTACGGCTGACGGGGTGGACTGGATGTCCTGCCGTATAAACTGCTACATTGGGCGCCATCTGACAGTTGTCGCCAATCTTAATTTTTGCCACATCCAGCAGTGTGCAGTTATAATTGGCAAAGAAATTTTTACCCACCTCGATATTTTTCCCATAATCGCAGTAGAACGGCGGATTGACAAAAGCGCCCTCCGACTTGCCAAAAAGCGCCTTCACCACTTCACTGATTCCTGCAAAATCAGAACGGTCCATAAAATTTAGCTGCTGTAGAATTTTTCTGCACACACGCTGCTCCTCGAATACACTGTCATCTGAAATGTATGCCAGTCCCGCATCCCTGCGCTCTCTGTTCGTCATTCCCTTTTTTATTTTCTCATTCATTTGTTTTTTCCTCCCAATTCTGTTATCGTTTGATGTCTGTCAATATCACTGTACTAGAGCGTGTTTGAAAAATGCTTTCCATTTGACAATAACAGATTCATGCATTAAAGTCAACTTCTAGAGCGTGTTTGAAAAATGCTTAAATCTTTTGCTTTTTTTACCCTAAAGTGATAGTATAATTTAGAACATTTATAAATTGCAGAAATGAGGATACACTCTTGAAAACAAAAGATTATAAAAACGGACTGCGTGACGGGACCGCCGTTGCTTTAGGCTACTTTGCCGTATCCTTTGCATTTGGAATGGAAGCTGTCACCAAGGGTTTAAACATCTTACAGGCAGTATTGATATCGCTGACAAACGTGACATCCGCGGGGCAATTCTCGGGACTTGGCATTATTGCTGCCGGAGGCACCTATATCGAAATAGCCCTGACACAGCTGGTTATCAACCTGCGCTACTGCCTGATGTCGTTTTCCCTTGCGCAGAAGCTGGACCGCTCTGTGCCGAGCTGGCACAGGTATACTATGGCTTACAGTGTAACAGATGAAATCTTCGCGCTCGATGCAAGTCTTGACGGCTCCCTGAAGCCAGCCTACCACTATGGCATCACGAGCGCCGCCGTCCCCGGATGGGTCCTGGGAACACTGGCGGGCGCGATATCAGGAAATATCCTGCCCTCTTTTGTGATCAGTGCACTCGGCGTTGCCATCTACGGGATGTTTCTTGCTATCATCATTCCGCCTGCAAGACAAAACCGCACAATTCTGCTTGTCATCTTGTCCGCCATGGGACTGAGCTTTTTATTCTCTGTCCTTCCTATCCTCAACAAGATCTCATCCGGATTTGTCATCATTATCACAACGGTATCTGTGGCAGGCATCGCGGCATGGATGAAACCGATTCAAGACGAAAAACGCAAAGGAGAAAGCTAAAATGACCCACAACATCTATCTCTATGTCCTTGTCATGGCAGTGGTAACTTACCTGATTCGTATGCTCCCCCTGGCGCTGTCAAAAAAAGAGATTACCAACAAATATATCAAATCCTTCCTATATTATGTGCCGTATGCATGTCTTGCCGCGATGACCTTTCCGGCGATACTGTATTCTACGGCAAGCATATACTCAGCACTTGCGGGACTCCTCATTGCTGTCATCACCGCATACAGGGGAAAAAGTCTGCTCATCGTGGCTCTGGCTGCCTGTCTGGCTACATTTATCGCGGAGCGGATTTTGTTCTGTATTCTCCCCTTTCTCACTCTTTTAATTCCGGTAATCCCGCAATAGATGTGAGCAGCGAAAGAATACCTGACGATGACGATATCACCAAATTCCACGTCAGCGATATTATAGGCTCCGCCTTTGACTGCCCCTTCGAGTGCATCCCTTATAAAAGCATTCTTTCAGTACAAGGTCAAGATGATACTATCAGCCTGTCGCATTGCTGACTGCACTCCGGCTAATTTCAAATAGGAATTGAGCACGAGCCTAAAGTATTGTACAATATTTTGTGGAATACTGAACATGGAGAGAATCGAAATGATACATATAGCGATTTGCGACGATGAGAAAGATTTTGTCGCACACCTGACAAGTCTATTAAATCAATACGCCACAGAAACCGGCGAAGAAATAAAGGTAACTGTTTATTACGACGGCATGGAGCTGATTGAAAAGTACGATACCACCATTGATCTGATTTTCCTTGATATTCAAATGCGGCTGGTAAACGGCCTGCGAGCCGCCGAGCGTATCCGCCAGATGGATGAAAAGGTCGGTATTATCTTTTTGACTACCCTTACCCAATATGGTTTAGAGGGATATAAATATCAGGCCACCAATTACATCATTAAGCCGATGAAGTATGTCCGACTAAAAGCGGAACTGGATCAGTGGTTGAAAAAGCATCGGAAAGACGATAGCCCCGCTATGGTGATTGCCAACGATACCGGGAGATATAAGGTGTTTCTGAAATCTCTCCACTATGTAGAAACCTTTAACCGCAATCTGCTTCTG
>JAIECJ010000051.1 GCA_029068555.1 Lachnospiraceae bacterium
GCCCCACAAGCCTGTCCATCATCTCATTGCATTCTTCATCAGTTTCCGCAAGATGCTTCCATAAGGTTTCTGACAAGATCATATACGAATAAACGCCTCCGTGATTCTCCTTCAAAAACCGCTGCCTCATTCTTCCATACTTTCCGATATGATATTCCGTTGTATCCGAAAGTTTAAGATCAGGAATCAGATAATCACCTTCCCAATGGTAAGTAATTTCCATATACAACCGCCTTTCTTTGTGCTAAACTGTTTACAGATACGAATAAAAGGATTATCACCCACTTTCTTTATTACAACATCTGCAATTTTCCATTCACCACAAATGAGCCAGCCGCATATGTTGTATTTTCTGCGAGCAATGAGCCAAGCTGACATACTTGTATGTCAATTTGGCGAATGCCGCAAGAGTCAGATGCTTGCATCTGACTAGCAGATGAAGATTTCCGCTAAAATACAAGCTTTTAGAGGAATCTGACATCTACACTTCACAACATATCACATCATTGCCATACGCCTGTGCCGTATCAATGCTCCTATATCCTACATGGATTGCATCCAGCACACATTCCTCGGTCTGCTCCGGCGGTGTCTGGTAAACTCCGTATCCAAGCACAGGCATTTTCACTCCGTTATTTAATGTTACATATTCCATTTTTAGTCCTCCTGTTATTCATATTTTGAATTTTCATTTTCTTTTGATAATCGTATTTTACTTTTTTCTTTGGAAAATGTACAATATAAATATCGGAATCTGCATTTCATAAAATGAATACTACGAACGGAGGATTATTATGTTGGATTTCAATGAATTGAAACAGCTTACTGCCTTTGCAGATATGGGAACACTGTCTTTGGCTGCAGAAAAACTTCATATCTCACAGCCCACGATCACAAGGACGATGCAGCACCTTGAAGAAGTTTTCGGGGCAGCCCTGTTTGTCCGGGGCAAAAACAAGATTATGCTCAATGATACTGGCAGAATAGCAGTGGAACAAGCAAGACAGCTTCTGTCAGCAGCTGATAACGCTTTAAAAACAGTACGGGAATTTGACAGGAGCCTGCACACCATTACGGTCAGTTCCTGTGCGCCTGCCCCTTTATGGTATGTGCTTCCTGCCCTTTCCCTGTCATATCCTGACATGACCATAGCATCCTCGATAAAAAGCGTGCCTGCCGTCTGTCAGGATCTTGATTCCGAGACCTGTCAGTTGGCAATCCTCCCTCATGAGACACAGTGCGGCCATTATATAAATATCCCATTCCTGAAGGAAAATCTGTCTGTCTGCGTCCCAGCCTCCCATGATCTGGCAGAACGATCCTCTGTAGCATTTTCCGAACTGAACGGTTATAATTTCCTCCTAAATTCAGAAATAGGGTTTTGGGATGAAATGTGCCGGCTCCGGATGCCTGCTTCCAGATTTTTAGTACAGACAGACCAATTTGAATATGAAGAACTTGTCAGGGAATCTTCGCTGCCCTGTTTCACAACAGACCTTGTGGAAGACAGCCACCGACTTCTGGCAGACAGGATAAAAATTCCCGTGACTGATCCGGAAGCGAATGTGACTTATTACCTGACCTGCCACTCTAAATCCATAGTATATGCGAACGCTATAAAGCCTATTGACACAAAGTGAGAACCGCCATGTTTTTACAGGAAAGGTCGTATCCGGAAATAGAATACAAAAAAGCTGCCCTTATAGAAGCAAGAACAGCTTATGAAATGAGATATACCCTATTCAAATTTTCTTTTCAGCATATCGGAAAATTCTTCTACATAGTAGCCAGAATTGTCCTTTTTCCAAAAGGCGCAATAGTTACGCTTAATCTGCGAATCCCCCGAAAGAGAGGGATTCGCCTGATAGAAGAACAAAAATTGTCCGCCTGCCCTGCACCTTCCACCGGCATAAATCCCTGTCCACTTATCACCATAAGCCGGGCTTCTTCCAGATTTTCCGCATAAAGAAAATCACTTTGAAAACCAATCACTCCCTGATAGTATTCCCTCTCTGTTTCCCGCTGTTCTTTCGATGAAACAAGGATACACGGGATATTTTTTAGTTCCTGCGGTGTCACAGACGGTAAGGCGGCAATCGGATTCCTTGCAGAAATCTCAATAAACTCATTTCCTACAGTCAAGATCAGATTGACATACTCATCCGAAAATGCCCTGCGCTGGTCATTCAATACCAGACTTTTTTTATAAAAATATTCTCCAGCATTTGTGAGCGAAAATTTACGGTTCTTTCTTTCCAACAGTTGAAAGCCAAGCTCCCGTTCCAATGCCTGAATTTGCTGTGAGATAGCAGATTGGGAAATATGGCATTCCTCCGCCGCTTCTGAAAACTGTTGTTGCGGACAACAGACTGAAAATATCTAATTTGCCGTATCACTTATCACTCTGACCTCCATTTTTTATATTCTTTTTCTTTCTCAGATCAATGGGCTTTTTTGCTTCTTTAGGAACCACCCATAAATGCCCAAAACGTATCACGTCTTCAATCCGGTTCCCTTCACACAATTTTTGAACACGCCGTTCAGATATCCCCCACTTTTTCGCCGTTTCTTTTACAGAAATATAATCAAGCAATTCTGCCGCCTCCTATTGATATATGGTTATTATATACGGAGAAACGAACAAATACAAGCTGCCTATTTTGAAACTTCTGTGAACAAAAATAAGCAATAAAAAACTACTATCCTCGTCACTTTCCTACATTTTGATTTTGGCTCTGGAGGGTTCAAATACCAACCTACTTCCTTGACTGCCTCGTGGCTTCCCCATAAAAGAGAAGGTTTTCGGTCACACCCAATGTGCCGAAAGCCCTTTATTTCTGCGGTTTCCCCGATATTCTGTTTTTTCCCTTTGTATCAATTAATCGAGTTTTATTTCAGTAAAATGGCGTATACCAGTAAAACCGTTTTTCTCCGCATACCCCTCAAGCATTGCCTTTTGGTTGGATATGCTGCTGCTTTCACCTTGTAACTCGTCGTCATGGCTCAATCTCTCGTATAATGCTGTTAAATCGCGACTCATAATCAATTCCCTCCTTTCCGCCAGTACCGCATAAAATGCTATGCTGTGGCTCTTTTGTATTTGTTTTGATTAAGAAGTCTTTTATATTTTATAACTCCTGTTATCAAATGGAGCGTAGCCAAAAGACGTGCAGGAACTTTTAGGACATTCGGACGTAAGTACAACCATGAATGTCTATGCACACGCCACAAGGAAGGCTAAGCGGGATTCAGCAAAACTCTTGGATAAGGAATATTATTACGAATGCTGCAAAAGCGCATTGGAAACAGCAGATAATAGCGCAGAAAAATGAAACGGCATAGCCGACGCTACACCGTTTCTTAAAAACCTGTTATTTATCCCTCAATCGGAATATACTTGCTTTCCTCAATGACTGGCTTTACCTCTTTCTTTGGTACAGACACCTTCAGGATGCCGTCCTCAAATCTCGCCTTGATGTCCTCCTGTCTGATCTCCTCGCCCACATAAAAGCTTCTGCTGCAGGTTCCATAATATCTCTCACGGCGGATATACTTGCCGTTCTCATCTTTCTGGTCATTGTTCTGACTCGTCTCCGCGTTGATGGTGAGATACCCGTTCTTGAGCTCCGCCTTCACATTCTCTTTCTTGCAGCCTGGCAGATCGATATCCAGCTCATAACCGGCATCGCTTTCCTTGACATCCGTTCTCATAATGCCCGTGGCGGTGTTGTAGCGGGAAGCCGTCCTCATTGGACGGGCAAAATCCTCAAAGAAATCATCAAATAAACTTTCTCCAAAAATACTGTTCATAACATTTGCACTTGGTAATAACATCATTCATTCCTCCTATAAATAATTGTGTGGCAGCTTTGGCAAGCTGTTGTTTTATTTGTTATATATGTGTTATAACACACTTATTAGCACTCGTCAATGGTGAGTGCTAATATTTTTTCTAAATAATTTCTAAACTTATGATTTTATGCGGTATGTTGCTGGTTTATTTTATCCAGAAATATCGGGAAATATACTATTTGACACAAGATTTGACTTTGTGAAATTAAAAAACAGAAGGCAGATTGTCTTTGCAGCTATCCATGTCCAAAACGCTTACTTCCCCTATAGTCAAATCTTTCAGGCCTGCATTGTCAGCCTGTCCTGTCTGATAAAGCAGCAAAAGGTCAAGCATTGGAATAACAGCTCTGTGCGTTATCCGGTTTTTGATATGCATATACTTCATTTCCGTCAACGTCTAAGATTTGCAGTCCGGCATATTTCCTGTAATAATTCAAGTCCTGTCTGTTTTATTTTGGGGCTGTCGTTTACAAAGTAAGCGATTTTGCATTTTTAAATTTCAAACGAACGCTTGACAAACACGCCTAGCAGCATTAGACTATAGTTGTCTAACATCGTTAGACAAATTAACACATACATAAAGGTGGAATGAACAAATGGATGAAAACAAACTAGGTGTAATGGAGGGGCGTTTCGCGGAGATTATATGGGCATCAGCGCCCATTAGCACAGGGGATTTGGTGAAGGCATGCCAAGAGGCATTCGGCTGGAAGCGCACGACTACCTACACTATGTTAAAGCGTCTCTGCCAGCGCGGCATTTTTCTGAATGACAATGGCACAGTGGTGGTGCTGATGCCCAAGGAGGACTTTCACAAACGGCAGAGCGAGCAGTTTGTAGCAGACACATTCGGCGGCTCCCTGCCCGCCTTTATTGCCGCCTTTACAAAAGGAAAGACACTGAGCGACAAGGACGCGGACGAGATACAGCGTTTAATCGACAAGAGCCGCAGGAAAAGTGAGGAGGAATAAATATGTTTTTGGAAGAACTCTTTGCAGAAGTATTGCGCCTGAGCTTTTATGGCTCCATCGGCTGCGGTGTAATACTAGTATGCATGCTCATCAATTACATAAGGGCGCCGCGATGGATTTCCATGGTGCTCTGGGGACTGGTCGCGCTGCGTCTGGTCATGCCGTTCTCTTTCTCATCTTCCTTGAGCCTCCTCCAGCTTGACAGCGTCGCAGACCTTCCAAATCAGCTTGAGAATACGCTCAGCTCAGATAACACATACAGCGGAAATTACAAAACAGCAATGGAGGGAAGCCGTGATTACGAGCGGGCTGTCGCCGCCGGAAGCCCTGTCGCTGCCAATGCGGACGGTGATAAAATGGCATACTATTATGAGCGCGCAAACGGAAGTATCGAACCCGCAAAAAGCTTATATGAGCGCTTCCTGACTGTCGGCTCACGCATATGGCTTACAGGAATGGCAGTCCTGTGGTTCTGGGCACTGTTCTCCTACCTGCGTTTCAAATACCGGCTGCGTTTCTCCATGTGCCTGTGTAAAGGTGTCTATGAGACTGACGCCGTGCCTTCGCCGTGCGTGACAGGCATCATCAGACCTCGGATTTATCTGGTTCCCGGGCTGACTGACCAGCAAAAAACACATATTCTGCTCCATGAAACGATGCATATCCGCTATCTTGACCCTGTCTGGAAAGTAGTGTCTTTTGCAGTTGTCAGCATTCACTGGTTTAATCCTTTTCTATGGTTTATGTACAAAATTTTTCAGGGAGAACTGGAGAAAGCGTGTGACGAAAGAGTGCTCGCGCGGCTCGGAACAGACAAAAAAGCAGATTACAGTGAATCCCTGCTGGCGCTGGCGGCATCTAAAAGCTGGCGGCAAAAGTGGAAACTCCCGACACCGATTTCGTTCGGCGAGGACAATATTAAGGGAAGAATCAAACAGATTCTCTCCTACAAAAAACCGCTTGCCACGGTATCTGTGTTCATTGTCATACTCGGTTCTGTCAGCTGCGGCATCTTTATGACCACGCCGACAGTTTCCTCTGCGGACATACAAGAAGCCACCCCTGCACCATCAGCCAATTCAAGCCTGCGCCCCGGTGACACCGCACAGACATCAGAGATCACAGACAGCACACAGCACACGCAGACAGACTCTCCAGACACAATGCCGGAACCGGACTCAGCTCCCATACCGGAAAACAAAACTGCAATCGTCGAAAATACAGAAATTTATGAAGAACTGGAATACAATGAAGTGACTTATCAGGCTGGCAATAACGGTATTTTCCGCAGGACAGAAGCAGACTCTGCCACAGAACAAATCTATGCAGGTTTTGCGGGAACTAACTTGCAGATGACCGTCTTTGAAGGAAAACTTTATTTTAAGACAGACAGCACATATACCGCGGGCGCGCTCGACTGGGCAGACAATGCAGTCCGCTGGATTGATCTGACATCCCTCGATACAGGCGATCTGCCAATGGTGCGGGAAAATGCCCTTATATCATATTTTCGTGTCTATGACGGCATGATAGAGATTTACTACAGCTATCCCGACGCGGTTGACACCATAATGCTGTACGCCGACGAAGACACGGCATTCAACCATAAAAATATCACACAGCTGTCGGAATCCGAACAGCAGCAGTTTGGTCTTGACATCACGCAGTCTGTCCTGCAAAATTCAGGCACGCTGGTAAATCTCTCCAACAGGGTTCCCAGACAAAACATTGCATATCTGGATATGGACAGGGACGGAACTGCCGAAAAAATAACCCTCTCGCCCTCCGTTACTTCCGACGCTGTACAGTACCATGATGAACATGACCCACTGGCGTATTACAATCTGCAAATCGACAGCGCAGAACTGGAAGGATTTGGATACAATGTGGCAAATATCCTCTGGGCGCTCAGTCTTGATGGACAGAATATCCTGCTGGTGCTCTACGAGGACGGTCCAAGCGCTGACCCCTACACACATTTTTTTCGGTATCAGAACGGACAAATTACGGAAATAGGCGGCTTTGAGGACGATATCCGCCTGTGCGAAATCTCCACCGACGGCATAATCACAAGCTCAATCCGCAAAGATATCATGCAGACTGACTGGATTACCGTTCGCTGGCAGCTTGGTCAGAACGGAACACTGGAAGAAATCCCGCAGGACGTATATGATTTCCGGAGCAGAAACTGGGTGCAGCTATATGAAGAACTGCCCCTGCACACGGCTGTCGGAGCCGATGACACCTTTACTGTAAATCCGCAGAGCGTCAGGTTCCTGCAGACCTCCGCCGACTGGAACTGGGTGCTCCTGGAGACCGAGGACGGACAACAGGGATGGGTACATCTGGAAGATTTTGAAGTAGTCGAGCTGCAAAAGAACGTGATGGACGTATTCGACGGACTTTATATGGCAGGATAACTGGACTTGTCAGCGGAAAATTGGGAAGATTCCACTATCCGCATTTATGGCCAGCAGGGAACGGTCAATGTCGATCAGTTTTACGCAGACGCCCCGCGGATTTTTTGACAACAGTCGGTATTCAGGGAAAATTCTAGAGCGTGTTTGAAAAATACTTTCTGCCAGATGTGCGTCACAGTTTGTGGGAGAATTGTGCCAAATAAAGGAGGCATAGGGGTCAGTGAGGCGTGCAGGTGGTAAGAATGATTTTTCAAACACGCTCTAGTGTCTGACCTGAAGCTGTACTGCGTCAGCTTCCGTATGCTGGAAGATGTCTATATTAATAATCAGAAAACGCTTCAAACGTTCTTCCTGCGTGTCATGATTGAAGATATTATCGCAGCATAATCTGTTAAGAAGCTGTGCAGATATAACCTGTGTATCCTGCCTTGTCTATTTCTGCACAGTTCCTAAAATAAAATTTCCTCAACCAATTCCGAATGCGGGTTCCTCACGTCTGCCTGATACACCATAACGCCGTGTATATCGGCGCTCCTGTCCATAAACGCCGGAAACAGAAAGCCGCACTCTGGCGCCCCTGCCTCATAATCGTCGAGCTGTGGGCTGAAAGTACATATGACAAATTTGTATACCTCCTCGGACTCCCACAGGTTTTCTTTATCCTTCGCCTTTATAGGAATATCATAGCTTCCATATAAAATTCGCACCGCATATGGCTTTGGCGACTTGTACTTTTCCCCGATAAACTCGTAAAACAAATCGAGCAGCGCGTCATTCTTTAATTCGCAGTCTTTCAATCCCATAAGCATCTGCCACGTATGCCCTGCCTTCTCGTCCTCCTTAGTGAAAGGATAGTACCGCAGGTTCCTGTTTGTCTCCGAAAACGGAACAGTCTTGGCAAGTTTTAGATTGGCGTCAATATCCTTCTGCGCAAGCTTGAGAAAATGACGGTTAAAGGTGCCGTCAATAAATCCCTCCTCGTCAAAATATGCCCCCGCAATCCGCGAGAAGCAGCTGCGCTTCGGTGTCATGCGCCTTGTCAGCTCCAGCATGTCGTCTCTGTTGATTTCGTTCATATGTATACCTCCAATAGCTGTGTGTCTCTGTCTACTGCTCATTCCCCCGACACCGCTTCAGCCAGCCGCCCTTCAGATAGTAGACGATAAAAAACGCCGAAGTCACCGACCATGTCAGCGGATAACTGAATGCCACTGTTGAAATCTCCGGCCGCAGCGGCACCACTGCCAATATCCAGATAACGCGCAGCACGCAGATGCCGGCACAGGTCATCAGCATTGGCGGAATAGCATCACCGCACCCGCGCGTCGTGCCCCCGAGAATCTCAATGCAGATATAAGTGATATAGCTTGGCGAAATCACCCGCATCATCCCAAGCCCAATCGAGACCACGCCGGGATCATCTGTAAACAGACCGAAAAAAACACGCCCGCCCGCGAGCACAATGGCACTCAGAAGCACACTTGTAAATGCTGCCATGCCCATACAGATGCGCACACTTTTCTTGATACGGTCATACTTGCCCGCGCCAAAGTTCTGCCCTGCAAAAGTCGTAATCGACACACCGTATGCCCCCATAATCATCCAGAAAATACCATCCACCTTACCGTAAGCTGTCCACGCCGCAATCGTGTCCGTGCCAAAAGCATTGATGCTCGACTGAATGATCAGATTCGAGCCAGAGTACATCGTGGACTGAATCCCCGCCGGCAGGCCGATGCGGATGATATGATGCAAAAGAGCCGGATCAAAACGAATATCACTGATAAACAGCCGGTACGAATCCGCCGTCCGCATCAGCGTCGCAAGCACCATCAGCGCGCTGATAACCTGCGACAACGCAGTCGCCACAGCCACACCGATGACCCCCATTTTCAGCACAGTAACAAAAAGAACATCCAGTATGATATTTGCAATACAGGATAGAATCAAAAAATAAAGTGGGCGCTTCGAGTCCCCCACCGCCCTCAATATACCCGATCCCATATTGTAAATGAGCGAGGGAATGACGCCGAGAAAATAAACGCGCATGTACACCACTGACAGTGACAAAATCTCATCCGGCGTGTTCATTGCCCTGAGCGCTGCTTCTGAAAAAAGAATCCCCAGTGCCATAATCACTGCACCGCCTGCGATAGAAAGCGCTATGGCAGTATGTACTGTTTTCTTTACATCTTCCTCTTTCCTGGCACCGTAATACTGCGCGATAATCACTGTCGCGCCAGAGGAAAGCCCCGTAAAAAAACCAATCAGCAGATTAATCAGCGTTGCCGCCGGCCCGCCAACCGCCGCCAGTGCCTCCTTGCCGACAAACTTCCCCACAATCACCGCATCCGTAGTATTATACAGCTGCTGAAAAAAAGTGCCGAACAGTATCGGAAAAAAGAAAAAAAGGAGCTGTTTCCAGATAACTCCCTCTGTAATCTGATTGGAAATATGACGACTTTCTGTTTTCATAGGTACCTCCCTGCCCGCTAAAAAACACTCCCGAAATCCTTCGATCTAGAGCGTGTTTGAAAAATCAGATACAAACACTGATAGTGAAGACTTCGGGAGCACATATAAACCGGATTTCATTATAGCCGCTTTCACGCAAAAAGACAATAGCCATTTTCAAGAAATCAAGGCAATATGTTTTTCACAGGTTACAATTCACACCTACGCCAGTTTTCATCAGCTTATAAGTTATTGAGGTGTGAATTATAACAGATTTTGCACACA
>JAIECJ010000052.1 GCA_029068555.1 Lachnospiraceae bacterium
ATAGACCTTTACAATACCTCTGACACAAGGGGTACGTCGCAGTCCTACGGTTTAAATTATCAAAAGACCGGGAAAGATATGCCATACTTGTTTGTGAAGAGTTGGCTGCCCAAGATAAAAATAAACAGAACAGGGACACGATCAGCCGGCAATTCAGCTAATCATGTCTGCTGTGCGTTTCAGCTTTAGTAATTAACCTTTGAAATTCTTTGAGCGGCGCAGAAAGCGCATTACTACCATTTTTTCATCGTCAGGCACTTTGGAGTAATTTATGCCCCACCGTTTGCACATGAGGGCAAAATCTTTTTCGGAACGACTTCCTTTGAAGTTTTTGTATGTTTCAAGGTCGCTTTTTATATCTTCAACAATAGAAGTAGTGGGGGCGGTTTCCGTTTCCCCTGCGTGGGTTTTCCGCAGGTCTTTGATGATTTCGCCGAGGTCAGATTGTATGACATTCCGGAAAAACTTGTATTCGTCCACATAACAGGCATTCAGCTCCCTTTGGGCAAATTCGTCCTCATTAGGGTGGCAGTTTTCCATTACCTGCTGTCTTGCAAAATCCACAAGGGAATTAAGGGTGTGTATCTGGCTTGTGACAATCCCATTGACATATATCTCAATGTCTGCCATGTATTTCTCAAAGGCAGGATGCTTGATAATCTCGCACAGCAGGCGGTGGTTGAAATGTCCGTTTTTGAAAAGCGTTACGGTATCATCATCAAGCTTCAGCGCAGACAGGTCGGCATCGGCTGCTTTTTTGGTATCCTTTATCCCAAGCAAATAATCCGCTGACACATGGTAGTATTCTGCAAGTGTGCGCAGGTTTTCCCCGCCTATCTCCCTTTTTTCATCGGTTTCATATGTGCCGAGGGCGGAACGGGATATTTTAGTGGCTTCTGCAAGCTGTTCAAGGCTAAGACCATGCTCCACACGCAGGTCTTTGAGTTTTTCCGGCAAAGTAAGTTTACATTTCATTGATAATCACTCCAATTAGATAAAAATTATGTATTTCTGCAAAACTGCCAATACTCTCCATTACAAACCTCTTAGTGACAGGATATTTTGCACCCGTCTTTCTGTCAAGTCTGGGCTGAAATCCCATTCATTTCAGACTTGACAGAACAGCGAGGGGCATAAATACAATGGTACAAGAGGTTGTAAGGAGCGGCTTATGGTAAAACAGATAGCTCAATTCTATCACAAATTTAACAGTCCTGTGAAAGAATTGTTTGAAATAACGAAAAAGTAATCATTTCCCATATTGTGGAAATTTGATGTTTTTATGCCGGATTTCCATATTTCGGGAAATACGGGAGAGAGGGAGAATTTGTGTGATAATACTTTTACAGACGAACATTGACAACTGAATGACCGTCCGAAAGGATACTGTAAGCGGAAAGTGGGCGATGACCAATAAATATGAGCCTGCCAAGCTGCATGAAAACGCCATTCGTCACAAAAAGGCGAACTGGCAGGAACAAATAAGGGAAAAGCGGCAATTTATAGAGGGAAAAATTTTACTTGTTATTGAATGGACAATTTATCAAAACAAAAACATTAAAAAGACATACCTCTCTGCATAGAGGGGGGAAAGGAGATAAAATGAACCTAACAAGGTATGAACAGGAAGTAGTGATAAATCTCAATGCGGAGGAGGACACAGCGACTGTGTATACTGCTAATCCGTCATGGCTTAGAAAGATGGACGTGCTTGCAAGGGAATTTCCTGATATATTCCGCCTGATAAGACAGACGGAAATCAGCAAGACATATGAAATCCCAAAAAGATTAGTGCGTATTGGAAAGCCGAGGGAGATATCTCCTGCACAGAGAAGTAATCTTGCAAATATGCGTAACGCAAAAAGAATAGCGCAGAATTGAGAACAGAAAAATGTACCAAATCAACGGAATTTTTGTCATAGGAAAATAAAAAGTCGGCTGACAACAAAGAATAATGATTACAAAGAGAAATATAATGGGACAGGTTACGCGACATCATTAATATTAAAGACTAAATAGTTATTATTGGACACTAGCCGTTGTTTCCTGAAAAGGGGAATAAAATGTTCAACACAAATTTGGACTATGGAGTATTTTCATCAGGATCAAGACCAGCGAAAAAGTCATCATAAGTGCAGTTATAAAGTTTTTTGAGCTGTATCAGTACGCTGATTCGGATATTTAACTCGCCCGATTCATATTTTTCATAGGTTGTTCTGCCAATATCGCAGGAACGGCGTTGCAATTCGGCACACAGTTTTTCTTGTGACAGTCCGTGCTTTTTGCGTAGTTGTTTAAGATTTTCACCCATATTGCAGTCGCGTTTCAATTTTTGTTCCATTTTTTTAATCCATTATAAATTCCTTATTGTCCAGTATCAGTTATAACTTTTACTATTTTATGCCATATTGAATGAAAATACTGACACTTATACTGGTCGATACAGTGAGAAGGCAAAAAATGTGCTATGTATTAATTTGTTAGGGAGTATTTTCGTCAGGATCAAGCCCAATAAAAAAATCGTCATAGGTACAGCCATAGATTTTCTTGAGCTGAATCAATACACTGATAGGGATATTTAGTTTGCCGGATTCATATTTTTGATAAGTAGTTCTGCCAATATCATAAGAGCGGAGTTGTAATTCGGCACACAATCTTTCTTGTGACAATTTATTTTTTTTGCGTAGTGTTCTGAGATTTCCACCCATATTGCAGTCGCGTCTTAATTTTTGTTCCATTTTTCCACTATACCTAATTTCATTTTGACCAGTATTGGTTGCAATTTTTATTATTCTATGCTATATTGAACTAAAATATTGATACCTATATTGGTCAATTCTTCAAAACAAGTTAAATTTTTTGTGGTAATTTATCATTATAATGCAGGAGGAAGTCATGGAAAGAGAAGTGTATATTACCAATGAAGAAAGAGAGAAATGCAGGAAAGTGGCAGATGCTTATGCAGAATTATATGAACTGGAGGATATTTTTGTTGCAGATGCAGGGAGATATGGATTTATAAAACTGTTGTATTACACTGATATCAATGGGTTTGAAAATATGCAGACTTATATGGATAGTAAAATATTTTTTGATGACCTGTGGGATGACTGGCTTGATTACCAGTTTTATGAAATAACATCAGGTACACTGGCGGCGGAATTAAGCTGTGACGAATTGTTCAACAGCCTGCCCATGATAATTCAAAAGGAGATAGAGGATAAGCATTCTTATTTTGCGGAAATGGCAGGGCTGAACAATGATGAAAAGATTAACTGAACGGATACTATTCCGTATAAAACTGTGGGAAATGGACTGGTGGTTCTATTTTTTAGGAATAAGCGGCTGGGCGTTATTTCCGCCTTCGTTCTATTACACACATACCGAGGAGGAATTAGAGCGTATCAAAGAAGAACTTGCTGATGAATTAAGAAAGATATTGGAAGAATAAAAGCACTATAAAATGTCTGTAAGATTTGCTGTTATTGCGGACAAAAAGAATGACATATAAAACGGATAGTGATAAAATATTTACGATTGACAAAGAGGTATATTGAAATTTTAGAGAAAAAGGAGAACAAAAATGCAGATTGTACCTACACTTAATTTTGGAGGGAATTGTCGGGAAGCAATTCAAATGTATGAAAAGGCATTTAATGGAAAGATTAGTTGTATGATTACATACGAAGAAGCGAATGACCCTGAATATAATTCGTTGCTTAAAGAAAATCAAAAAGAATATATATACCATTCGGAACTCGTATTGGACAATCAAAGAATCATTATGAGTGACCATGTGGATATTGAATTTCAAACATGCTATTCAAATTTTCTCACTATTATGTATGATACAAAAGAAGAAGTGCAAAGAGCATATGAAATCATGAAAGAGGGGAGTAAGACAATATATCGACTGGAAGCAACGCCATACAGTTCTTGCCGAGTTGTTTTCGTTGATAAGTTTGGAATTCGTTGGGGAATTATGACCGAACAAACAGAGCATTAAGTTCCAATTTGCCGTTTGTTTGAAAATACTTGAAAGTTAACAGTTCTTACATTTTCATGGGAAATAGTGCTATATATAGTAGTTTTCTAATTTCTCAACGTACAATATATAGTGTAAAAAATAGAACTTTTAACTCACCAGGAAAATATTAGAAAACTAAATATTGCAAATGGAACAGTAGCAAACAATGATATGGAAACATACATTTTGCCACTTCCTGACCTGCAAAATATTCACGGGAATATATTGCAGGAATATATAAAAAATCGCGTACATTCTGAGAAAATGCAACGTGATTTTTTATTGTGTGTGAACGCACAGAGAAAGGGCGCCAACAGGCTGGTGGGTGTCTGGTGCGATGGGCAGATGGCGTGTGCATCTGCCTGATGGAGAGAGTTAAGAGGGCGCAGCCCTTTTAGCAGGTCAAGGGCGGCAGCCATTGCCCAGAGAAGTGATGCTTGCGTCACTTCATACTGGGTATTGCCTGACGCTGAAATCGGCAGGACTGGCAGCAAAGCTGCCTTTCTCCAAAGCTACACCTGCAAAAGAAAGGAGGGAAATAATAGGATTGAATGAAACTGACAAGGCATAACGGCAGAGCAGGAAAAAACGGTGCTTTCAATCCCAAGCATAATGACCGCAGGTTTGATATTGGGAACAGTGAGCATATAGATGCGGAACGTGCAAGGCAGAATATTTATTGGGACTGCTACACTGGATTATCTTCCGCACTGACAAGAGAGAAAGATAAGGAAAACGATTATTCTTTTGAGAAGATTGAACAGCTTTATTACTTCGAGCATTACGCAGACCACATACAGGCACAGAATGAAAGAAATGAAAAAACAAGGCATACAGAGCGCAACAGGACAGTGAATGATTTGCTGACAAACAATAAGACCTGTCCGGAGGAAAGTATTTATCAGATTGGCACAGTTGATGAATCTGTTTCGGGGGAAACGTTAGCCAAGATTGCGACAGAATTTTTTGCAGAGATGGAAGAAAAATTCGGCTCTCATGTACATATTTTGGATTGGGCACTACATCTTGACGAAGGCACTCCGCATATCCATGAAAGGCACGTCTTTGACTGTGAAAACAAATACGGGGAGTTGTGTCCCCAGCAGGAGAAATCGCTTGAAGAATTGGGCATACCATTACCCAATCCTGACAAGAAAAAAGGCAAAAACAATAACCGCAAGCAGACCTTTGATGCGGAGTGCCGAAAAATGCTTTTCCGTATCTGTGAAAATCACAATCTCCACTTACAGATTGAGCCGACTTATGGCGGTAGGGGATATTTGGAGAAACAGGATTTTATCATTGAAAAACAGAAAGAAACAATCTCTGTACAGAGGGAAATTCTTACCGAAACTGTCCAAGCCGTGGAGGAACAGGAGAAGAAAATCGGTAAGGCGGAAAAAGCCATTGCAGAGAAAGAAAAAATACTAAAAAAGCATGATGAAGTGATTGCAGAGAAAAAGCAGGAACTTTCACAAAAACAGGCTGCCCTTGAAGATGTCACAATGAAACTTTCGGACATGGAAACGCTGGTTGACGAAGTGGCAGGGCAGACTTATGAAAAAGCCTGTGAGGTTGTTACCGATACAGTCCGGCAGGAAACACAGAAGGAGGACATAAAAATCCTTGATGATTATTCAAAATGGCTGTCTGCGCCGGAACGCACCGACGATAAAAAACTGCGTAATTATGCAGTAAGGCGTTTGGAAACACTGAAAGAAAAATTTCTGAAATCAGCAAAGGGAATTATGGAAAGGGTTGCAAAATCCCTACAAGAGCCGGAGCGGAAAAAAGAAAATCTCGAACAGGTCAAAGAAAGGGCAAGAATATCCCTCAAGGCACAGCTTAGTGCCAACCAGAAACGTGTTGATGAATACAAATCACAGCATTACGGAACAAACACAAAACAAGCCAAAAAAGACGGACAGTCTTTATAAAAATGTCAGATTACACGTAGCAGCTTAATGTTACGATTACACAGCGTCAGGGCAATTATAAACCTACAAGGGGCAGACTATACCCTTTGCAGGCTTTATAGTTGCCCTGTTTTTATTTGCAGAAATTAGGAGGAATTTATGTCAGAAAACAGGAAGTATTATTTTTTGAAATTGAAGGAGGACTTTTTCGAGCAGGATACCATTGTCCTGCTTGAAAGTCTGAAAGACGGGATATTGTACAGCAATATCCTGATGAAGATGTACCTGAAATCTTTGCAGTTTAACGGTTTTTTAAAAGTAAATGAGCATTTATCGCTTACAACGGAGATGATCGCCACACTGACAAGGCATGAAGTAGGCACTGTGGAAAGGGCAGTAAAAATCTTCTTGGAGCTTGGGCTTGCAGAAACTACCGACACAGGCACGATTTATATGAGCCAGATTGAAACGCTGGTGGGGAAATCTTCAACGGAAGGGGAGCGCAAAAAGCTGTCAAGGCTTAGGAAAGAACAGGAAAAATCAACGCCTTTGCAGATTGGCTTATCTGATGCAGGAGGACAAACGGCGGACATTTGTCCGCAGAATGTCCGCACTACTTTGGACATTTGTCCACCAGAGATTAGAGATAAGAGTATAGAGAATAGAGATTATATAAAAGAGAGTGGTAGAGAAAAAAAATACACGCACCCACAAGACAGGATAAGGGAGCAAATCTTTATGGCAGGTATGGGAATGTCCGCCTTACGGATCAGGAGATGGAAACGCTAAAAAGTGACTTTCCGGCAGATTACCAGTCCATGATAGAGCATCTGTCGGAATACATGGCTTATACTGGAAAGACATATAAAAACCATTTAGCAACTATGGAATGCTGGAAAAGGGCAGATATGAAGAAAGAACAGGAAAAAGGGAAAGGATATTCCTATAATGGCAGTTTTAAGGAGGGAGAAAGCTTATGATCGGGGCAGTTGTTGATGAAGTGCTGAAAGAAATGGAAAATGCCACAAATGAGGGAATGAAAGCGGCTGATGATTACAAGGACACTGAAACAGGGCTTTTTATGTGCGGGAAATGCCACACACAAAAACAGAAAAGAATTTCATTCTTGGGAGAGGAACGTGTTGTCGGCTGTCTGTGCAGGTGTGCGGCAGAGGAAATGGAGAAGGAACGTGAGAAACACAGGGCTGAGGAAGAACTGATGCGTATCCAGCAGATGAAAAGCGCAGGATTACAAGACAGAACATTTTACGGATATACCTTTGAAAGATGTGATGCGTCACAGGAAAATGCCGTCTATGCAAAGCGGTATGTGGAACATTTTTCAGAAATGATGCAGACAGGACAGGGACTTTTGTTTTGGGGCAACGTGGGGACAGGAAAGACATTCCTCGCAGGCTGTATTGCCAATGCACTGTTAGAGCAGAAAATCCCTGTGCTTATGACAAGTTTCCCAAAGATATTAAATGCGCTCGGTGGACTTTACAGTGCGGAGAGGAATGAATACCTTGCAAGCCTGAACCGCTACACGCTGCTTGTGATTGATGATATGGGAATTGAAAGGGAGAGCCAGTATACACTTGAAACGGTTTATACGGTCATTGATGAGCGTTACAAGTCGGGTAAGCCTTTCATCATCACGACAAACATACAGCTTGACATATTGGGAAATCCGCAGGATTTGGAACACGCAAGGATTTATGACCGCATTATGGAACGCTGTATGCCCGTATTCTTCGGCGGTAAGAATTACCGTTCTGAACTGGGGCAGGGTAACAGGGATAAGGCAAAAAAGGTACTAACAGGAACAAACGATATAGTGTGATATCAGGCATTGAGGAATAGTTATCTTCAATGCTGTTTTTATGCAGATTTATCTTTCTGTACAGAGGGATAAAACGGATTGAAATAATACAGGCGGAATAATGACCGCAGAAAGGACAGGGATAATTTTATGACGGTAAATAAAGGGGTAAAAAATAACAGAAAACGGATAAAGGCGCAGACAAGGTTTGTCGTGACAAGGGAATTTAGCGGAACACAGACCATGCAGGAAGCCTTTGAGCAGCTTATAGAGAAAAAGACGGAAGAACACATTTCTAAGAAAAAGGACAGGCAGGCGGTGTAAAGCTATATTTTGAAAAATATGTTGAAATCAGGGCGGGGACATGGTAGTATGATTGTATCGTGTCCCTGTTCATAAAGGAGAGAACCTATGAACAGGAATTATAATTCCAAGAAAAACAATTCTAAGAACACCAGTCCAACGATTACTGCCCTCTATTGCAGATTATCTCTTGAAGATGGCAAAGATAACGAGAGCATGAGCATCAGTAACCAAAAACTGCTGCTGAAAGACTATGCAGAAAAGAACGGTATGTTCAACTGCGAGTTTTACGTGGACGACGGTTTCACAGGGCGGAACTTCAACCGTCCGGCATTCCAGCGCATGATAAGCGATATTGAAGCAGGAAGGATAAACTGCGTGATTACCAAAGACCTTTCAAGGCTTGGGCGTAATTATATTGAATCCGGCAGCTACATGGAAGTATTTTTCCCGAAACACAATGTACGTTATATAGCCGTTACGGACAATTACGACAGCCTTAACAAGCAGGAAATGGATATAGCGCCGTTTAAGAATATCCTGAACGATATGTACAGCAGGGATATCTCAAAGAAAGTCCTTGCAGGGCGTATGACACGTTCAAGGCAAGGGAAATTCTGTGGGGGACAGCCGCCTTTAGGTCTGATGCGTGATCCTGATGATAATGGGCATCTTATCATTGATCCGGAAACTGCACCAGTTATCAGACGGATATTTGATCTTGCACTTGACGGATTCGGGAATATGAAAATATGCAAGGTTTTGATGGAAGAACGGATACCGATTACAAGAATGCAGGCGGGAACGGACTGTGATGTGAATTATTATGCTTGGAGCGGTTCACGCATATCAACCATTTTGAGAAATCCCTTTTACAAGGGCGCACACGTTGTCTGCAAGACGCACCAGAAGGGGATACGCTCCAACACTTACAACATCATTCCGAGGGAGCAGAGGGAAGTCATAGAGGACTGCCACGAAGCCATTATTCCTAAAGCGGAGTGGGAAAAGGTACAGCAGCTTATAGACCGCAGACCGCCGATTATGAAGGGGAATAACTGCCCGTATTACAATATTTTTCATGGTATTGTCTATTGTGCCACTTGTGGGAAGTCCATGCAGGTGCGTTATGAAAAGGTGGGCAGGACGGACAAAGACCGACGGACAGGGAAAGAACGGGAGCCGATAGACAAGGCATATTATATCTGTCAGACCTATAACCGTTTGGGTAAAAATGCCTGTACAAGCCACAAAATCGAAGCGAGGGATTTATACAATCTTGTCCTTTCGGATATACAGGAAGTTGCGGCTATGGCATTAAAGGACAAAGAAGCGTTTTATGGCAGATTGAGCCGGAGAATGGAAAAACAGTACCTTGCGGATACGGATAGTCTAAAAAGGGAATATGAGCGCCTTGCACAGCGCAATCAGGAGATAGATGATACCTTTATCAGCTTATATGCAGACAAGGCGAAGGGAATACTTACGGAAAAGCGTTTCCTGAAGCTGACGGATGCAATGGAAAAGGAACAGGAAAGCAACCAGAACCGTATGCAGGAAATAGCGGTGCTTATCAGTGAGGAGGAACATTCAGAGGGTGATGTACAGATTTTCATGGGGGAAATCAGGCGTTATGCTGCCATTACAGAACTTGACGAAACAGTGTTAAACCGACTGATTAACCGCATACTGATAGGTGAGCCTGAGAAAGTTGGCAGAGTAAAGACACAGGAAGTGCGGATTGTTTATAATTTTGTTGGGGAACTGTAAAGTGTTCCCCGTATCTCTAACTTCATTAGCTTAATTATTTGCAATTGTTTTGAAATATGTTAAAATAATTATCGGTATTACTAAAATTTATCAAAATAGGAGGTATTTATGAAAAAGATAGCTATTTTTAACCATAAGGGAGGTGTATCAAAAACAACTACATCTTTCAACTTAGGCTTTGGATTAGCAAAAAAAGGTAAAAAGGTATTGTTGGTTGATACGGATTCGCAATGTAATTTAACTTTATATGCGATGGGATTTGAAAAATATACAAAGTACTGTGAGGAGAAAAATGTAAACAATATATATGATTGTTTAGTTCCAGCTTATAAATCACAACCTAGATTAATTGAACCAGCCGAATGTTATAGACTTTCGGATAATTTATTCCTGTTACCAGGGAATTTGGACTTTACTGAGAATGAAGTGCAATTGGGCATTGCGATGCAATTATCCAGTGCTTTGGGGTCTATGGAAAATTTGCCAGGTGCGTTAAACTATTTAGTAAATGCTACAGCGGAAAAATATACGATTGATTATGTTATCTTTGATATGAATCCAAGTTTGAGTGCAATAAACGAAAATGTATTAATAAGTTCTGATTTTTTTATGGTTCCTATGTCACCAGATTATTTTTCTATTATGGCTGTAAATTCTCTTGCAAGAGTATTGCCTTTATGGGAAAAATGGGCAAAAAGTGCAAGAACGGCTTTTGCAAATGCAACATATAAATTACCAACTAAAACACCTATTTTTTTAGGGTATACAGTTAATGATTTTAATTTATCACATGGTGCGCCACAGAAATCATTTAAGGGATTCATAAATCGTATTTCTGATAATGTTTCGAGTGTTTTGTTTCCTCAATTGGAACAAGAGGGTATGACATTAGCAAAGGAAAGGTATGAAAAGGCATATGAGAATATGGTAGGCAGGTTCCATGAGAATGATATCAATTATAATGATCCGTTTTGTTTAGCACAAATATCTAACTTTAATAAGTTGATTGCTATATCAAACGAGACTTCAACACCTATATTTGATATTGAACTTAAAAATCCAACGGAAGGTCAACGGAGAACACTAGGGTGGTTTAGAAAACTATATGAAGTTATGGCGGAAAGGATTATTGAACTGACAGATGAAGAGTAGATATATTAACAGATTTGAAGAGAATATCAGTGCAGCTGAAAATCTTGAACCATTGTATACATATTTGTGTGGTAACGCGGAAAATATGGATGCTTCATATTTATTGCGTTCTGAGTTTGTTTTAATTGTTAGTGCGTTAGATACATATGTGCATATGATTACTGAGGATAAAATTGTTGACTCTTTTTTTGATACTAGTTTGGATATAACTGAATTAGAGATATCAATATGTAAAATGAAAAGTGTAATGACAATAGAAAATGAAAATGATAAGCGGGGAATGTTTAGAAATATCGTTAGAAATAGATTAAAGAAAGATTCTTTTCAATCGCCTAGAAGTATTGAGTATGCATTTGGATTGATTGGAATAAAAAAAATATGGACATCGATAAAAGATGGAATGGGAATGAGTTGTGAGAGTATTACAAGTAAACTGGGATTAATTGTAAATCGAAGAAATATGATTGCTCATGAATCGGATAGAAACCCTGTTACAGGAGAATTACAAATGATAGATTTGCCTATGGTAATAGACTGTAAAAAGTTTATTGTCAAGCTTGTCAATCAATTTGAAACCTTATTGTAGAAATGATGTGTTAGTTCGGAAAGTTGATATTGTATATGCGAAATTGTTTTCCAATATAGATTTTGATATGACAAGAAATAATATCGGTAGGATTAGGATTGAAAATGTTGAGGATATGTAGAGAAGATTATGTTGAATATAAATGTGCTAACATACTGGGTAGTATATTATTACTGCGGCTATTAAAAATCGACATTGCTAATAGCCATATTTTTCAATGTATTTTAGCTTTTTATGCCGAAAAT
>JAIECJ010000053.1:0-8994 GCA_029068555.1 Lachnospiraceae bacterium
AATTTATTGTTCGTTACTTTTTACAGTATGTTATGGACATAAGATTAAAGTTTTATGAAATGGAAGGGGTGCCTGCATGGCTGAGGAATTCAATTTAGACGGAATGGTGGACATATATATTTATGAGAATGGCCAGCTTTTAGAGAATCTGGAAGAAATTGTACTGGAGACCAAGGATGATGATGCGTTTGATGAAAATAGTATTAATGAGATATTCAGGATAATGCATACTATCAAGGGATCTTCTGGTGTTATGATGTATGACAATATAATGAAGGTGTCCCACAAGCTGGAAGATATATTCTATTACCTGAGAGAGAATATCGGTATTGAGGAGCCACATATGGAGCTTACCGAGATCGTTTTCCAGGTTTTGGATTTTATAAATGGAGAAATGGAAAAAATAAAGGATGGAAATGATCCTGACGGGGATAATTCTGAGTTGATTGTGATGATGGAGAAGTTCCTTGAAAAGCTCAAGGGAGTGATATCTTCGTCAAAGGAAGAACCCGCAGCGGAAGAAAAAACTGAGCCGGCTCAACCTGCCGCAGGTATGAATTTGGAGCAAAACCAGTTTTATATTGCGCCGCAGGCGTCAGGGGCAGCAAGATGCTTCCGCATTAAGATTACATATCATGAGGATACGCAGATGAGTAACCTGCGTGCATATTCGGCTACATATGCTTTAAAGGAGTATACGGAGGATGTGCATTACACACCAGAGGATATTCTTACTGATGAGACTTGTTCGGAAACAATTCTGGCAGAAGGCTTCCTCATGCTTGTCCGTGGTGATTTTACCGAGAGCAAGCTTCATGATCTGCTCGACACGACTTCTGAGATAAGTGGAATTGAGATTGAGGAGTGCTCGAATGCAGAGTTTGAGAGGGGCTTCTCAGACGAACCGGTTGCTGACGCTGCAGAACCTGTTGTTGCAGCGCCAGAGGCGCCAAAGGCTGAAAAGGAGCCTCAGCCTGGTGACTATGTCATTCAGAAAGAGGCAGGAAAGGCGAAGCAGATAACCAAGAAAAAGAAGAAAGAAACCAAACAGGCATTTATGAGTGTCAGCATTGATAAGATGAACAGCCTTATGAACCTGATGGGAGAGATGGTTATCGCTGAGTCTGTTGTGCTACAGAATCCTGATTTGCAGGTGCCAAATCTTGATCTTTCCAATTTCCAGAAAGCAGCATCACAGCTGTCAAAGATAACGACAGAGATGCAGGAGCTTATCATGTCGATGAGAATGATGCCGCTTACGAATACGTTCCAGAAGATGAACAGAACGGTATTTGATATGTCGAGAAAGCTTGGGAAAAATATAGAGTTTGAGATGATAGGCGATACGACTGAGGTTGACAAAAATATCATAGAAAATATTTCAGATCCATTGATGCATCTGGTTAGAAATTCAGTGGATCATGGTGTGGAGACACCAGAGGAAAGGGAGGCTGCCGGCAAAAAAGAGCCTGCTAAGGTTACGCTTGAAGCTAAAAATGAGGGCGGAAAGGTATGGATTTCCGTGAGGGATAACGGAAAAGGACTGAACAGGAACAAGCTTTATAAGAAGGCATGGGAAAACGGGATTCTTCCGGATAACCGTATTGAGAGTGACTACACGGACAAAGAGATATTCCAGTTTATTACATTCCCTGGATTCTCTACAAAAGAGAAAGTTACAGAGTTCTCCGGACGTGGTGTTGGAATGGACGTCGTGGTCAAGAACATCCAGAAAATCGGTGGGGTGCTTGATATTGACTCTATTGAAGGCGAAGGAACCACCATGACGATGAAGATACCACTGACGATGGCGATTATAGACGGTATTGTCATGAGAAATGGTAACACAAAGTTTGTCATGGAGACAGGTGCAATCAAACAGTTTATTCGTGTGACTGATGATCAGCTTATACATGAGCCAAACGGGGAAGAATATGTTATGATACGCGGTGAATGTTATCCGATTCTCCGGCTGAGTCAGAAATATGATCTGGAAGACGCTGTGACAGATATTGAAGATGGTGTTATGCTTCTTCTTGAATATGAAGGAAATTCACTCTGTGTACTGATAGACGAATTGATAGGAACGCAGGAAATAGTTGTAAAACCGATACCGCCTTATGTGAAAAAAGTGCATGGCATCTCAGGCTGTACACAGCTTGGTGATGGAAGCATTGCGCTGATACTTGATGTGAGTGGTTTGATGCAGGATTGATTAGATGGAGGAAAGTCACATGGATGCTGGTCAAAAGGAGTTTTTGGAAGAAAAAGGCTTTGATGTAGATGGAACCATGAAGCGATTTTTGAATAATGAGGCACTTTATTTAAAGTGCCTTAAGAAATTTCTTGATGATTCGAGCTTTGATAAACTAAAGGAAGCTTATGAAAAGGGAAACAGCAAGGAGGCTTTTGAAGGGGCACATACCATGAAAGGCTTTGTGTCAAATCTTGGAATCAATGACTTGTACCATTTACTGATACCGATGGTGGAGAAGCTAAGGGTGCAGGACATGAATCTTGATGATGAAATGAAACAGCTTGAAGTATTATATCAGGATACCTATAAAATTATAGAGGAGCTCTGATTTGTTTCTACTACTTTTGTTGGGGACAGGGCAGTGACTGGCAGACGGCAGTGAAAGGCAGGGAATGCGAATGGCAGACAAGACAGAGTGGGTTGTGGACGGTTTTCAGTTTGGAACTGAGAATGATGCAGTGCTTGCCAGAAATGAAAAGCTGCGCATAGAGCGGATTGAGGAAAAGATGGATTATCAAAATCCGGAAATGGTGAGTGCAGTATACAAAAAAGCAATAGACAACCGTGTGTTTAAAACGCCAGTTGGATATTATTATCTAAAAAAACTCCAGCAGGTTCTTGAGGGACATTTGACGGAAAATGAGACTATTGCGGATATTCCGGTGTCCGGTGTGTATAGTATGCGGGAGAGTGCAAACCAGACTGTCGAGAGAATACAGGCAAGTAAAAAACCAGTAAAAAAAGAAAAGTCAAAACAGGAATTTTTTAGCAGAAAAACTTCAATAATAATAAATATTGGTCTTCTGGTTCTGGTTGTTGTAATGTTTGTGATATCAACTACAGGCTCCAATCCAACGATATTAAATTATGAGAGCGCAATTCAGAATCGTTATGCTGAATGGGAACGACAGTTGTCAGACAGAGAGCAAGTGATTCGTGAAAAGGAAAAGGAGCTTTTGATTGCCGAGTGAAAAACTCAAAAATAAAAATGAGGATATGGTTTTGATATGATGAAGCTCAAAATACTTGTGGTAGATGATGAGAGCAGAATGCGCAAACTTGTAAAAGATTTCCTTGTAAAACAAAATTATGAGGTGCTTGAAGCAGGTGACGGGAGTGAGGCGCTTGACATATTTTTTGAAAATCAGGATATAGCGCTGATTATTCTTGATATAATGATGCCTAAGATGGACGGATGGCAGGTGTGCAGGGAAGTGAGAAATTATTCCAAGGTTCCAATTATTATGCTTACGGCACGCGCTGATGAAAGGGACGAGCTCCAAGGATTCCAGCTTGGAGTAGACGAATATATTGCCAAACCGTTCAGCCCTAAAATATTGGTGGCACGTGTGGAAGCGATACTGCGCAGGACCTGTCAGGCGGAGGAGGATATTCTTGAATATGGAGGAATATCAATAGACAAGGCAGCCCATGTGGTCACGATAGACGGGAAGAATATTGAATTAAGTTTTAAGGAATTTGAACTTCTGACATATTTTATGGAAAATAAGGGAATTGCCCTTTCAAGAGAGAAAATTTTGAATAGTGTATGGAATTATGATTATTTTGGAGATGCCAGAACGATTGATACACATGTGAAAAAACTCAGAAGTAAGATGGGGGAAAAAGGAGAACTGATAAAGACCGTTTGGGGAATGGGCTATAAGCTCGAATTGTAAAGACAGCAGGTAAAAAGTATGAAACATTCTATAAAGCGGGAGATTGCTCTTATATTTATGGCTGTTATGGCAGGAACTATCATTCTCTGCCTGATTATCAATAACAGTTTTCTGGAAAACTTTTATATTCAGAATAAAAGACATGCAATTAAGGATGCATATTCAAGGATTAATGAAGTTGTCGCAAACGGGGATATCTCATCAGAAGAATTTGATCTCGAACTACGCAAAACCTGTGACATGTACAATATAGGCCTTCTTGTAATTGATGTCGGGTCGAATATCATTAAGTCCAGCACGAGGGATGCGGATAAACTCCTGCGCAGGCTGTATGACAATTTCTTTAAGCCATCCAGTGATATTGTGTATCTGGATGAAAACAATAATTATTATCTGGCGACTGTTATGGACAAATCCACAGCTACAGAGTATCTGGAAATGTGGGGGATTCTTGATAACGGCAATCTTTTTCTGATACGGTCACCACTTGAAAGCATACGTGACAGTGTAAAAATATCCAATCAGTTTCTAGTGTATGTGGGACTTGCAGCAGCACTTGTAAGTGCAGCACTGATATGGTTTGTGACAACGAGAATTACAAGACCGATTATGGAACTGAAAAAAATATCTGAGAAAATGACAAAGCTGGATTTTGAAACAAAATATAAAAGCCGCGGACAAAATGAGATAGATTTGCTCGGGGAGCATATCAATGAACTATCAAGCGCGCTGGAAAAGACAATTTGTGAACTAAAAACCGCAAATAATGAATTGAAACGCGATATTGAGAAAAAAGAGCAGATTGATGAGATGCGCAAAGAATTTCTTTCCAATGTCTCCCATGAACTGAAAACCCCGATAGCGTTGATACAAGGATATGCGGAGGGATTGAAAGAAGGCATCAGTGACGATGATGTGGAGAATAGGAATTTTTACTGCGATGTCATTATGGACGAGGCTGGCAAAATGAATACAATGGTCAAAAAGCTCCTTGACCTGAATCAGCTTGAATTTGGTAATGATGTTGTTACAATGGAACGTTTTGATATTGTGGCACTCATCAGAAATTTTATGACATCGGCAGATATTTTAATTCATCAAAATGATATTACGTTAAGGCTTGCCAGTCATGAACCGGTTTATGTGTGGGCAGATGAGTTCAAGACAGAGGAAATTGTGCGGAATTTTTTTAGCAATGCATTGAATCATGTGAATGGTGACAAGGTTATTGAAATAAAATACAGACTTATTGAAGATGAAAATGCTAACAGGGTGCGTGTGAGCGTATTTAATACGGGCGAGCCGATACCAGAGGATGCACTTCCGCATATTTGGGAGAAATTCTATAAGGTGGACAAGGCAAGAACACGTGAGTATGGTGGCAGCGGAGTAGGATTATCTATCGTAAAGGCAATCATGGAATCCATGAATCAGCAGTACGGTGTTATCAATTATACCAATGGTGTAGAGTTCTGGTTTGAGCTTGAGACCAAATAAAATGGAGGTGTTTGTTTGAAAAAGGGGAAAGTTTTGGGACTTTTTGCTATGTCAGCAATGCTTTTGACTGGCTGTGTGGATTCTATGCCGGAACTCACTACAGAACAGTCTGAAATGGTTGCAGAATATGCGGCAGGGCTCATATTGAAATACTCACCCAATTATAACTATAAAATTTTAAGTGAGGAGGAAGTAGCGGCGGCAAAGGCAGATATGCAGGAAGTGGACGAATCGGAGACTGACAGGGAGACAGAGCAGACGCAGGCAGAAAGCGAAGAAAAGTCAGGAACAGATCTGCATCAGGAGGAGGTTCCGGCTGACACGGAAGAAACTGTTGCGGCAGAAATCGTGTCGTCGGCAGATATTGACTTGGCGGCAGAACTTGGAATTGATGATGTGATTATCAGATACCAGTCATTTGAATTATGTGATTCGTATCCCCAGGGCAGTACGGGATTTAGTGTGGATGCCGCTCAGGGAAAGAAGCTGTTGGTTATTCATTTTGACCTGGAAGGGTCGCCTGAGGAAGATATTAATTGTAGCTTCTTTGAATATCAACTTGGGATTCGTATGAAAATAAATAATATAAGTTCCGTGTCGGCGCTGAGTACCATGATTCCAAATGATCTGGCATCTTTTATGGATGTTGTCCCCGCAGGTGAGACTGTTGATACAGTGATTGTCGCAGAGGTAGGAGAAATTACTGAACAGGAAATCCATGACCTGACCTTACAAATGTCCTCAAATGGTCAAAGCTGTACTGTGAAATTAAAGTAATTTTACCAGTTAAAAGAGGAATAGATAAAATGATAAAAATTTTCTGAAAATATTTGTATTTATTCCTATACATATGTTATAATTATTAAAAGATAAATACTCTGCGAAGCAGTGATAATAAAGAGATTGAAAATATGAACAAAAGCAGGAAAATATTTTCAATTGTCTGGTAGAATGGAGGTTTAATATGGAGACTAAGATTCTCTTGGAAAATGGAACAAACGAGTTAGAAGTATTAGAATTTGTGGTGGACGGAAATTCATACGGCATTAATGTAGCAAAAATCAGAGAGATTATTCCGTACTCACCTGTAACACCTGTACCGAATGCGCATCCCAGCGTAGAAGGTATATTTATGCCGCGTGATGCGATGATTACTGCAATTGATTTGCGCAACTGTCTGCAGCGCGGGCAGTCTCAGCCAGGCGGCTTATTTATTATCACGAGCTTTAATAAACTGGATATTGCATTTCATGTTGATTCGGTAATTGGTATTCATAGAGTTTCATGGGTTGATATCATTAAGCCAGGTGCGACGGTTACTACAGCAGAGGACGGTATTTCGACAGGTATCATTAAGATTGACGGGAAACTGATTATTATTCTTGACTTTGAGAAGATTATCACAGACATCAATCCTGAAACAGGATTGAAAGTCACAGAAATCGAGGCACTTGGGGAAAGAGAGGGAACAGAGGTTCCTATCCTGATTGCGGAGGATTCGTCACTTCTTAGAAAGCTTATTATTGACTCACTCAAGAAAGCCGGATATGATAATGTCATTAAGGCAGAGAATGGTGAAGAAGCGTGGGAGTACATAGTAAAGTGCAGAGATGCAGGAACACTGGATCATGATGTTAAACTTCTTATTACAGATATTGAGATGCCTCTTATGGACGGACACCGTTTAACAAAGCTTGTCAAATCAGACGACGCGACAAAGCATATACCGGTAATTATTTTCTCATCACTCGTAAATGATGAAATGAGAAGAAAGGGTGAAGATTTAGGTGCAGATGCACAGTTATCAAAACCTGAAATTGGCAATCTTGTAAAGGTAATTGATGAATTGCTTGCAAGATAAAAAGATAGAGCCGGGATAAATGCCCGGCTCTCATAAGTTAGGAGACGGCATGGACAGGACAGAAATTATTGAGAAGCAAAAAATATTATTGGAAAAGATTGCAGATGCGGATATGGTTCTGATAGGCATTGGAGAGGAATTTAACGAGAGCTTTGGAGATATTGGTAAATTTCCAAGGCTTATGTCTGCGTTGGAGGAAGTGGACATCAATCAAACGCTGGAATGGACCGTTCCCTTTTTGGAGCATCGCTTTCTTATAGAACATAATGATGGTAATCTGATAGAGGCATACAGAACTCTGTATGAGCTGGTTAAGGATAAAAACTATTTTGTGATTACTACCTGTATTGATGAGAATATCAAGAAGGCCGCTTTTGACGAGGAAAGAATCGTTGAGCCGTGTGGAAACTACAGGATGTTCCAGTGCAGTGCGAAATGTACCAGTGAGCTGTATCCGTCAAGAGCGTTTTCGGATCTTGTAAATCAGGCTATTTTAGACGGAGTAGGACTGGATTCACTTGATGCTCCGACATGTCCTGTTTGTGGGAAAACATTGGCCTTCAACAATATATTGTGTGAAAGTAATTATCTTGAGGATGGTTATCAGGTACAATGGGGCAGATATACGAAATGGCTCCAGATGACATTAAATAAAAAATTATGCATTCTCGAACTGGGTGTAGAAATGAATCTGCCAAATATCATAAGGTGGCCTTTTGAGAAGGTTGCGTTTTATAATCAAAAAGCCAGCTTTTTCAGAATAAATGGATCATTATACCAGTTGACAGAGGAGCTGAGCAGCAAAGGAGTCAGTATTAGTGAGAATGCAGTTGACTTTTTACTGGAATGCAGGGAGGGATTAACATGAGTTCAGAGGAGTATTATTTAAATGATTTGTTAAATTCCTTGTCGGAGACAGTACATGGTGAATCAAGGGAAGAATTATCTGCTGATTCCATGATTGAAAATGTGGATGCAGAGGTATCGGGGATGGCTGAGGGAACAATGACATTGGAAAATGAAATATCGGGAGAAGAAATAGCACAGGAAGAAACACAGATACCGGATGAAAATTCTAAGATAGAGCATATAATGGCGGAAGAACCGATATTACTGGATGAGATAAATCTTGACTCAATTGAGATTCCCGAAATACCAGAAATTCCTGACATGGAACTGTCTGAACTGGATATAAAGCTTGAGGGTGATTTGGATTCTCTGGAAATTCCTGAACTTCTTGAAAATGAATTTGATCTAGTACATGCAGAGACGCCACAAGTAAGTGATGACCAAGTGCTGCTTGAAATGCCGGAGATGGGTGGAGAATTACAACCAGAAAGTATAGCTTTGCCTGAAATATTGGAGATGGATGAAGGGCAGCTACTGGAAAATATGGATTTGCCTGATCTATCGGAGACAGAGGGAGAACGAAAATTAGAGGATATAGCGATACCAGAGGAAGAACTCGAACAGCCAGAGTTGTCAGATATAGAAGAATTGAAGCTGGAAGACTTAGAACTGCCAGATCAGGAGCCGGTAATACCAGAGCAGTTGGAATTGGAGGAACTGCAGCTGGAAGATATGGCGATACCGGATTTGTCAGAGCAGCCAGAAGCAGTTGAAGAACTGCAGCTGGAAGATATGGCGATACCGGATTTGTCAGAGCAGCCAGAAGCAGTTGAAGAACTGCAGCTGGAAGA
>JAIECJ010000053.1:9094-13027 GCA_029068555.1 Lachnospiraceae bacterium
TATAGAGCCACCGGAAGTGCCAGAAGAGATACAAGAGATACAAGAGATGCCGGAGACAGATGAAAACCTTGCATTGGAGGATATTGAGATGCCAGAACTAGATGAGGAATTGAAACTGGAAGATTTCGAAATGCCAGAGATACCAGATGATGATTCATTATTGCAGAATGAGCTGAATATTGATGGGCTTGAAGAAGCCATTCAGTCAGAGACAGAAACGGCAATGGCAGGAGAATTAAATATAGACGAATTTGATTTTGGGGATTCATCTTCAGAGCTGGGTTCTTCAATGGAGCTGCAAGACGATTTATCCTTATCGGATGATAGTGGCGGAGATCTTTCGGCTGGAATGGATGATAGTCTTGAGGATGTATTAAACATGTTGGATGATGACGCGGAACTTGCGGAAATTAATGACATGTTAAAAAAGTCGGATAATAATGAGCCCATTCAAGATGATATGATGGATATTCTAAATCAGATGGCGGATGATGAAGCGGCTTCGGTCAATGCAGGTGTAAAGCATGTTGATGATGAAGATGACGGAGGAGTACCATTGCCGGTTATTCCGGCATCTATCTTAAATCCAGACGGAGCAGGTGCGTCACAGGAAGCATCGGATGGCAATGATATGAGGAAAAAGAGCAAGAAAAATGTAAAGAAGAAAAAAGGCGGCACAGAGGAGAGCGATGCAGAAAACACAAAGGAGCCAGGAAAATTAGGTAAGTTTTTTAATTTGCTGACGGAAGAACTTGTGCCAGAGCCGACAGAGGAAGAACTTGCAGCTGAAAAAGAGGCAAAAGAGGCGAAGAAGAAAGAAGAACTGACAAAAAAAGAGGAAGAGAAGCTCGCTAAAGAGGAAGAAAAAAAAGCAAAGGCAGAAGAGAAAGCGGCTGCGAGCAAGGCAAAGCAGGAAGCAGCTGCACAGAAGAAGAAAGAAAAGAAGGCGGCGAAGGAAGCAAAACTGGCGGCAAAGCGTGCGGCAGAAGGACCCAAAAAAAGGATTCCGCCGAAAAAAATTGCAGCTGCTACTGTATTTGGCGCTTCTGTAGGCGGGGCAGTTATACTGGCAACAAATATTTTGTCCGCCCAAGGGTATCTACAGACAGCCAGAAACGCATATTATGACAAGGATTATAAGACTGTATATCAGGCAACATTTGGCATGGAACTTGATGAAGAGAAAGATGAAGGTCTGGTAAAGGCGAAAAGCGAAGTGGTATTCAAGATTCAGAGAAGGTATGATTCATATAGAATTAACCTAAAGATGGGACGCGAGATGGAGGCGCTTGACGCACTTCTTCAGGGAATTGCGACTTATGATTATATCAATGCAGATGCGGAAAAATATGGAGTGGCGGCTGAGGTTGATGCAGTCAAGGAAATGATATTAAGCACCCTTGCAGATAAATACAATGTTGATGAGGCGAAGGCAAGAGAGCTTATCAACACAGAGGATGCATTGTCTTATTCGATAGCACTAAGTGACATTATAGCAGCGAATTAGGATACCTTATATAGTATCCTTTTCAGCAGAAAGGCAGGAAACAGAAGATGGTGGCAATTATTGACTATGATGCCGGGAATATCAAAAGCGTGGAAAAGGCACTGATATCATTGGGAGAATCAGTGGTTATCACGCGGGAGAGAGAAAAGATTTTGAATGCGGATAAGGTGATACTTCCGGGCGTGGGGGCTTTTGGTGATGCCATGGAAAAGATCCGCAGATATGGACTGGAGGCGATAATCAGAGAAGTAATTGCCCAAAAAACGCCATTTCTTGGCATTTGCCTGGGATTGCAGCTATTGTTTGAATCAAGTGAGGAATCGCCTGATATAAAAGGACTTGGTATCTTAAAAGGAAAAATAGTAAAAATACCTGATAATATGGGACTGAAAGTACCACAGATAGGATGGAACTCCATTCAGTTCCCGAATAGCGGAAGGCTTTATAAAGGAATAGCAGAGAATTCTTATGTATATTTCGTGCATTCTTATTATCTGCATGCAGAAGAACCTGAAATTGTGGTGGCATCTACAGAGTATGCAGCACATATACATGCATCTGTTGAAAAAGATAATGTATTTGCCTGTCAGTTCCATCCGGAAAAAAGTTCGGATGTCGGACTGCACATACTGAAAAATTTTATAGAGCTGTGATAATATACAGGAAAAGGATTTCTGTTCCTACAGGATTTTACTGTTAATTATGGCTTTACAGACCGCAGGGAAAACGTATATTTAACAAGTAAAAATCCATTTGCGAAGCAAATTTTGCATGGATTTTTATATGTTACTGGGACGGAGTAAACAGTAACGGAAAAAGGAGTGACAGGCAATGATTACAAAAAGAATTATTCCATGTCTGGATGTGAATAACGGACGTGTTGTGAAAGGTGTAAATTTCGTAAATCTGATTGACGCAGGTGATCCTGTTGCAATTGCGGCGGCATATGACAAGGCAGGAGCTGACGAGGTTGTTTTTCTTGATATCACAGCATCTTCGGATAACCGTGCTACCAAGGTTGATATGGTGCGGCGGGTGGCAGAAAAAGTATTTATACCGTTTACAGTAGGCGGCGGCATCAGGACTGTGGATGATTTCAAAGCGATACTCCGTGAGGGAGCAGACAAGGTTGCGGTGAACAGTGCAGCCATTATGAATCCGGAACTAATCAGCGCAGCGGCAGATAAGTTTGGCAGTCAGTGCGTAGTGGTTGCAATTGACGCAAAGAGAAGGGCAGACGGAAGCGGCTGGAATATTTATAAGAATGGCGGACGTGTCGATATGGGAATTGACGCGGTGGAGTGGGCAGTCAAGGCGAATCAGCTTGGAGCTGGGGAGATACTTCTTACCAGCATGGATTGTGATGGGACGAAAAATGGTTATGATATTGAGCTTACCAGAATGGTTTCAGAAAATGTGTCCATTCCAGTCATTGCTTCAGGCGGGGCGGGAAAAATGGAACATTTTTATGATGCGTTTGCTGTCGGCAAAGCGGATGCAGTATTGGCAGCTTCTCTGTTCCATTTTAAGGAGCTGGAAATCAGGGACGTTAAGGAGTACTTGCAAAATCGGGGTATTACAGTAAGGTTGTAGGATATGAAAATATGTCCTTATACAAAGGAGAGATGATTATGGCAATGTTGACAGATGACTGGTTGGATGCGGTGCAGGAAGAATTTCATAAACCATACTACAAGGAGTTATATCAGTTTGTAAAAGATGAGTATAGTAAAGTGGTCGTATATCCTCCTGCTGACGATATTTTTAATGCAATGCATTTTACCCCGTTGCATAAAGTGAAAGTGCTTTTGCTGGGGCAGGATCCGTATCACAATGTAAATCAGGCACACGGTCTGAGTTTCTCGGTACTTCCGAGCCAGCCGGAAATACCGCCATCTTTGCAGAATATATATAAAGAACTGAATGAGGACGTAGGCTGTTATATTCCCAATAATGGTTACTTAAAGAAATGGGCAGAGCAGGGCGTATTATTGCTGAATACGGTACTTACAGTGCGCGCACATCAGGCGAATTCCCATCAGGGAAAGGGATGGGAAAAATTTACGGATGCAGTGATACAGGCGGTGAATGCACAGGACAGACCGATTGTGTATCTGTTATGGGGAAAACCTGCGCAGAGTAAGATTCCAATGCTCACAAATCCCAAACATTTGATTTTAAAAGCACCGCATCCAAGTCCTTTATCGGCATACCGTGGTTTTTTCGGGTGCAGACATTTTAGTCAGGCGAATGAATTTCTCAAGGAGAATGGGGTGGATCCTATTGACTGGCAGATTGAAAATCTTTAATTTTTGAGAGTGTTTATTATGCGGGATAAGTAATTGTAGTTTACTGTTCACACTTACGCCAAAGTAGTGGGAATCATGCGCCAAAATGCTTGCCTTTTAGCATTTTGTGTGCAAAAT
>JAIECJ010000054.1 GCA_029068555.1 Lachnospiraceae bacterium
ATACTCGCTCGTCACACTAATCTGTCCGCCCATATTTTCTACAAGCTGTTTCGATATTGCCAGACCGAGTCCTGTTCCCTCCTTATTTCTGTTCTTCTTCGTATCCACCTGCTGGAACGAACCAAAAAGCTTATCCAAATCATCTGGCTTTATTCCCTGACCAGAATCTTCAACCGAAATCTCCAGATTGACCATGTCCGGTTCATTCATCTGTGTCATTTTAATTGTAAGCTTTACAAATCCCGCCTCTGTAAACTTGATTGCGTTGTTGGCAATATTGATAATAACCTGCCGGATACGCAGAGAATCCCCGTACATTATATGCGGCAGATCGCTGTCAATGTCAAAAATCAGCTCTACCGGCTTATCCGCAATCCTATTTAGAAATATCATACTCAGATCGCTGAGCATGGACATTGGTTCGTATTCCTCCGCTATGATCTCAAGTTTTCCAGATTCAATTTTTGAGAAATCAAGGATATCATTGATAATCGTAAGCAGCGACGCCCCCGAATTTTTAATGTTCATCAGATACCCCCTGTCCTGGGCAGACAGGTCACTCCTGAGCAAAATCTCAGTCATCCCCACAATGGCATTCATGGGCGTCCTGATTTCATGAGACATATTCGAAAGGAAGTTGGATTTTGACTCATTCGCCTCCTCAGCACGAAGTTTTGCCTCCTTCAGCTCCTGCATCATGTTATAGCTCTTTGTCACATTGAGCATAATCAGACAATATCCCCTCACTTTGTCTCTGATAACCAGTTCCTTGATAAACTTCTCATAATGTTTCTCCCCAATTACAATCTGTGTTTCTTCTGTAAGGAATAATTGTGTCAGCTTCCCGGAAAGTTTCTCTCCCTTGTGGATTTCCGAAAGCTCCACAAACTGTTCTTTTGCAAACTTGTTGGCATCAAGAAATCCGTATGCGTTGTCGACAATCATAAACACAGCATCATAATTCTCAATCACCCAGCCCCGCCCGATATCAAGAACATTGAAGATATCTCCTTCCACAACGCTTAAAATGATAAGCAATACTGCTATAGAAGAAAAAACCGGCACAAACTCAAAGCTAAACTGAAATATAATTTCCATGATGAGCGGAATGATAATGACAAACTTGGCAACAATCAGATGTGAAAGATTATGTTTCTCATTTCCGCCCTGTCTCCTTAACTGCAGCCTTCGTATTATCATATATACAATCAGTACCAGCAGAAAGGCAAGCAAAAAGCCATACCTTACCTTATATACAATCCCACCCTGCATGTTAAAAAAATGATAGCCAAATTTTGAGTCCACCTCAAGATCATGGTGTCCAAACATCTCCTCACGCCTGGTATCATCCCAGACAACTGCTATAACTGCCAGCTCAAACAGCATCCACAAATGAGTAAATCTCCTGACCCATTTATATTTGATGTCAATCTGCATATAGGAGAGTATAAATTTGATAAAGAAAAAGTAAAACAAAAAATTGCCTAGATACTCCATCTTTAATGCCAGTGTCGCCTCGTCAGGCTTGCTGGTTCTAAGCAGCAGAAAATAAGCCCCATTCATAATAAGACAGCCAATATTGGCTATCATCAGATTGGTTGACGACTTGTTCTGCTCTTTCCCCATCAGTACAAAAATACCTATCAGCGGTATCATGATACCTGCCATAGCTATCAGCATCCATATGATACCTGCACTAAGTTCAAAATGCATGTCTGTTACACTCCTTTTATAATATAGATACTTCTATTTTATCCTCTTTTGCATTTCCTGTCCATTGTTTTCGACAATCGGGCACCCGTCAGCTCCTGCTGACAATTTTCCCCTGGATGCCCGTTTGCATAAAACAGCAGAACGCCACTTATATAGGTGGCGTTCTGCAAATGGATAACATGAAATTGTGATATTAGTAATATTAAATTGCCTCGTGAAATGTTCTTGATATAACATCTGCCTGCTGCTCTGGTGTCAGTTTAATAAAATTCACTGCATAACCTGAAACCCTGATTGTGAGCTGTGGATAATTCTCCGGATGTTTCTGTGCATCCAGCAGCGTGTCTCTGTTGAGCACATTTACGTTGAGATGATGACCACCCTTTGTTGCATATCCATCCAAAAGATTTACCAAATTGTTTACCTGCGCATTGTCTGTCATAATGCTACCTCCTTTTATAAAAATACTGTTTGATTTTTGCGTTCTGTTTTTTTGTAATTTTAGTATATTTTATTATCTATGAGATTTCGGTAACAATTGTTACAAATAATCTTTTTTTATGTTTTTATTTGAATACAATACTGACAATTCTCAAAGCGTTTGTCTGAAAAAAGTTCTAATACAAGGTCTCTAGCACATCACGGTCTGTTATTTTAATCATGTTCCTGTCTGTCTCAATAAGGTGCTCCTGCTGCATCTTCATGAGCTCCCTGGACAAAGATGGTCTGGTTGTTCCAAGATAATCCGCCAGCTCCTCCCTGTTCATGGTAAGTCTGACGGTATCGGAATCCCCCGCAGAAACCTGCTCCATCAGCCATAATGCAATACGCTCGCGCAGTGTAGTTCCTGATAACAGATGCAGCTTTCTCGTCATTGCAAAATTTTTCTCGGACTGAATTTCCAACATGTTCCTTGTAATCATCCTGTGGTGCTCACAGGCATTGCTGCAAAAACAGTAGAAAAATTCCCATGGTATCTCAAGTACACGCACTTTTCCCTGTGTAATGGCATCATACCAATATGTCTTGGTATCTACAAAAAGAAACATTTCACCAAAAACATCTCCCTGTCCCACCATAAAAAGTACATCCCTTTTTCCTGATGCAAAATCTTTTGCAATCATCACAGACCCTTCCAGAACCAAAAACAGATTCTTTGGCGTCTCTCCCTGCCGGAATACATAACTGCCATCCTCATATGAATGTTCTACCGTTCTGGAGCACTGGAACATCTTCTCTATCTCATCTTTGCTGATATCCCGAAACAAGTGAATCTTATCACAATTCTTTATATTCTCAACCATACAAACCTTCCTTAAGCGGGTAGGAAAAGAGGTTTTCCCTTCTCGCGCGCCGGGCACCGTCAGCTTTGCTGACAATCTTCCTCTGGGTGCATGTGTGCATAAAAAACATGGAGAACGCTGCATCGCGTTCTCCTAATGTGGTACTTTCCTACAATTACATCATTCCGCCCATTCCAGGACCACCTGCCGGCATCGCCGGAGCGTCTTCTTTGATGTTAGCCACTACTGACTCTGTTGTGAGAAGTGTACTTGCCACTGAACATGCATTCTGCAAAGCTGTCCTTGTCACCTTGGCAGGGTCAAGTATACCAGCCTCAACCATGTTCACATACTCTTCCTTGTAAGCGTCAAAGCCCATTCCGACCTCTGACTCTTTTACCTTGTTTACAATAACACTTCCCTCAAGGCCTGCATTTGCCGCAATGATGAACAGTGGAGATTCCAGTGCTTTCAATACAATCTTGGCACCGGTCTTGACATCGCTGTCAAGTGTCTCAACAAGCTCTGCCACTTTCTTTGATGCGTGAATATATGCAGAGCCGCCGCCTGCGATGATACCTTCCTCCACAGCTGCCCTTGTAGCGTTCAAAGCGTCTTCCATACGAAGCTTTGCTTCCTTCATCTCTGTCTCTGTCGCTGCGCCGACACGGATAACAGCAACGCCGCCTGCAAGCTTTGCCAGTCTCTCCTGTAACTTCTCCTTATCAAAGTCAGACGTTGTCTCCTCAACCTGCTTCTTGATCTGTGAGATTCTGGCATCAATTGCTGCCTTATCACCCTCACCATCAACAATAATTGTATTTTCTTTCTGAACCTTTACAGACTTCGCGCGTCCGCACTGCTCCAGTGTAGCTTCCTTGAGGTCAAGACCAAGCTCCTCGCTGATTACCTGACCACCTGTAAGAATTGCGATATCCTCAAGCATAGCCTTTCTTCTGTCGCCATATCCCGGAGCCTTTACAGCTACCACGTTAAAAGTACCACGAAGCTTGTTAACAATCAATGTTGTAAGTGCCTCGCCCTCAACATCCTCAGCAATAATCAGAAGCTTAGCGCCTGACTGAACTACCTGCTCTAACACGGGAAGAATTTCCTGTATATTTGAAATCTTCTTATCTGTAATCAGGATATATGGTTCCTCCATTGTCGCTTCCATCTTATCCATGTCCGTAGCCATATAAGCAGATATATAGCCACGGTCAAACTGCATACCTTCTACAAGGTCAAGCTCCGTCTGCATTGTTTTTGACTCTTCGATTGTGATAACGCCATCTCCGGAAACTTTCTCCATAGCGTCCGCCACCATATTTCCAACTTCCTCATCACCTGCAGAAATAGCAGCTACTCTTGCGATGTGACGTTTTCCGTCTACCTTTGAACTCATTGCTGCAATTGCTTCTACAGCACAGTCTGTCGCTTTCTTCATACCCTTCCTTAAATCAATCGGATTTGCGCCTGCTGCCAGATTCTTCATTCCCTCGTTAATCATAGCCTGTGCAAGAACCGTAGCTGTTGTTGTACCGTCACCTGCCACATCATTTGTCTTAGTGGCAACTTCCTTGACAAGCTGTGCACCCATGTTTTCAAATGCGTCTTCAAGCTCGATTTCTTTTGCGATGGTCACGCCATCGTTTGTGATTAGCGGTGCACCAAATGACTTGTCAAGAACTACATTTCTTCCCTTAGGTCCAAGTGTCACACTCACAGTATCTGCTAATTTGTTTACGCCCGCTTCTAATGTTTTACGAGCCTCTGCTCCATATTTGATTTCCTTTGCCATTATTTTCATCCTCCAACTTCAATATTTTAATTATATCTCAATGCTTCATACCGAATTGTTACTGAATGACTGCCAAGATGTCATTCTGCTTCACAATGATAAACTCCTCATCGTCAATCTTTACTTCTGTTCCTGAATACTTGGAAAAGATTACGTTGTCGCCTGTTTTTACTTCCATCTTTACTTCCTTGCCATCAACAACTCCTCCAGGTCCTACTGCAATAACCTCCGCCTGTTGCGGCTTCTCCTTGTTCTGTCCAGGTAATACGATACCTGACTTTGTTGTCTCCTCCGCGATTAACTGCTTTAATACAACTCTGTCTCCTAATGGTACTAATTTCATGCTAAATGCCTCCTTAATAATTTATAATAAAAAACAATTCGCTTTTTTGATTAGCACTCCTTTCTATTGAGTGCTAACAAATCATATAATAATTTTTTGTCCGCAGTTCTGCAAATGGATTTAAGATGTATTATATCCTATTTTCTTCCATATCCTGCTTTTTTCTCTTTTTTTCTTTTGTTTTTAAAGTTTGATGTACTTAATAATTATTTTAGAATTTCGTATTAACTTTAGCTTTTTTTAATCCTTTCTCAAGTCTTTCCTTGTACCCAGGAGCATTTTTCATTGTAAATTTGTTCTCCAACATAGCATATTCGGCATCTGAAAGAATATTCTTAAAACTTTCCTCAACATTTGTCCGCATCACACATCCAACCGCAATACTTGGAGCAAGTATCGCATCTTCAAAGCTGTCACACGCCTGCTGTATCCTGTCACAATACTCTTTTGCCGCATCTTCCTCCGCAAGTGGCAGCAGCACATTGAACACATCGCCTTCAACCCTGCCAATCACAGCATGTTCCATTCCAGTCTCGGCTGCCTTATCCTTTAAAATTTCGGCGACAGTCACTATCAGGCGGTCACTCTCTTCCTCACCATAATTATTGTCAACAAACCGCCAATCATTGATGTTGACACAGATTGCCGCAGTGGGAACGACTTCTCTCTCGGCAAGTTCCTTCATGTGGCTTATAAAACAATTCCTGTTCAGCACTCCCGTCAGCGGATCATTTTGGCCGGAATGTTTTGCCTGATAAGCCTCCTTCTCAAGCTGCTGCTCGAGCTCATCAATATACACTGCCTGCTCACTTGCGAGATATGATTTTTCACTGTAATCCTCCAGCGTATCAATATATGCGCCAAGTAGTTTACTGACAGACTCAAAGTTTTCCTCTGCGACATTGTCATACTTCGCATAAATGTGACATACTGTTCTGCCTTTCACCCTGATTTTGTTTCCAGGTCTATTAACAACATCCGGTTTAAAATCACCAAAGTCACCGATTGTCATAAGAATACTTCCATGCCTGTCTGTCATTAACGTGTCAAGTCCGAAAATTTTATTGAGTTGTTCCAGCATTACTCCTGCTGTCTCCATGTCAAATAAATCTTTTGGATAATAGTTTTTGCTGTCCTGTTCTATTCTCTGCTCAAATGCCATTTTCTTCTTGTTCATTGCTTTCCCTTTCCCTTCGTTATATACATTTTTCTCGTTTTGTTATCCATTCTTTATTATTACTGATTCAGTATAAATTTGTCAATAATCTCCACAATACCATCATGATTATTGTCCCGCTGCGTGACATAATCCGCATATGCTTTCACTGCCGGATTTCCATTTACCATACAGACCCCAACCCCTGCCGCCTCAAGCATGGATATATCATTTTCCTCATCTCCGGCCGCAACAGCGTTTTTGACATGTATGCGAAGTGCCCTGCAAAGATTTACAAGTGCATTTCCTTTTCCGGCTTTTTTATTATAAAACTCCAGATAACGCGCATTAGAGTACGCACAAGTTATGTCCTCTCCAATCTCTGATGTCTCCACTTCCCTTCGCAAAGTTTCCAGTTTTTCCCTGTCATCCAAAACAATCGCAAGCAGCTTGGACGGTGCATGGGAGAGTTCTTTTTCCAAGTCTGTGCTAACAATATATGGTGACTTTATCACATTTGTATAAAATGCGATTTCTCTGTCATCCATACTGCTTATGATGTGTGTATCTGTGTATGTCTGGATATGAATCCCCTTCTTCACCGCTTTATCAAAAATCGCCTGCGCAGTCGGTATCGGTACATCATGATGCTCTATGATTTCACTGCTGCCGCAGTCATAAAGAACCGCCCCATTATAAGCTGACACATAAATTCTGCCGCTCACACCGCCTTGCTGTATGCCAAGTGTTTTCAACACATCCAAAATGCTGTTTGTCGATCTGCCGCTTGATAATACCAAATGATTTCCCTTTGACAACATTTCCACAATTTTTTTCCTTGTCCGCTCAGTTATCGTGTTGTCTTTAGAGAGCAGTGTCTCATCAAGATCAGTAAACAATATCTTCGTATTAAGTGCCTTTTTCATATCGGTAAGCACATTCTCATGTATATAGAGACCGCCATACCCGACAGCAAGGTCGAGTCCCGGCTTGTTGGAACCATGAAAATCAGAGCCGCCGCTTTGCAGCAGATTATATTTTTCCGCAAGCACTTTTATCTGTCTCTCCTCTGTGAGGGAATAGGAACCATATTTTGTTTCAATTCCCATCAGTCCTGAATCCTTCAGTCTCTGTATCAAAATCTCCAGTTGATCGTGTCCCATCCCGTACAATGTCGGATGTGCCAAGACCGGGATTCCGCCAGCCTCTAAAGTCACCTTTATGACCTCCTCCGGCGTCACTTTCTCACGATGCACAAAATATTTTGTATAATCACCAAGATACTTGGAAAAGGCCTCATTTGTGTTCTGTACATAGCCTCTGTCCAGCATAAATCTCGCATAATGGGCACGTGTAATCACTGCGTCTGGAAATGCCTCTACAATCGCTTCATAAGTGATATCTATGCCCGCCTCCCTGAGGTTTTCACAAAGTTTATAGTTCCGGTCTGTTCTTGACTGCCGGAATTGTGTCAGATAATTTTGAAACACTGATGTCTTGTAATCAATAAAAAGTCCCACAATATGCACATCGCGCTTATTGTACTCTGTTGAGTACTCTATTCCAGGTATAATCTCTATCGGCTTGTCCTTCGCATACTCCATTATTTCATCCAGTCCGTCCACTGTATCATGATCTGTGAGTGCCATGGCGGTCAATCCTTTTTCCATAGCGTAATCCACCAGTTCTGTTGGTGTGAGCGTACCGTCAGAACGTGAGGAATGCACGTGTAAATCAATGAATCCCATTTTCAGCTCTCCCTTCTACACAAAGAATGAAAAGAGGCAGCGCAGTCTGCCTCTTTTCATTCTTACTCTATTCCTCTCCACTCTCGTCTTCCGCTTCGGCAGTATATACAGCAGTTCTCTTTCTCGCCATTTCGTCACTTTCAAGGTACTCATCATAAGTCGTAATCTTGTCAACTAATGTACCATTTGGAAGGATTTCCATAATACGGTTTGCTGTTGTCTGTACAAACTGATGGTCATGGCATGCAAAAATCGCCATGCCCGGAAACTTAATCAGACCGTTGTTGAGCGCTGTGATAGATTCCATATCAAGATGGTTTGTCGGCTCATCAAGGATCAGGCAGTTTGCCCCACTTATCATCATCTTGCTGAGCAGACAGCGCACTTTCTCGCCGCCGGAAAGCACCTTTACCTTTTTCACGCCATCCTCGCCTGCAAAAAGCATACGTCCAAGAAAACCACGCACGTAGGTAATATCATCTACGGGAGAATAACTCATCAGCCAGTCCGCAATAGTATAATCATTGTTAAACTCGTTGGTAGGGTCTTTTGGAAAATATGCCTGTGATGTGGTCACACCCCACTTGTATGTTCCCTCATCCGGCTCTATCTCACCCATCAGAATCTGGAAAAGTGTTGTCTTTGCAAGCTCATTGCCGCCTACAAAAGCAACCTTATCCTCTCGTCCCAGAATAAACGATATGTTGTCCAGCACTTTTTCCCCGTTAACCGTCTTTGAGAGATTTTCAACAGTAAGCACCTCATTGCCTATCTCCCGGTCAGGTCTGAAATCAATATAAGGATATTTGCGGCTTGAAGGTTTAATATCATCAAGCTCTATCTTCTCCAAAGCACGTTTCCTTGATGTAGCCTGTTTTGACTTGGAAGCATTTGCGGAGAAACGCGAAATAAATTCCTGCAGCTCCTTAATCTTTTCCTCTTTCTTTTTGTTTGCCTCTTTCATCTGCTTCACCAACAACTGGCTTGATTCATACCAGAAATCATAGTTTCCGGCATAAAGCTGAATTTTACCGTAGTCAATATCCGCAATCTGCGTACATACCTTATTCAGAAAATAACGGTCATGTGACACGACAATCACCGTATTCTCAAAATTAATCAAAAACTCCTCAAGCCATGCAATAGCATCCAAATCCAGATGGTTCGTAGGCTCATCAAGAAGCAGAATATCTGGGCTTCCAAAAAGCGCTTTTGCGAGAAGCACCTTCACTTTCTCACTACCATTTAAATTTTTCATTATAGAATAGTGAAAATCCGTTTCAATACCGAGCCCGTTTAACAACTGTGCCGCATTGGATTCTGCCTCCCAGCCATCCATCTCAGCAAACTCACCCTCAAGCTCGCTGGCACGTATGCCATCCTCATCCGTAAAGTCCTCTTTCGCATAGATAGCATCCTTTTCTTTCATAATTTCATACAGGCGCGCATTTCCCATAATGACAACATCTATGACAGGGTACTCGTCGTACTTGAAGTGATCCTGTTCCAGCACAGATAGCCTCTGACCCGGTGTGATGGCAATATCCCCCTTAGTCGTCTCAAGCTTTCCGGACAATATCTTTAAAAACGTTGACTTGCCTGCTCCGTTGGCACCAATCAGTCCATAGCAGTTTCCCTCTGTAAACTTGATGTTTACATCTTCAAATAACGCTTTTTTCCCAACTCTATAGGTTACATTGTTTGCACTTATCATGTTAAATTCCTCTACATTATATAAATTTTTCCATTGGTTATCAGCACTCTTTCTATTATACATAAATAAGCCGATTTTTCAAGAAGATTTTATCTATAGCAATATCTTAACATAATTCACTTTTTAAACAGCTTTCCAAAAAGTCCCTTTTTCTCTGCATCACCTTCGCCCGTACCGTCAGCTGGTTCTGCCCCTGTTACTCCCTTGAGTCTTTCCGCATAAGAAGGTTCTTCCTTGAGCTTCAACAGGGCATCATATGCCTGAAGTACATTAAACCCATGTTTCTCCGCCAGTTCCTTAGCCGTAAAGCCTCCTATTGTAAGCATTCCAATTGGCGGAAATTCTCCATTCCTGACTGTTGAGGTGAATTCCACAAAAATGCTGCTGTCAGATCTAAGCCTTCTATAATAATACCCTGCCTCTGGATGTGACAAACCACATCCTTGTGTCAGGTATATCATGAGTTCCTCACGGAGCGGTTCTGTCCTTTTCCACTGCTTCGCCACTTCGCTCATCAATCTGGTATCCATAATGCACACTGTACTTGGTCCGTCTGTGAGTACTGCTGCCTGGCTTGTCTCACAAAGCTTTTCCATAAACTGCGGGTTATCTATTCCAACTGGTACAAGTCTTCCCTCTCCCTTTCTGCCAGCCTCATAACGATTTGTGATAATCAGATACACGATATTATTCTTAAGTGTAAAATCACCGTTCTCCTCCCGCAATGTATAGATATACGGTTTCTCACACAATGCCTCTGTAAGAAAGACTGTAATTCTGTTCATCAGAATGTTATATGTTTCCTTTTTCTCCGCATCATCTGACGTTCTCGCAATCTCGTACCTTGATGCCGCCTCCTGCATCATTACCATCATCTCGATAATACTACATCCTGCCATATATGCCAGTCCCTGGTCAAAATCATTATCCATATGCGATACCAATTCTGCTTTTCTCGTCTCACTCACCTGATAATCATTCGCCTTGTCACAAAATGGAACGACTGGCATACGGTACTGTTTCTCCCCGTCCTTCTCACGCATTACCAGCGACAGCTCATCCTCTGATAACAGTTCTTCCGGCGGCAGCTTATACCCTGTCACCTCCCGCAGGTATGTCAGCTTACATCCAATGGCATGCATCGTGTCAAAGTCAAGGTTTACTCCAGCTACGCCAAGCTTTTCTGCAAGTGCAAAAATCGTCTCCAGACTATATAATTTATTCTTCTGTTCCAGCACACCTATCGGAAATGCACTGTCAAATACTGGCAGCAGTGTCGGATTCTGAAGAACATAATTGACTGCGTCATCATATCTTTCAAATAAATACATTAGGATATTCTCATTATCCGGCTTCATCAAAAAAGGATTCCCGAGTGAGACCCTGTAATCACTGTGAATCGGCGCAAGAAGAATATATATCTTCTCCATCTGCATATATTCATGAATCCGCGCCCGCACTGTCTCCTCGTTATATAGCGGAATATCAAGATGTCCTGCCAGATTCAGATTCGCAGGGTCATACTCAAGCCAGTAATTCCTGTGCGGTTCAATAATAACCTGAAGTTTTCCCCGGATAATCTGCGACAGCATGGAAAGTTTATACTTATTGACGGGTTTTTTATCCGGATTAAAACGCATTGCACTGTCTGCTGTCAAAAAAACTTTCAGGGACTCATAGTCAAAGTTCTCCGCCGCTGCCTGTTCCCCATTTTTCTTCCTTTTCATGGTCATAAACTCGAATACTGGTTTCTCTCCTTCCTTCGGCTTAACCCTGAAATCCGGCAGCTGTCCTATAATAAACACACTTTTTGTCCATAGGCGAGCAATCGCGTCCTCCTTTGCACATCTGTCAATTGACGTCGTATAGAGATAATGATAACTGTCCGCTGCATCCCGCAGTCCCAAAAGTTCCCTTGCCGCAATATATTTCTCGTCGCCCAGCACATTTTTCGGCGCTGACTCATTTGTGCTGATGTGCAGCACAATCCCAGGTATCTCCTCGTCAAATATCTGGTTGATGACTTCCCCCAGTTTATCTTCATGGTATGCGTAACGGTGCCCGCTGTATTTTGATGCCTTTGCGACATATGCATCATAATATTCTTTATCAAAAAAGACATGGACTGCCTCGTCAAAAACTTCTTCCTCGTCGCGCTGCATTACCATTACATCCTTATCAAAGCCCTCAAATAATCTTAACTGCCATACTGAAATATTTGTTTTTCTTTCCACTTTGTTTTCCCTTTTCCTATCTTTATCTTTCTAAATGCATCTGCACAATTACTTAATATTCACTGTACTATAGCGTGTTCGAAAAATGCTTTCTGACAGATGTGCGTCACAGATTGTGGGGAGATTTGTGCCAAATGAAGGAGGCGTAGCGGGCTACGTTAACTGAATTTGGCGCAAATATCACGCAAAGTGGGACGTGCAGGTGGCAGGAATGATTTTTCAGACACGCTCTAGCTCTAACTTTCCACGATAAGGTATCTTCCATCACCAATATCGAATACCTCAGGCGCATCCGCTATTTCCTCTTTTTCCTGTCCTTCCAGATCTATCCCTTCCTCATTAAAATAATCCCATACCTCATCAATAGAATCGACAACCACCGCAACACATTCCTCAAGAAATGCCTCTGCCTCGTCAATATTATCTGCAACCTTCTCTGGCAAAAGCTGAAGCTGGTTCTCCAGAAAACACTTTAGTACTGCTTCATCATACTCGTGCATAACTACCTCTCCTTTATATCATTTTTAATATTTTCTAATGACGCAAAATATATTTGCGTTTACCCACGCCGACCGTATGCCGCAAAGCGGTTAAATTCCTTATGCAGCCGTTTACTATATATCTTACGCCAGCCCCTGCGCGTAAAGCTCCTGCATCAGTCTGGCAATGGGAAGTCCTACTACATTATTGTATTCGCCATTTATTTTCTTTATATAAATCGCACACTTTCCCTGTATCGCATACGCCCCCGCCTTATCCATCGGTTCACCTGTCGCCACATATGCCTGAATCTGGGCGCCTGTCATCGGATACATAGCTACATCCGTCTTTTCATAAAACGTCACACTTCTTCTTTTTTCTTTCTCCATAATGACAAGCGTTACTCCGGTATACACCTGGTGCACATCATTTTGCAGCTTTGTGAGCATGTTTACTGCATCGTCTTTATCCTTTGGCTTTCCCATAATTTCATTTTTGTGGTAAACAATTGTATCTGCACCAATTATGACAGTAATGTCATTTTTATATTTATCAGCATACCTGTCTGCCGTCTCACATGCTTTTCCTCTGGAAAGTTCTTTGACAATATCTTCCGGAAGTTCTTTTGTGATAATCTCCTCCCCATGTGCCGGAGAAACCTCGAAATAAATTCCAAGCTGTTTCAAAAGCTCCAATCGTCTTGGTGAAGCTGAGGCAAGTACATATCTTATCATATTGTGCCCTTTCTTACTCTCTAATTATTCTGTATGGACTGATTGACTTCCGGTTTAAATGTCCGTGCCTGCTGCTGTTCTTTCTCCTTTATGGATGCCAGCGCCATATACTCTTTACAGAATTCCTCCTGTGCATTGTGAAGATCCTTTTCCCGTTTCTCAAGCTTATGATAGCTTCCGTCAGCCTGCAGAAACTGTGCCTTCTGTGTATCGCATAACTGGACATCCAGCACATGGAGAACCTTTTCCTTTAATTCGGCATTGAGCACAGGAAACAGAATTTCCACACGCCGTTCAAGATTTCTGGGCATCCAGTCCGCACTTGCCATGTAAATTTCCGGATCCCCTGCATTTTCAAAATAAAATATTCTCGCATGCTCCAAAAAATTCCCTACGATGGAACGGACTTCAATATTGTCATTTGTCCCCTCAACTCCTGTCCGCAGACAGCATATTCCCCTGACAATCAGCTGTATTTTCACCCCCACTGCCGCCGCCTCATACAATGCCTTTATAATATCCGGGTCGCACAGTGAATTCATTTTGGCAATGATACGCGCCGGACTGCCGCCTGCGGCATTTTCTCTTTCTCTGTTTATCAGATACAGGAACCTGTCTTTCAGCCACAGCGGCGCCAGTGCCAGGTGATTCCATCCTAAAGGCTCTGAATAGCCTGAGAGCATGTTAAAAACTGCGGTTGCATCCTCCCCAATTGCCTCATTGCAGGTAAGGATTCCAAGATCCGTGTACAATTTTGCGGTTGCATCATTGTAATTTCCCGTACCCAGATGCACATAGCGTCGGATGCCTTCCTCCTCGCGCCGAACCACCAGCGTAATCTTGCAGTGCGTCTTTAATCCGACAAGACCATATATTACATGACATCCCGCCTTCTCGAGTTTTTTCGCCCACACAATATTGTTTTCCTCATCAAAACGCGCCTTCAGTTCAACCAGCACTGACACCTGTTTTCCGTTCTCCGCAGCCTGGGCAAGCGCTGCGATAATTGGTGAATTTCCACTGACACGATACAAAGTCTGTTTGATGGCAAGCACCTGCGGATCACGGGCTGCCTGTTTGATGAAGTCCACTACCGGAGTGAATGTCTGATAAGGATGGTGCAGCAGAATATCCTGCTCCCTGATTTTTTCAAAAATATCATCATCTGGCTCTATCTCCGGTACCGGCTGCGGCATATATGGACGATTCTTGAGATGGTCAAATCCCTCAAGTCCATACATCTTCATCAGAAACGTAAGATCCAGCGGTCCTGGTATACTATAGATGTCCCGCTCATCTATCATCAGTTCCTTTTTGATAATGTCAAGCAGACGTTTTTGAATACCATCCTCAACCTCAAGACGAATCGCCTGTCCCCACTGTCTCTTTTTGAGCTGCTTTTCAATCTCCTTTAAAAGATCCTGTGCATCCTCCTCTTCAAGGACGAAATCTGCATTTCTCATAATCCTGAACGAAAATGCACACTCAATATTGTAATTTAGAAATAGCTTATCCATGTTTCTTTCGATGATCTGCTCCAGCAAAATGACACGCCTTGTACCATCGAATGATTCTGGAAGCTGAACAATGCGGGGCAGTACACTTGGAACCTGAACCGTTGCAAATTCCAGCTCTTTGCCCTGTACTGACTTTTTATTAAAAAGATGTCTTCTGCCCTTTACCTCTTTCCTCGATACAAGTGCTCCCAGGTTCAGGGATTTATTTCGAATCAGCGGAAACGGTCTTGAAGAATCCACTGCCATTGGTGTAAGCACCGGATACACATTGTCCTGAAAATACCTGTCCACGAATGCACAGTCTTTTTTGGTAAGCTCCTCATGATTTTCTACCACTTTGAGACCATTCTGTGCCAGAAGCGGAAGCAGTGACCTGTTATAAACATCATACTGCATATTCACAAGCTCATGTGTTGCTTTGTTAACTGCCTCGAGCTGTTCTGTAGGTGTCATACCCGCTATGTCCTTTTTGGTGTAACCTGCATTTACCATATCTTTGAGTGATGCCACACGCACCATGAAAAACTCATCCAGATTCGATGCGGTAATACCCAAAAACTTAATGCGTTCAAACAGTGGAATATCCCGATCCCTTGCCTCTCCCAGCACACGGTGGTTAAAGGCAAGCCAGCTTAATTCCCTATTATAATAGTACACTGATTTACTGTAATCAGTTTTTGTGTCTGATTTATTATTCTTATCGCCCATCCTTGTTCCCCCATATGTTATATATTTAGATATTACTTTTCTTTTGTCTGATTATTGGCTTAATGTTGAAGATCTCATTAAACAGAGTCGCACACTTCTCAAACTGTCCAAACTCCAGTGTCATATCCGCATTGGATTCTACTGTAAGCATCAGCTCATCATTCTCAGTCACCGCCTTCAGCCTGTCACATTTCCCCCTGTGGCTCAAATCAAGCCCCTCGGAAAGTCTCATAACAGCCGTAAGCTTTGACATTCTCAAATATGCCTCCTTATCAAGCGCAGAACCACGCTCCAGATCTACATAGTAAGCAAATGGCTCTGTAGTATATTTGACAACGCTTGCCACAATTTCACGCTCAACGTGGGATAGTCCGATAATTTCTGTCGCAACGATAATATTGTAGGAGCTTTCACCCACATTTGCAAGGCTAATATACCTGCCGCATTCACTGAGGATTGCTGCCAACTGCAGCAGAAGCCTGTCGCGCCGAGAGAGCCCATGATTTTTTTTAATGCTGTCAAATATGGTAAGCGCTATCATCTCACGTTCACGGGTTCTATGCTCGATGCTATGGTACCGCCGGTTAATATCCCTTGCACAATCGAGAATATCCTGCTCAAAATTATGCGGCATCCCATCCGTGTCCGATGACAGGAGCTTGTTCTGCTCCGCATACTCGTATGCCATTCCATCGCACAATGACACACCGGGAGCCCACAGCATCTCTGCCCCCAGAATCTTTATCATGTATTTCAGCATCAGCGACGAAAGATAAAGCAGTGATATATTTTCTTGTGCCAGCCCCAGTGACATTGCAATTTCCCGCGTCTTTTTCTTTTTCAATGAGTCCACAAACTCCAAAAACTTCTCTGTTCTTACCTGTCCTTTTTTAATTGTCTCAAGGTAATTTCTCTGCAAAATCAGCGATACATAGTCGTCGACAAGAATAATATTTTGTATCTTCTTATCTCCCACAAACATTTCCCGAAAGCTTTCCAGACTGTCACAAACCATTTCCTCAACGATATCCTCAAGCTGATAGCTTCGATACGACACACGAGTCAACTCTTCCCGCATACGCAGCACGCCTGGTCTGATATTCTGTGAAGTCACCAGACTGTCCTCATCAAAAAGAGAAATCTGCACACTGCCTCCTCCTATGTCTATGAAAGCAGTGCTTTTCTCTATAATATTCTGAAAATCCTTAACTCTTGACGCAACAGACTTATAGTCAAGAAATCTCTGCTCGGAATTGCTGAGCACCTCTATCCTCACGCCGGTTCTTGTCCTTATCTGATCCAACAATATCAGTAAGTTCTTGGACTCCCTGATAGCACTTGTTCCATATGCCTTATATGCATCCACCTTATAGGATTTCATGATTCCGGTAAATTCATTTAATATCCTGCAAAGCTCATCCACCCGGTCATTGTTAATCTTTCCTGTAAAATAGGAATCTGTACCAAGCTCTATCCTGTGCCGTATATGGTCGATTTCCTTTATTCCGTTTTTGTTCGATATCTCATATATCTTCATAGCAAGCTCATAAGATCCCACATCTATCGCAGCAAACGTCTTATATGCCATAGCCACACCTCATCTCTCACAATGTATTACTAATATGTATTAATTCAATAATTCCCCAGAATTTTCATATTTCTGGTTTCCTCCCTCAGCCCTCTGAGCGCATTTTTTACAGCGCCATCTGTCAGATTTCCCTCAAAATCAAGGAAGAATTTGTACTCCCAGTTTCGTCCTGTCAATGGTCTTGACTCAATTTTTGTGACATTGAGCCCATTATACATCAGATGCGAAAGCGCATGGTACAACGCCCCACTTTCATGAGACAGCTCAAAACACAGGCTTATCTTGGAAGCATCTTTGGCAAATACTTTCCGGTTCGTGATGATAATAAAGCGGGTTGAATTTTCTTTTAAGTCATTTACACCTTTCTCAAGAATTTCGAGCCCGTATATCTTTGCAGCAGTTTCACTTGCGATCGCTGCCTGTGACTTGTCCCTGTCACCAGATACTTTTTTTGCAGCAAATGCGTTGTTTTTCATGCTAATCTGCTGCCATCCCTTTTCCATGAGGTAGTGCGAACTCTGCATGAGTGACTGTGGATGTGCGTAAACCGTTCTAATATCTTCAACCTTTGCCCCCGGCACTGCCATAAGGCAATGTTCTATCTTAATAATCTGCTCACCCACGATATAATTTTCAAATTCGACAAGCAAATCATAGATTTCGCTCACAATTCCTGCTGATGAATTTTCTATCGGAAGCACCGCAAAGTCTGCACTGCCCTCATCAATTGCAAGCATTGCGTCCCGAAATGTGTCAACATGAAAGCTGTCAACTTCATCCCCAAAATATTTCATCATGGCCGTCTGCGAATATGCACCCTCTGCACCCTGAAATACAACTCTGCACTTATTGCAGTCTATCGCTTCCATTTCCATGAATGACAGTCTTCCGACACCATTATGTTCAACAATCATCTGGTACTGAAGCTTTCTGCTCATCGACATAATCTGCTCAAACAAATCCCGGATTCCGTGTGCATTAAAATCATTGTGCGTCAGTTCGCTCACCGCTTTGAGTTTCTGCTGTTCGCGTTCTTTATCAAAAACCCTTTTGCCGGTCTCGATTTTATATTCTGCAACCTTACCGCATACTTCCATCCTTTTTTCGTAAAGTTCGACAATCTGCCGGTCTATTCCATCAAGCTCTGTCCTAAGTTCCGATAAGTCCATTATAATCCTCCACCTTTGTATCTTACAATCTATTTATACCTTTATGTTTCATTTAGTATAACACACTATAGAAAGTTTGTAAAAAAATTGTGAAGAATTCTTTCAATTTTCGTTCAAATTCATTATAATACTTTTAGAGCGTGCTTGAAAAATGCTTTCTGCCAGATGTGCGTCATAGTTTGCGGGAGATTTGTGCCAGCTGAAGAAGGCATAGGGGGGCAAAGGCATAAAGGGCAATGCCTTATGTTGACTGAATTTGGCGCAAATATCACGAAAGCGTGACGCATAGATGGCAGGAATGATTTTTCAAACACGCTGCAGGATATATGATAACAAAAATGTAACGAATTGATAAAGGGGGAACATCATGAAAAGAAAAATCATTATCTCAATCTGCATTATCTGCATTGTACTTGTATGCGCAGGTCTTGCTGTCTCAAATTATGTGATAAACAGAATACCAAAAAATCCTGCCGGTACCGTCGGGAACACTTCCGGAAACCTATACAACAATGGACTTTTCTGTGAAAATGACGGATATGTCTATTTTGCAAATGCGTATGATTCCAATGCACTCTATTGCATGAAACCTGATGAAACAGACATAAAGAAACTGGTTCACACAGAAGTTTCCAGTCTCAATGCAGACGGCAAATTTCTGTATTACTACCAAGGCGGTTCTGGAAGCGGAACCGGAACAGGGCTTGGCTTTCTGATAAGCACTACCGGCGTATATCGTGCAGCTAAAAAAGATCCCAGCAATGCTGCCTGCCTTGACCGTGTAAACGGAAAATATGTTCTGTTGGCAGATAATGATGTGTACTATACCAATTCAAGTGATGACGTATCCCTTAAGAAAGCTTCGATAGATGGAAAAAACAAGGAAACACTTTTATCACTAAATATCCTTCCGGTAAGTGTACAGAATTCCACATTCTATTACATGAATAATGAAAAGGATCTACACCTGATGGCTCTTGACCTCAAAACCAAAACATCACGTCAGGTACTCGCGGAAGACGTGTATATGCCAATTATAGAGGGCAGCACTGTTTATGGTATTGATGTCCATGACAACTACTCTCTCGTCAGCATTGATACCACCAGCGGAACCAAGACACTGCTTGACAATGACAGAGTTGATATGCTAAATCTTACTGACTCCTATATTTATTATCAGACCTCTGGCGACTCCCCACAGTTAAAGCGCATCCGCCGTGATGGCACTGGAATGGAATCTGTTGCCGAAGGTACATACAACAATATCAATGCAACCTCACAATACGTATATTTTACAAAGTTCGGAACAAACACCCCTGTATACAAAACTTCTGTTTCCGGCGCTGTCAATGTCACTACTTTTGATGCCGCTTCTCAGGCAGCCATGCAGAACATTGGTGAAAAATAAAAGACTGTAAATAGAAATACAATGAATAAGGTAAAGGATAACTGGTAATGCTGATAGCATGAGAAAACCAATTATTCCTTTATCTTTTTTATGGACTACTTTTAATAATTTTATAAAATGCGGTACCATTGGCTGGTGCATGGAAATTACATTTACTGCATTTGGCGCACTCAGACGGCGTGAACTTCCTCTTATGGGTCAAACCTCACTGTGGATGTTTCCTATCTATGGCAGTGCCGCATTTTTCAGACCTGTATTTGCATGTTTAAGACGCTACAGTCTTTTTTTCCGTGGCACTGTCTATGCACTCTCAATTTTTGGTGCAGAGTATGTCAGTGGCCACCTTTTGGAAAAACATGATTTGTGCCCATGGAACTACAACCGCCATCACTGGCACATAAACGGTCTGATACGTTTAGACTATTTTCCGTTCTGGTTTCTTGCCGGAATTTTGTTTGAGAAACTGCTTACCAAAAGTTATACGCCGAGTGGATTATCCTAGAGCGTGTTTGAAACACGCTCTAATTTGAGGGCAGGAACTGCTGATACAAGGACACATGGTCATAGATGCATCTCCAGCTGCTAGTAGACTGTGCTGTCACACAGATATACTCTTTTCCGTCACTGCCAACAGCCAGACTAGCCGCGCAGCTTCCCGATTGTGCCACGTACCCTGTTTTGGCACAGAGCACTTCCCCATATGTGTCCTTATCCTCAATTCTCCTAAGAAACCAGTTGGACAGGATAATTCCCTCTGGATGCTGTGTTGTAATGGATGTCGTATATGTGTGTGCAGCAAGCACCTCTCTGCAAAAGCTGTTGTCACATGCCGCCTTCAACATGACACCAATGTCATAAACGGTACTGTAATGATTTTCGTCATAAAGTCCAACACAGTTTGTAAAGTGAGACGTTTTTGACAACCCCAGCTCATCAATCTTTTGATTCATCAGCTTAACAAACTCTTCCTGCGAACCTGACACGTATATGGCAAGCGCAAGCGCGGCATCCCCGCCTGACGGAAGCACCGTACCATAGAAAAGATCCCTTATGGTAACTTTCTCTCCCACATCAAACCCAGCATTACTACAGTCGTTGACAAAACTGTAATCTGTAATATCAATTGTAATCTCAAATGTCTCCTCCAGATTAGTGATATGTTCAGCAGCTACAAGAACAGTGAGAATCTTTGTCATTGACGCCGGATTAATGCGTGCTCCAGCATCCTTTTGCCCTAATATGCGCTTCGTTTCCACATCTATAAAAATACCATTTTCACTCACAACCTCACTGTTGAACAGTTCTGTTTTCTCATCAGCTGTCGCATTAAGTGGCGGATCGCTGCTTCTCCCTCCTACCGTTTGAAGCGGAAGTGCATTGATATCCGCTATCCACACGATGATGCTATCCGCAATGTCACTGCCGACATAGCATCCCGCTACATTCATTACTGCTTTCTGCTGTGTTTGGGATGCTTTTATTTCTGTTTGTTTTTCAGTTCTTACCTTTGCCCCGCTGTCTCTTATCAGTTTTCCGATTCCCCTGACCGCCAGCAAAACACATACCACCAAAATGACTGCACACGGTATTAACAGTCTGCGCATCTGCTCCTGCCGCTTTTTCCTTCGCCGCATTTCCTCCATTCTCTTTTTTCTGCGCGCGCCGCGTTCCAATTCACTCTGTTCATTTAATTCTATATTGTTATTTACATCCATCATAGCATTCTTCCCTGTTAAAATATTTCCTGTCTGCCTTTCACAACCTTACCAAAAACACACTTAAAAACTATTATACACGACTCTGTTTCATTTGTCCTAAATTTTGTTTCTTAAAATTAATTTTTTTCTTGAAAGCTTGAACCCGATATGATATTATATCAAAAGTATATATTTAATTAATGGGAGGAAAAGGATATGTTTCATACTTCGTGTCATTTTGTTTTAGATTTTCCTATCCATTTTTCAGACGAACTATTTTCATATTTGTACAATTTAGGATAAGAGAATTTATTTCTCTTTTTTTGTGCGCCGGCGTATTGTCGCTAGAGCGTGTTTGAAAAATGCTTTCTGCCAGATGTGCGTCACAGTTTGTGGGAGATTTGTGCCAAATGAAGGAGG
>JAIECJ010000055.1 GCA_029068555.1 Lachnospiraceae bacterium
TTAAAAAGTGAGCATGATATACAATATTAGAAAATAAGTACTAAATTTAATACAGATAAAGTTGCATATTGCTGATTATTTCGAAAAAGTTCGTCCATATATTGACTTTTTGTATGAAAGTACGTTAATATAAATTATCTTAACAAAAGGACATTTTTAAGGAATGTCCTTTTGTAGTAATGAAATGGAAAACGATTTCCCATAAAATCGTTTTCTGCAAAAAGAAAGGAGAAGAAGTATGGATCAAGAAAAGAAATTCTGTAGAAAGAAACGCAGCATAGCAAATAGTATGTTAAGTCTGATACTGGTGTTTGCCATGGTCATTTCCAATGTACAGACTTCATCAGGCATGCTTTCGACTGTATGGGCAGCTGAAAGTGAAGCACAAACGTCTGATGGGGAAGCCAGAACTGGCAGTATGGACGAGGGCAATGATAGCGACGGCGAAGAAACCGGCGAGGTTCTTCAGACCCTCGATTCAGAGGAAGCAGATGAAAACGAAAGGAGTGAAGGGAAAGAGGAAACCACACAGACTGGTGAGCGGTCGGAAGAAACCAGTGAAAGTGGAGACACAGGAACAAAAGCGCCTCCTGTAGTAGAAACAGAAACGGCAACAGAGACGGAAATTGCATCAAGTACAGAGACGGAAACTGTGACACAGGAGACAGAAACGGGCAGCGACATAGCGAGTGAAACAGAGACCGCTGAGACAGAGACAACAGATGAGGAGACCACGGAGGAAGAAAGCAAAGAGTCTGATGCCGATGAAGCCTCCGTTGCAGCAAAAACAGTTCGTATTCATTTCAGCAATACCCTTGGATGGGATAATGTTTATTTAAATTACTGGGGTGACGGCATAGATGGTACAGGCTGGATGAAATACGAGCTGACGGAAAAGGATTCGGACGGCTATTATACAGAGGACGTCACCATTTCCAATCTGACTGGGGATTTTGGCTTTATTTATGCCACAGGAAGTGATGGAAATGCTAATACGCAGACCGTTGATGGGATAATATCAAAAGCAACATTAAATGATGCGGACTTATTGACGGAAGATGGGGTTTATGAATGTTGGGCGTGGCTGGATGGCAGTCAGTCTGACGGTAAATATAACATCCAGGTATCTCGGAATGAATTTCGCAAACCTGTGATAGGAACTGATGATTCCGGGAATACAAGTGTGACATTTTATTATGACAATTCTGAGAAAAAGTCTGTAGAATTAAAGGGTGTTTATGGTGATGTATGGAATGATTCTGCTACGAAAATTGATGAGACATTGCAGCCGGAGGAAGGAACCGATTATTATAAATGCAGCATTAATTTGAATCCTGAAGGAATCATGTACAAGTTTGTTGTAGACGGCAATTGGATTTTTGATCCCGGAAATACGCAGGTAGTAAATGGCAACAGCTATGTGAGTGAGGCCAGCAGTAACGCAACGATCAGGATTCATTTTAAGAACACACTTAACTGGGAAAATGTTTCTTTGCATTATTGGGGCATGGGTATCACAGGCACAGACTGGCCCGGCATTAAGGTGTCAGCGGATGAAGATGATGCAAATTATTATACAATTGACGTCAATGCAGATGGACTGAAGCATGATTTCGGATTTATTTACAATGATGGGAAACCAGACAATGCCAGGCAGTCTGCAAACGGCTACATAAAAAGAACAGATTTGGCAGACGATGAAACCTATGAATTGTGGGTATGGCTGGATGAGTCCAAGAAAGATTCGGAAGGGAAATATATACTTCAGGTTTCGAAATCACAGATTGTCAGTCCTGAGATTGACAAGGAGGATGGTTCGAAAGTAACATTCCGTTATCAGGGTGATACTGGTTCACAGAATAAGGTATATTTAGTGGGAAGTATGACAGACTGGCTTGACGGAGAGCCTGTTGAACTAAAGGATGACGACGGGAATGGTGTCTGGGAATGTACTGTAACGCTGGATCACGGCGAATATGAATACAAATATATTGTACCAAAGACGGCATCCCCTGGAACTGACGGTGCGAACTATGATTGGTATCTCGACGAGTTAAATCCGTTATATAGCGAAAAGAATGGGAAAAAGGAAAACAGCGTTGTATATGTGCCCGGAAGCGAAGAATTTACCTATACCATTCACTATTATAATCCAGAAAAGGGAGATATGGCACTGGATGCACCGGATTTATATACTTGGGAACCGGGTATTAATTTTGTGGACACAGCAAAATTTTATTCATACCAGTCCAAGGACTTGGATGAAAATGGAATACCTTGGCTGACAACAGAGTTTACGGTTCCCTACAGGACATTCGGTTTCATTGGAAAACCCACAGCGGGAAAAGATAACTGGAGTGGTCAGGATTCCAACCGGATTTATCAGATCAATCAGCTTAGGGGCGGTGTAGTAGATGAAAATAAAACGAAAGCAGAAATCTGGTATATCCACGGAAAAGGCATCTATGAGACAAAGCCAAAGCTCGCAGAGGTGAGCGAAGTAAAGACGTTTTTCATAGATGAAAACGGTAACCAGCAGGCTAAGATTTCTATAGATTACACACAGAACAGAGTATTACATTTAAATGTAGGAGATGGAATACTCATAAAGGAAGCGTATGTGGATGCTTCTGAGCTTGGCATAAGCAGCAAACTCAATATTGATCCGGAGCTTTTGGCGGTTTCCCTGTCGGTTACCGAAGATACGCCGGTTGGGACAGTGCGTCTTCCAGTAACAGTGGTAGATTATCAGGGAAAAGCAGTCAATACGACGGCAGAAATTGAAGTGACGGCAAAAAGTGAGTCGGATAATGACTTTGACTGGGACGAAGCAGTGATTTATTTCATGGTGACGGATCGTTTTGCAGATGGAGACACGGGAAATAATCAGAATGCAGGAGAAGGAACCTTCGATAAAAATGATCCTGGTTTATATCATGGCGGTGATATTGCAGGTATCAGAGCACATTTAAATGATTTGAAGGAATTGGGTGTCAATACCATATGGATTACTCCAATTGTAAAAAATATACCAAAGGTTCAAGTCGAGGATGGCACAGGAGATGTTCCTAATTATGCCGCTTATCATGGTTATTGGGCAAGTGATTTCCAGGAAATTAACGGGGCGCTGGGAACAAAAGATGAGTTTCAGAGTTTAATCAATGAAATCCATGATAAAGATATGAAAATCATGGTCGATGTCGTAGTAAACCATGCAGGGTACGGAACGGAAGACAGCGAGACATTCAATGGTATGTTGAGAAATGCCGCAATAGAAGACGACACGCTGCATGGCGGCGGAGGACAGGCAGGCCTTCCCGATTTTATGACAGAAAATCCGGATGTCAGGGATATGATTATAGGCTGGCAGCTGGATTGGGCAAAAATGGGTGTTGACTATTTTCGTGTCGACACAGTAAAACATGTAGACAGTACTACCTGGATGGCGTTTAAAAATGCGCTGACAGAGCAAAATCCGAAATTTAAGCTGATTGGTGAGTATTATGGGGCCAGCTATGCATCCGAAAATGGAGGCACTTTGGGAAGCGGTCAGATGGATTCCCTGCTTGACTTTAATTTCAAGTATCAGGCAGCTAATTTTGTCAGAGGTAATATATCTTCAGTAGAGACAGAGTTGGCAAAAAGGAACGCAGCGCTGGACAATACGTACCTGACAGGACAGTTTTTGAGCAGTCATGATGAAAATGGTTTTAAATTTAATCTGCAGCAGGGAGAAAATAAAATGGAAACCGCAGCGGCAGATGCTGCAGCATTGGTTGCAGCGACCCTGCAGATTACCGCAAAAGGCCAGCCTGTTATTTATTATGGAGAGGAAATTGGACTGACTGGGGAAAATAACTATCCCTATCAGACAAACCGGTATGATTATAATTGGGACATGGCAAATGACAGTAATACAGTATATAAGCATTACAAGACGATGCTCAATATTCGTCAGAAATATTCGGAAATCTTTGCAAGAGGCGACAGAAAAGTTATCATATCATCCAACAGCGATGGATATGATGTAATTTCTAGAAGTTATAATGGTGAAACAATTTATGTCGGCATGAATATTAAGCCAAATCAGGCAAAAGAAAATCTGGAATTGGCAGTAAACAGTGATGGAATTACGCAGTATAAAGATGAATATAGCGGAAGTACATATCAGGTTACAGACGGCATAATCACCATCACGATTCCAAAGGCATCGGAGGGCGGTACAGTTGTGCTGGTTCCAGCAGGATTTAGCGATACATTGATTGCACCTCAGATTACTACGGTTGCAAAAGGGAAAACAACCTCGCTTCCGTCACAACTGACACATATCGCAGAGGATGGCACGAAAACACTTGCAAACGTTACTTACAGTATCAGAAATTCAGTAGATGGTGTATCTCTGGATGAAGCAAAGACAAAATTAACTGTGGAAGATACGTTTGAAGGTACGGAAATTCAATTGACAGCGACAGCGGAATCGACAGGAAGCGTAGATTTTGTAGTCAGGGCTGTAGAGGATAAAAACGAGATTGTTGTAAAGCTTCACTATTCGAGAAGCGACAACAACTATACAGACTGGAATGTCTGGGCATGGCCCGAGGGAAAGGGCGGCACACAGTACGATTTTGAGTCTGAAAATGGTGATATGGTAGCAACTGCCAAATTTGAAGGGCGTTCGATTGGCGCGCTCGGATACAGAATCCGCAAGGGAAACTGGGCAGAGGACGATCCGATTAAAGATGACCGATATATAGATCTGTCCAATATACTTTCTGGTACAGTCCATTATTATGTGGAATCTGGTAAATTTGATGGCACTATGGCGATGGAGGAGGATGTGCTTCTCGGATCAAAAGTGCTTTCGGCAAAATATAACCAGAACACCAACCGCATTACAGTAGTAATAGGCGGGTATGATGCCGTTGGGGATATTAATGACTTATTTACAGTAAAAAGTTATAATAATACAGTGATTCCCATCACAAAGGTAACAAAGCGGGATAACAGTTATGTATTGAGTATTGATACCGACTTATCTGGGATTGATGAAGTGGTGAAGAGTTATTTCGTTACCTTTGACGGATATGACTATAAGATTACGATGCCAGTTGCCTATTCTTCAGCAGAGTTTGAAAATAATTATACTTATGATGGGGATGATCTTGGTGCAACATGGAGCAGGAGCAGCACAACATTTAAGTTATGGGCGCCCACGGCGGATAAGGTACAGGTAAAGCTTTACAAGTCAGGTACAGAAGGTGCGGACGACCTGATAGAAGTGCTTGACATGGAACGCGGTGACAAGGGTGTCTGGATTCTAGAGAAGGATGGAGACTTAAACGGTACTTATTATACTTACAATGTTACGGTGGATGGAAGGGATACAGAAGCGTGCGATCCGTATGCAAGGACGACAGGTGTAAATGGAAATCGCGCGATGGTAATTAATCTGGATGCCACCAATCCTGAGGGATGGGCATCCGACCGCGGTCCGAATGCAGGTATGAGCTACACGGATTCTATTATATATGAATTGCACGTGAGAGATTTTTCAATCAAGGAAAATTCGGGAATTTCGGATGAGCACAAGGGTAAATTCCTCGGCCTGATTGAGTCGGGAACAACGAACCCCAATGGTCAGCCTACAGGACTTGATTATCTGACGGATTTGGGAGTAACGCATATCCATCTGCTTCCTTCCTATGATTATGCGACAGTAGATGAAACAAAACTTGATACTCCGCAGTTTAACTGGGGATATGACCCGAAGAACTACAATGTGCCAGAGGGTTCTTACTCGACAGACCCATACAACGGGGAAGTCAGAGTAAAAGAGATGAAACAGATGATCAAGACTCTGCATGACAACAACATTAATGTGATTATGGATGTTGTGTACAATCATGTGTATGACGCAGACCAATTCTGTTTTAACCAGATTGTTCCGAAATATTTCTCAAGGACAAACGCAGACGGCAGTTATTCGAACGGATCGGGCTGTGGCAATGACACGGCATCTGAGCGCGCAATGGTGAAGAAGTACATTGTGGACTCTGTAAATTACTGGGCAGATGAATATCATATTGACGGTTTCCGTTTTGATCTTGTTGGTCTGCTGGATACGGAGACAATCAACGAAGTGGTGGACACCGTTCACGAGAAACATCCTGATGCTGTATTTTACGGGGAAGGCTGGACATTAGGAACTGCAGTCAGCAAAGAAGGGTATACAATGGCAACGCAGGCCAATGCGGCATACACGCCAAAGTTTGCATACTTCAGCGATACCATTCGTGATTTGCTGAAAGGATCGAACGATGAGGTCAGCCTGGGATTTGTGTCAGGGCTGACAGGGAAAGAATCAAACATGGCAGATTGTTTCCAGGCGACTGCGTGGTGGAGCAAAAACCCGGCACAGATCGTGAATTATGCATCATGTCATGACAATTATACATTGAAAGATAAACTGAATGCCACGGCAGGAAAGACAAACACCGAGGCAGATGTAATCAGGATGAATAATCTTGCGGCAGCAATTTACATGACGGCTGAAGGTATTCCGTTGATTCATGCAGGAGAAGAAATTCTGAGAACTAAGACGGATGAAGATGGCAATATTATTCATAACAGCTACAACTCGCCGGATTCCGTAAACCAGATCAAATGGGAAGATCTGGACAAAGCCGAATACAGAGCGGTCAGGGATTACTACAAAGGACTGATTGAATTTCGAAAAAATCATGCTGCGCTGCGTCTGGATTCAGCAGAGGCTGTTAAGGAAAATGTCAAATATCACTGGGTGACAAATGAAGTGATCATGTTTGTGATCAACGGAAAAGACAGTGTAGCAGATGAGGTGTCCGATGGAATAGTCATCATTTTTAATGCGACAAATTCAAATAAATCTGTCAACCTGTACGACGCTCAATATGGGATTGAGAAAGGAACGTGGAATGTCTGCATCAATGACGACAAGGCAGGTACGAAAATTTTGTCAACAGTATCGGATGGCAGCGTGACGGTAGCGCCTATATCAGCGACAGTACTAGTCAAGGGTGAGACTGTGGATGAAAATTCCGTATATGGGAAAAATGAGCAGCAGAATACAGAGCGTCAGCGCAAACAGCTGCAGGATTTGATTGATTCGTATGAAAGGATTGAGAAAGGCAATTATACGGATGAGAGCTGGAATGCATTCCAGTCGGCACTTGAATCTGCGAGACAGGTTGTGAAAGACATGGCTGCGACTCATGCACAGCTGGTCAATGCAAAAGAGAATTTAAAGGCTGCATTTGATGCGCTGGAGGTTCCGCAAGGCGTTGTAGATACAGGAAAACTGGACGCTTTAATTGCAGAATGCAAAGAAACTGAGAAGAATGGACAGGGTAATTATACTATTGAGAGTTGGACATTATTTACAGAAGCGTTGGCAGCGGCAGAGACGGTTCGTGCAAAGCAGGATGTAACACAGGAAGAGATTAACATTGCTTATGATAATTTGAAATCTGCATATGACGGACTTAGGAAACCTGCCCCGAATTTTGATAAACTCAATGATTTAATTAGCGAGTATAATAACCTCGAACAGGGTAATTACACAGATGAGAGCTGGGAAGTTTTTGTAAACGCGTTGGCAGCAGCAAAGGCAGCAGTGGCAAAGCCGGATGTGACGCAGGAAGAGATTGATCAGGCAGAACAGACCCTGAAAGCAGCCTATGATGCATTAAAAGTAAAAGATGGTGCATTAGACACAGGAAAGCTCAAAGCTCTGGTAAAGAAATGTCAAGCAATTCTGGAACAAGGACAGGGAGAATATACCAATAAGAGCTGGGAAGTATTCAAAAATGCACTGACGGCTGCAGAAACGATTTTGACAAGCGAAACTGCAACGCAGGAGGATATTGACTGTGCTTATAAGAACCTTGATGAAGCCCAGAAGGGACTTACCAAGACAGATGAGCCAGAAATTCCAGAAGGACTCTGGACAAAGTGGGCAGACAATTCCGGATTGGAAATAGGCGAAGACGGAAAATATCACATTACATATACAGGAAAGGCACTCAAACCTGCCATTCTGGTATTTGACGGAGCGACACAGCTGAAAGAGAAGACGGATTATACTATCTCCTACAAGGACAATACAAATGCATCCACAGGTGAAAAGGAAGCTACTGTCACAATCAAGGGCAAAGGGAATTATTCCGAGTTCTTTGAGGAGAAGTTTGTCATTGACCAGGTGGATATGAGTACACTTCAAATTGATGATTTGTATGCGCTTGTAAAAGTCAGCGACAATCAGGTTCAGGGAACAGTGGCGTTAAAACCTGTAGTGAAATATAACGGCAAAACACTCAAAGTAAACAAAGACTATACAGCTGCATTTGTAAATGATCAAGACGGTAAAACACCTGGTATTTATCCAGTAAGAGTGCAGGCAGTAAATGCTAATTTCAAGAATTATAAGGATATTGAGATTACAATTGCTGATAAGGCAAACACAGTTCCAATGAATAAGGTAAAGATTTCAAAAATAACAAATCAGCCGTATGTGTGGGATGAGACTACGAAACAAGGCAAGGTACAGACACCAGAATTTACTGTGTCATATAAAGATGAAACTCTGAACGAGAACGAGCAGTACACGGTAAAATATGATACTGTTCATACAGAGGCCGGTCAGACGGCGACCATAATCATCAAAGGAAAAGGCATGACATATGTAGGTGAGAAGAAAGTTTCCTTTAAGATTACAGGTCAGCCATTGAAAGCGAACATGGTAACTGTAAATGTTCCGTCCCAGGGACTGGAGTATACAGGAGAGGCACAAAAGCCTGATGTAACGGTCAACTTGGGTACAGACGGACAAAAACCTTATGACCAGTATGAAGTGGAATACCAGAAGAATACGGATGTAGGCAAAGCGACAGTGGTTGTGAAAGGTATTAACGGTTATACCGGAACAGTTAAGAAAACCTTTAAAATTACAGCTTATGATATTATGAAAGAAAACAGTCTGTTTACATTTGGAACAGACAATGTCATTACAGATTTGATACCATATGCGAAAGGCGGCAGCAAACTTTCAGATAAGAATGTAGGTGCGCGTTTTGTGACAAGTACAGGTACCACACTGAACTTAGTACAGGGCAGGGATTACACCCTTTCTTACAGGAATAATGCAAAAGTCAGCGCAGATGGAAATACTGCAAGCGTCACGATAAAAGGAAAAGGCAATTTTAAAGGAACGATTGCGGACAGACCGTTTACGATTAAGCCACAGAACCTTGAAAATCTCAAAGGCAGCATTACAGCAGGCGATATCGTTGTGAAGGATGCAAAGAAGTACAATAAAGTAATTCCTGTAATAACGGATTTGAATGGAAAGAAGCTGAAAAATAAAACGGATTTCACAGTTACAAGCGAATCATATATTGTATCGGGACAAGTGGATGCTTCTGGGAATCCTGAAAAAGGCGCCGAGGTTACAATCAACGTGAAAGCCACAGAGGGCAGCAATTATGAGGGAAATGTTTCCACAACATTCAGGGTAATTGACAATAATAATAACATTTCCAAGGCAGTAATAAAAGTTAAGCCTCAGGTATATACAGGAAAAGCAATTGAACTGGAAAAAGATGATATTGAGAGTATCACGATGAAGATTGGCAGGGACAAGGTTAATTTGACTCACAATGATTTTGAAATTGTAGGATATACAAATAATATCAAGAAAGGTACTGCAAAAGTGACAATTCGCGGACTTGGTGAATATGGCGGTACAAAGACAGTGACCTTCAAGATTACTGCACAGCCGATGAGCGGCAGATAAAAATAAAATCGAGTAAGGGAATGACCTTCTCCACTACTTGTGCACCGGACGCGGGCAGCTTTAACTGCATATTTCCTTTCCGCGTCCGTGTGCATAAAAAAACTCCTAATGAAATTATTTCATTAGGAGTTTTTTTTATCCGATTACTTTTTTTACTGCTTCAAGAACACGTTCCGCCTGAAATGGCTTTACGATAAAGTCCTTGGCGCCTGACTGGATTGCCTCGATAACCATCGCCTGCTGACCCATCGCGGAGCACATGATAACTGCCGCATTTGGATCATTTCCTTTGATAGCCTTCAGTGCCTGAATACCATCCATCTCAGGCATTGTGATATCCATCAGTACAAGATCCGGTTTTGTTTCATTGTATTTGTCTACAGCTATCTTACCATTCTCTGCCTCCGCAGCAATCGTATAGCCGTTTTTTGTCAATATGTCCTTAATCATCATCCTCATGAAAGCAGCATCATCGACAATTAAAATATTCTTTGCCATTTTAGTTCCTCCTCTGGAATAATTTGTATATGGAATTTGCAAGATCAAAAGGGTACAATTGCATAATCGTACTATCAATCAGTTTTCCGATTTTCATTTTAAAATTAATTTTTACAAAAAGGTCATCGGGTATATCGTCCGGAAATTCATATTCCTCAATGACAACCTGCTCAACAGTGGGTGGAGAGATGTCAATTTTTTTATCGAACATCTTACTCATCGCTGTAGCAGAGCTTGCCGTCATCTGGTTCATTGCTTCGGAAACAGCACTGATATGCAGGGGAGAAATCTCGCTTTTTGAATATTCCCCGGTTCCATTGTTTCCCATCATGAGGTCGGTGATGATTTTAGCGTCTTCATCCTTGAGAACAAGCATATTGGAACCAAACAGACCCTGTGTATACTGGACTTTTACAAGTATACAGGAATGTTCATAATCTTCTAAAATGTCGTTTCTATGTACAAGAGAAACACTTGGTGTCGTAATTTTAACAGGCTGTCCCAGCATCAGGTTCATGGCAGTAGCAGATGAACCAATGGAGATGTTTGAGATCTCACCAATTACGTCAGCCTCTTCTTTTGAAAATAAATCCATAGGCAGACTCCTTCTTTAAAGTTAAATGCATTGAATAATTCTATTCTACAAAATTTTTTGATATTTGTCTATATAATAAAATAAAAAAAGTAGTGGGAATAATGAAAATAAGTGTTTACATACGCCTATAAAATGTAGTATAAATAACTAAGTGCAAGTTTTGTTTCGTGGCGTAATGTATCACTGTTGTATTATTATATTGAAAGGTTAGGGAAAAGGTGAATCATGAATGAAAATGAATTGTCAAATGTATTAAATGAACATGGTCAGGAGCATATTTACGAAGCTTATAAAAAACTTGATGACGCTGGAAAGGAGAAGCTTGCATCCCAGGTCGAAAGGATTGACTGGTCAATTGTCGCCATGGCAGGTCATGGCGAGATTGCGCAGGAGAGAGGAAAGCTTGAACCCTTATCGGCTCTTGAGGTGAGCGAGATAGAAGCGAAAAGGGCAGAGTATGAAGAAACCGGTCTGGACGCGATCAGGGCAGGCAAAGTGGGCGCTGTGCTTCTGGCGGGCGGACAGGGAACGAGACTTGGTTCTGATGGACCAAAGGGCAAGTACAACATCGGTCTCACAAAGGACATGTATATTTTTGAGCGTTTAATTAGAAATTTGCTTGATGTCACAGACAAGGCAGACTGCTTTGTACCCCTTTACATTATGACAAGTGATAAAAATGACGCAGAGACAACCGCTTTTTTTGAAGAGAAAAATTATTTTGGCTACCCGAAAGAGTATATAAAATTTTTTAAGCAGGAGATGGCTCCATCTGTTGATTTCAATGGAAAGCTGTATATGGAGTCCGCTGATTCGCTCTCACTCTCGCCAAACGGAAATGGCGGCTGGTTCTATTCCATGTCAGTGACAGGCGTATTAGAGGATGTCAAGGAAAGGGGAGTTGAGTGGTTAAATATTTTTGCAGTTGACAATGTGCTGCAGAGAATTGCAGATCCCGTATTTGTCGGTGCAACGCTGGATTCCGGCTGTGTCAGCGGTGCGAAGGTGGTCAGAAAGGCTGACCCAAATGAGAAGATCGGCGTATTGTGTCTGGAAGATGGCAAACCTTCTATCGTTGAGTATTATGAAATGACAGATGAAATCATTCACTCAAGAGATGAAAACGGAGAACTCTCATATAACTTCGGCGTTATTCTCAACTATCTGTTCCGGGTGGACAAGCTTGAGGAGATTATGAACGAGAAAATGCCGGTTCATGTGGTGGAGAAAAAGATTCCTTATATCAATGAAAACGGAGATTTTATCAAGCCTGAGACACCCAACGGGTATAAGTTTGAGCTTCTGGTTCTTGATATGATACATTTATTGGACGACTGCCTGTCATATGAGGTCGTGAGGGATTACGAGTTTGCACCTATTAAAAATAAGACAGGTGTGGATTCAGTAGAGAGCGCGCAGGCGCTTCTGAAAAAGAATGGTGTGGAGCTATGATAAAAAATGTAATTTTTGATATCGGAAATGTACTTGTAGACTTCCGGTGGCGTAAATTGATGGAGGAACTGAACCTTTCAAAAGAGACACAGGTAATATTCGAAAAGACAGTATTTGGAAGCAGATGGTGGGCTGCACTTGACCATGGAATTTATGCGGAAGCTGAGATACTTGAGAAGTTCCGTGAGGACAACAGGGAGCATCTTGATGCGTTCAATCTTGTATGGGATAACCGTGACAAGCTGGTAGAGCCATATGCATATTCCACAGAGTGGATAGAACAGCTTAAATCCCGTGGCTTGAATGTGTACCTGCTGTCAAATTATCCGAAGGATATGTTCACGCTTCATGCAGAGTGCGGGTGTTTTCCGTTTCTTGACAAAGTTGACGGAAAAGTAGTTTCTGGATTTGTAAAGATGGTAAAACCAAATGCTGACATCTATGCGTACCTGTTAAAGGAATATAAGCTGAAAGAATCGGAATGTGTATTTATTGACGACAGAGAAGAAAACATTGATGCGGCTGAGGATCTTGGCATAAATGGAATTGTCTTTAAAGACTACGAGCAGGCTTGTGCCGAACTGGAAAAACTGATAAAATAAAGAAGAATTGTTTGATAGACAGCCAATGAATACAGTAAATGTGTGTTCATTGGCTCTTTATACACACCGGCATTGAAAGAAAGTATGGATGATAGAGGAGTGAATATGTATGCGATTCGTGATACAGCGTGTAAAAGAGGCACATGTGTCTGTTAATGGTCAAATAATTGGTCAGATTGGTCACGGACTATTGGTGTTTGTGGGTGTTGCGGACAGTGACAACAGGCAAACAGCCGATAAAATGACAGACAAGTTGACAAAGCTTCGCATTTTTGATGATGCGGATGGAAAGACAAATTTATCTATATCAGATGTAGGCGGGGAATTTCTGGTAATTTCCCAGTTTACTTTATATGCTGACTGCAGAAAGGGAAACAGACCATCTTTTACACTTGCAGGAAAACCGGATATGGCAGAAGAAATGTATGAATATATTATTAATGCAATTCAGAAGAAAGGATTTCACGTAGAGCATGGGGAGTTTGGCGCAGATATGAAAGTGTCTCTTTTGAATGATGGACCGTTTACCTTACTGCTGGACTCGGAAGATATTGTTGCAAAATAATTGCGGGATACTTCGGCGGATAAATGTTGCAGCATATTGCGTTGAACAAATCTTTATATGCAATGCGGTAGATTGAGCTGCAGCGATTGGCGACAACGAAGCAGATAGCGACTTGGGCAGGTAAGATGTCGTGATATTGAGCTGGCGGAGTAATATTGATACAGGAATAAAATGGAATCAGCTTATTTTGGAGAGGGTGATTGATAGATGTTTACGACACATTTTTCTGACTGGACATGGAAGGCGGTTATAGTCCGAATTGTCTTTTCTCTAGTTATTGGTGTTGTGATAGGAATAGACAGAGGAGTAAAGCGGCGCGGCGGCGGCGCAAGGACTATGATAACAGTATGTCTTGGTGCAACCATGGTCATGCTGATGGAACAATATCTTGAAGAGCTCTATCCGGAACGGCTTGACATATCCAGAATTGCCGCGCAGGTTATCAGCGGCGTCGGATTTCTCGGAGCTGGTTCCATATTGGTTTCAGGTCATCAGATTAAGGGATTGACTTCTGCGGCAAGCATATGGACTTGTGCGTGTATTGGACTTGCAGTGGGTATTGGTTTTCTTGATGGTGCTGTGATTCTCACAGTGGTCTGGCTTGCAGGTGTCCATTTGATACCATTGATTGAAGACAAGGTTTATAAATATTCGCGGTATCTAACACTGTATATTGAAGTTGAGGACGGAAAAGCAATCACCAGTATATCAAGACATCTGAAAGAAACCAACTGTTTTGTGGACAGTTTTTATGTGGACAAGCCCAAGGCGAAAGGGCAGCATTTTCAGGTTGTAGCGACTTTCCGGATTCCCAGAAAAATGAGCAGGGATGCATATTTACGTACCTTGCAGGAATTAAAAGGGGTGGAATCAGTCAGTGAGATTTAGCTTCTGCATTGCATATACATGAAAGCACAATATAGCAGTCGATGTTTCACGGCAAGATGGTTTGTGAATTTTTAAGTCTGTAATTGTATTTAAATATGCAGGATTTGGCAAGAATGGAGATTGATATGGAAGAGATAAATCATGGATATTTTGAGGAAGCATTGTCCAATTTTACAAAGGATTTTGCCTATGGCGGGGCTATCAGGCATCTTGTTGACCATGGATATACGGTGGACAGGATCATCAAGGAATTTAACTATCCGATTTCAAGGGAAAGTATAGAGAAAATGGTAAACCAATATTTATCAGACAAGGACAAAAAGAGGAAATAACAATGGCTTTAACACCGTTTCAGAAACTGGAATTAAATAAGAGGGTGGACAGAATATTTCACGCACCCACGAATGCATCGGTAAGGGGACACGAGCCTGAAATTGCTTTTGTGGCGGATATGACTGGTGACATAGAATGCATACACAGTTCTATAAAGGATGCTGTTTCATCCCTGAAACAACATGATAAGATGTTTCAGAATATGCGGAGCAATGTAGTCTACTGGACAAGACATACAATATCATCAAAAGTGACACCGATGTCATTTATCTTGATGGGAAAGGCATTTGATGCGTATAGTGGTACAGGGGATATTGTGGATGTGGATAACATAGGGAATTTTGAGAAGCTGTGTGAATATCTCAAGTTGTACCATGCGCGGTGCAGGTGCATTCTTTTATTTATGGATTACAGCTATGAGGAGCTGGAAAGGAGAAAATTTTACATAACGGACAGAGAGAGGGCTTTACAGAGCCTGAATCCATTTATAAAATACCGGCTGCTAATCATTACAAAAGATAAAATGTTGACTGGGTCGGAATTGATGATTAAGGTGGTGAACATTGATGGACAAGAATAAACAGATTTTAAAAAATGGATATCCGACGAATGTACTTATCCGACGGTTTCTTCCGTATTTTAAACCGTATCGCAGGACATTGTGCGCAGATCTGTTCTGTGCGGCGCTCACAACAGTGTGTGAGATAGTGCTTCCGTTGATTATCAGACAAATTACAAACACTGCGCTTGAGGATGTGGCACTTTTGACCACACGCATGGTAGTTGGACTGGCGCTTGTTTACTTTGTGCTGCGCATCATAGACGCGCTTGCTAATTATTATATGGCAGACACAGGACATGTGATGGGGGCAAAAATAGAGACAGACATGCGCCGCGCCGCGTATGCACATTTACAGCAGCTGTCAAACACATATTTCAATAATACAAAGGTTGGTCAGATAATGGGCAGGATTACGAACGATTTGTTTGAGGTGACAGAGTTCGCGCATCACTGTCCGGAGGAATTTTTTATTGCGGCAATCAAGATTGTAATTTCCTTTATCATACTTGGGCGGATTAATCTGACACTCACGCTGATGATTTTTGTGTTTGTTCCGATAATGACTGTGGTGTGTAGAATTATCAACAAAAAGATGAGAAAGACATTCAGCGAACAGAGAAACCAGATTGGCGAGTTAAATGCAAAGATAGAAGACAGTCTGCTTGGACAGAAAGTGGTAAAAGCATTTACGAATGAGGAACTTGAGTCACAGAAGTTTGAAGAGGGTAATCAGGACTTTTTGAAAATAAAGACGCGTTCGTATATGTTGATGGGAATATTCAGTACTTCCACAAGAGTGTTTGACGGACTGATGTATCTTACAATCATTATTGGCGGTGGATTTTTCCTGATGGATAGGAGAATACTTCCTGGTGATATGGTTGCGTATGTAATGTATGTTTCCACGTTGATTGCTACTATTCGCAGGATTATCGAGTTTGCTGAACAGTTTCAAAGGGGTATTACGGGAATTGAGCGGTTTTTGCAGATAATGGACGCAGATATTGAAATTTTTGATGACAAGGATGCCGAGGATATTGTCAATCCCAAAGGAGAAATTGTGTTTAACAATGTCAGTTTTGAGTATCCGGATGACCACAACAGGGTGTTTGCAAACCTGAACCTGCATATACATGCCGGAGAAAAGCTTGCCATAGTGGGCCCTTCGGGTGGTGGAAAAACGACACTCTGTAATCTGATACCTAGATTTTATGATGTGTCGCGCGGGGAAATTACACTGGATGGTAAGAATATCAAGAAGCTGACACTGAGAAGTCTGAGACAAAGTATCGGCGTCGTGCAGCAGGAGGTGTATCTTTTTTCCGGAACGGTCTATGACAATATTGCTTATGGAAAACCGGGTGCATCATATGAGGAAGTAATGAAAGCCGCAAAACGTGCGGGAGCAGACGAGTTTATACAAAATCTCAAGGACAAATATGACACGTATGTCGGTGAACGCGGGGTGAAGCTTTCCGGCGGACAGAAACAGCGGATAAGCATTGCAAGGGTTTTTTTGAAAAATCCGCCGATACTGATACTTGACGAAGCGACTTCTGCCCTTGATAATGAAAGTGAGTATGCAGTTGCAAAATCATTGAACGAACTGGCAAAAGGACGCACAACGCTTACCATTGCCCACAGGCTTTCCAGCATCAGAAATTCGGACAGAATACTGGTTCTTACAGACGAGGGAATTGTGGAGGAAGGAAATCATGAGCAACTCATGGAGCTTGGCGGTATTTATCATCATTTTTATATGATGGCGAATGAAATAAAATAATAGTGGAACTGGAGATTATTATGACGGAATTAGAAAAAAAGACAGAGAATGAAGAAGAACTGAATACAGATGAAAAAACAGAAAATGAAGCGGCAGGGAATAAAATAACTGGAGCGGAAAATAAGAGTGAGGAAACGAATGCGTTTGACATTACGGAGAAATTTAAGAGACAGCAGCAGTCACAACCTCAGGTGAAACCAAGGGAGCTTGTCGGGGTGACGGACAAAAAAGTTGAGACAAAACGTCTTCTGATTTTTATTGGTCTATGTTTTGGCGTTACGTGGCTGACAGAAATTTTCAGCATTATTCCTATGTACCGCAGTGGGAATGCCGAGGCAATTCAGGAGGCGGCAGGTATGGTTTCTCAGTTGATGCTCGCACCAGCACTTTCGGCAATGGCGGCAAGAATAGCGACACGGGAGGGGCTTGCAAAGTCTGGGCTGCAGTTTAATTTCTCGGAGCATAAGCTGTTATTTTTGTTTGGCTGGTTTGGCACTACTGCACTTACATTTTTAGGTGCAGTGATTTATTTTCTCGTTTTCAGAGACAACTTTGACCCGCAAATGGGAAATTTTATGACCGTTTACAGTGCGAGTATGGCAGATAAGAATGTGCAGACTGACAATATAGACATTATGGCAGTTTATCGGACAGATTTGCTTATTAAGATTTTTTCGGCAGCAGTGCTTGATATTATCAACAGTTTTGGTGAGGAATGGGGATTCCGCGCATACCTGCTTCCGAAGCTTTACAGAAAATTTGGCACAGTTCCGTCCATGGTTTTGTGTGGATTTGCATCCGGTCTGTGGTATGCGCCGCTGGTTGCGGCAGGGTATTACTATGGAAGCGCAAATGCAGGATTTCCGGTTGTGAATATTTTGGCAATGTGTGTGTTTGGTACCGTGACAGGAATTATATATTCTTTTCTTTGTCTCAGGACAGGAAGTGTGTTTCCATCAGTGTTTGCGCACAGTGCAGTCAATGTCATGATGTCACAGGCGACACTGCTTACATATGATGGCGGAAATTATTTTGTGGGTCCGGCGCCTACAGGAATTTTGTCAGGGCTTCCGTTTATAATTGTGGCCGTATTATGTCTCGTATATATGAAACGGCATCCATTAAAAGTAAATGAGGAATAATTTAAAAGACCACCGATCCGGTGGTCTGATATTTTTTCTACTGCTATTTGCTTACGATAGGTATTTTTTTGTCAGTATGTAATATATGGTTAATAAGCCATCCGAGTAAAAATTCAAGAAGCTCCTGCAAATTTTCCTGCGGATTTTCTTCAAGCTGGTTCAAATCAATGTTGTTTAGCTTGTCAATGAATGCTTCATGTGCGCGTTTTTGCACATCTAAACCTTCATAGTGAATACTTTCCATGTATTCTTCCTCGTCAGTAAAATGTTCCTTTGTATACTCTTTGAGCTCGTTTAATATAGCGACAATATTGTCAAATCCGGAGAGGTTGTCGAAAGATTTGACCAGTCGGTTTGCCTTGTCAACAATTCGAAAGAGCTCTTTGTGTTCAATGTCAACAAGCTCAATGCCAGTAAGATATTCATCCGTAAATTCACAGGGATTTTCACGAACCATCCACTCTTCAAGCGGAGGAAGCTTTCCGATCAGTATGTCACTGCTCAGTATATGGCGGTAAAGCCATTTTGCAAGAAATTTGACAAGCTCAGTAAGTACCCTCTGCTGTTCTTTTTCATCATCAATATTTATAAACTCGTATTCACGCACTTTATCACGGAAGAAATCATGCTGCGCGCGTTGGCGTATCAGCTCGGGATCACGAATTTGCATCATGTATTCTTCTTCGTGTGAAAAATGTATTTCTGCGTACTGATCCAACTCCTCAATGATATTTTTTAATTCCTGATAATAGTCGCTGTGATAGTCAGTGCTTGCGAGAATATAAGCCTTGGAGAGAAGCGCAAACAGATTTCTGTGTTCGTCATCTATGGTATCTATACCAGTAATACAGTCGTCAGTAAATTCAAATGTCATGTCATTATCATCCTTTCATAAATAATATAAATCCACTGTCCATTATAACACAGATTTTTGTGCTGTGTTATATCTTTTATATTTTAATTCGTGTCCACTTTCCTGCTTTGAACCGAATGGATGCAAAGAGAAATCTTGATATCTGGTCAGCTAGGATTCCAATCCATATTCCAGGGATTCCCCAGGCAAAAACAATCCCGCAAAGGTATGAGAAGAGTGTCCGGATAACTGTGACGCTGATCGTTGAGGCAATAGCAGTGTATGTCGTGTCCCCGGCACCCCTGAGACATCCCATATAGATAACCTGGGAGACCTGAAACAGTACTATAAATATGATGACGTGGATAATCTGTACGCCATATGCGACAATATTGTCCTCCTCAAAAAACAGCTTGTAAAGGGTTTCTCCGCCCAGAAAGTAAATGACAGCTAAAGAGATGGAGATGCACATTCCAATACGCCTGCACACTTTTCCGTACTCCTTTGCCCTGTCAGGGGCTCCTTCACCGAGGCTTCGTCCAATCAGAGCTACTGCCGCTACCTGCATCCCGTCGCCAAAGGAAAAGGTCAGCCCTAGAATGTTCATTCCAACCTGGTGAGCAGCCATAGCGGCTGTGCCCAATCCTGCAGCCATCATGGCAGTAGACATGAAACCGATACGCATCAGTACCTGCTCAATAAATACAGAGTAACCTACTTTGATAATGCGTATGAGTGTGTTGATGGAAATTTTGATTTTCATTTTTATAATATATGGCAGGCTGACAAAATTGTCTTTTTTTAGCAGGGAACAAATACTCATGACACACGCTACTACTGTTCCAAATACGGTAGCAATGGCAGCACCGTAAATACCAAGTGCAGGAAAACCAAAATGCCCGTTGATAAGCAAGTAATTTCCAATGACGTTCACAATGTTTGAAGTAATATTTGTCCGCATGGCAATAATTGTATTTCCGGCTCCTCTTTGCGCCGCGTTGATCCCCATGGAGATGACATTAAATATCATTCCGCCCATAATAATGCGAAAATAAATGACAGCTGTGTCATGTGTATCTACAGCGGAACCACAGAAATGAATAATCTGATTGGCAAATATCACACACAGGGTAGACACAACAGCGATAGCGGCCAAAATGAAAAATATTGCTGTCAGAAGGATGCAGTTTGCCTCGTCCTTTTTCTGTTCGCCGCGCCTTCTTGCGACAAGCGCGGACACGGCGACGTTTACTGCTATAAAAATAGAGAGTCCCATAAATTTGGGCTGTGTGGTAAGCCCGACCGCCGCCACCGCGTAGGAACCCATAGTACTTACCATAAGCGAATCAATCATACCAGCAAGTGAGACAAAAAAAGACTCACACACCGCAGGCCAAGCCATATGCAAAGTGTCGTTCACAATATTTTTATCCGCAATACCGTTTAAACCTTTGGGTTTGTTATTATGCATTCTGTCCATAAGAATTCATCTTCTTTCAAATCGTTATCTGTGCAGTATTATAGTTTATAATTTTATTTTATACGCTTTGTTAAACTTCTGCAACTTTATAATATCAAATTAGCTTTGAAGACTGTTTGAGCGTGTTTGAAAAATGCTTTCTGCCAGATGTGCGTCACAGTTTGTGGGAGATTTGTGCCTTGGGACGCAGGAAATCGCCAGGAAGGCATATGATGGAAACAGGACTTTTCACTGCATCCATTGGCCGGAATGCCTTTACTGCCCTGCATTCTGCCCGCAGTGTTTCGAGTAAGAAATCCGGATTTAAGACACCCTAACCAAAAATCAGGGTATCTAAAATCCTGATTTGTATGACAAAAAAGCTGCAGCACGCCCATCCGCGCCATGCTGCAGCAGATTTGTATGACAGAATTTCCGGAGACAAAATAAAAACACCATCCCCAAAGCCTACGCTTCAAAAATAGTGCCTTCGTGCACCGCCAGGGGCTCGAACCCTAGACACCCTGATTAAGAGTTTTGGTGCCTAAGGGATGTGCCGGAACAGGTAACTGGATTTTGCAGGGAAATCTGTCATACATTTTTTGGGACGTCTCCGGCATCCTGAAGAAATTTGTCATACAAAGAATCTTGCAATTTGAAAATGCATATGCTGTAATTGCCGTAGGCAAAAGCTAGTATTGCAATTCTGACATTGCAAACGAAACCCCCAAGGGCTGAGAACACTTGGGGGGGTCTGTTCCATTCAGAGCTGGCGGTAAATTTTATCAAATTATGTTGATTTTAGGAATAAGGTGTGATATCATCATGTTAATCATCAATCTCAAAAGGGTATGGGACAGTGGAATGCAAGTGCTGCAAGCTGTTTTATGCCCTTTGTTATTTGTAAGACAAAAATCCGGCAATTCATTTGTTACAATTCACACCAACGCCAGTTTTCATCAGCTTATAAGTTATTGAGGTGTGAATTATAACAGATTTTGCACACAAAATGCTAAAAGGCAAGCATTTTGGCGCATGATTCCCACTACTTTGGCGTAGGTGTGAACAGTAACATTCATTTTGTTACTGTTCACTCCCTATATTAGCTCATTGTGAAAAGTGACGAAATTTATTTTTTTGTTTTGTGGAAAAAAGGAG
>JAIECJ010000056.1 GCA_029068555.1 Lachnospiraceae bacterium
ATTTTGCACACAAAATGCTAAAAGGCAAGCATTTTGGCGCATGATTCCCACTACTTTGGCGTAGGTGTGAACAGTAGCCGAACCGTAACATAGCAGGCTGTTAAGTGACCAGACTTACAGGCATTCGATTGTTCATGCCTGCATTTTATGATATACTCTATCTAAAGCAACATACGATAAAATTGAAAGGAACGTACGTTTATGAGCTATATTCTTTTTTCATTAATTCATTTTATGGCATCTAATTTTATTATTATCAGGGAATGTTCAAGCCTGTTTTGGATATTTCTGCCTTTATATATCGTGGGAAATTTCTTCCCAACATTTCGGCTGCCACACACACAACGTCTGAAAAACTGCGCGAAAGGCAAAGCCCTGCTCATAGAATTTCTTGGCTCAACTGCGCTATCCTTGGCTTTATTTATCCTCAGTTTTACAGGTATTTTATCTATTGATACCATATTTGAAAATCCCAAATTATGGATTATCAATACACTGTCAGCCATTATTCTTGAAGCCATTGTTTTCTGGAATGGCATGCTCCGCATATTTTTCTCATCAGAGCAGCTTGGAATAAAAATGCGGGTTATCGCAGTCATCTGCGGCATGATACCAATTGTCCATCTTATTGTACTCGGTTGGATGATTCAAATTGTATCAGATGAAATTATAACGGAAAACCGAAAAATTATCCTTGACAGGCAACGCCACACGCAGCAGATATGCGCCACAAAATACCCTGTTCTCATGGTTCACGGCGTATTTTTCCGCGATTTCAGATATTTCAATTACTGGGGGCGTATTCCCAAGGCACTTGAAACCAACGGCGCCCGCATATTCTACGGGAACCATCAGTCAGCAGCCTCTATAGAAACCAGTGCCTGCGAGCTTGCAGCAAGAATTAGGGAAATCATCCAAGAGACAGGCTGTGACAAAGTCAATATCATTGCGCACTCCAAAGGCGGTCTTGACTGTCGGCGTGCGCTGAACCTGCCTGGCACTGCAGAGCATGTGGCAACACTCACTACCATCAACACACCACACAGAGGATGCGAATTTGCCGATTACCTGCTCACAAAAATACCTCAGGCAGAACAGGAAACCGTGGCAAAAACTTACAATGCCGCACTAAAAAAATTGGGAGATTCCGACCCGGACTTTCTCGCGGCAGTAAATAATCTGACAGCATCCTTTTGTAAGAATTTTAACAATATGTTTCCAGATGTAGCCGGCGTAATGTATCAGAGCATCGGCTCAAAGCTCAACAAATCCGCAGGCGGACGTTTTCCGCTAAATTTTACCTATCATCTCGCCAAATGCTTTGACGGTGCAAACGATGGTCTTGTCGGGGAAACTTCCTTCCCATGGGGCAGCTCCTATCAGATGCTCACCGTAAAAGGCACGCGCGGCATCTCACATGGTGACATGATTGACCTAAACCGTGAAAACATTTCGGAATTTGATGTGCGGGAATTTTATGTACAGCTTGTGGCAGACTTAAAACAGCGCGGGTACTGATGTCCAAGAATCTCTTCCGCTCTCGGCTTATCCCTGTGTCCATTTCAATTCCTAAAACCTATTCTACAACAAATTGCTTTATTGGCACAGCCTGTCGAGCACCTCAAAATATGTCTCAAACGTTTTTCGGCAGCACATTGGATCTGCGATTTCTATTCCCTCTGTCCGCAGCCCCGTCAGCGCAAACGCCATCGCCATGCGATGGTCATCGTATGTCTGCACAACTGCCGGTTTGGGTTCACCAGGGTATATTGTAACGGCATCCTGCTCCTCCTCACACCGGATTCCGAGTCTGGCAAGCTCCGTGGCGACCGCATGAATGCGGTCTGACTCCTGAAGCCGGATGTGCCCTATCTTTTCAATGCGCACAACACCGTCCGCATAGGGCGCTATCGCAGCAAGCGTCATGGTCTGATCTGAAAAATCTTTCATGTCAACTGTAATTCCTTTTAATTTTCCTCCCAGTGCGCCCTGCACTTCTATTCCATCCGGCGTTTCGCTGACCTTACAGCCCATCTCTCCAAGCAGCGTGATAAACTTTAAATCTCCCTGCATACACGCCCATGAAACATTTTTCACCACAGTTTTTCCGCCCGTAAGTGCCGCCGCCGCATAAAAGTAACATGCCGCCGACACGTCCGGCTCGATCTGATAACAGCCAGGCATATAGGAATTTCCACTGCCCATGGTATAGCTTGTCCCGTCAAACTCAACCTTTGCGCCAAGCTGCTCCATCATTTTCCTTGTTATCCGTATATAGGCACCGTCTTTGCGCTCACTTGTTATCTCAATGCGAAGTCCCTGCTTTATCATCGGGGATATCAGCATCAAAGCGCTTAAAAACTGCGTGCTCTTGCTGATGTCCAGCTTTAGACTACACATTTCGTCTGTGGGTAGTCTGCCGCCGATTCCCTTAATTCTCACTGGCAAAGAACCTTTTTCCTCCAGACAGGTAATCTCTGCCCCCATCCTCTCCAAAACATCAAAAAGCGGCTTCATCGGTCGCTTTTTCATCTGTTCTGAAGCATTTACCACAAACGTCCCCTCCGCCATCGCCAGCATTGCTGTCAGGAACCGCGCCGCCGTACCTGCGCTGCCGACATAGATTTCACCCTTACTTACCGGAATCCTTCCATTTAAACCAACAACTGTGACAACCTTTTCATGCTCGTCAATGTCCACCTCAAAACCAAGTGACTGCAAAGAGCCAAGGAAGTTCCTTGAATCATCGCTAAACAGCACACCTCTTAACGTCGTTGTGCCGTCAGCAAGAGCCGCCATCAGAAGCGCCCTGTTTGTCATACTTTTAGACCCCGGAACCTCAACAAGCCAGTCGACTGGTTCATTTAATTTATGTACCTTATATCTATTCTCCACGATAATCCTCCACATATAAATTGATGAATCGTTCGTTACACACAGGCATTATTGTACCACTTGTCATCTTATTATTCAAATATTATTCCATGTCATTCACGAAATTACAAACAGCTCATGCAATGCCCTTGTCGCTGCTACATATAAGAGCTTGGCAAGTTTCGGATTATCCTTATAGCCATGCATATCCGGCTTCCACAGAAGCACACAGTCAAACTCAAGACCTTTTGTCTCTGGCACAGTAAGCACCATAACGCCTTTGCTATAACCGCTTTTGTCCGAATCCGTAATCTGTACCTGACGTCCAAGGCGCCTGGCGGCATACTCCTTTTCCTCATTAGAAAAGCAGATGACCGCTATTGTCTCATAGCCCTTCTGCTGCATATCCGATATGATATCCGCCGACAGCCCGGCTGCCTCCTCCATGGATATACTCTCCACAAAATGTACTGGCTCCCCATGCCGGATAACTGGCTCTATCTTGTACGCCCCCCTTGAGGCGCTGCTCAATATTTTTCCGGCAAAGTCCGATATCTCAATCGTATTCCGGTAGCTCTTGGCAAGTACCCGGAATCTATCCCCGCTGCCATCAAATATTTTCTGCTGCATATCACTCCACTCATTCATGCCGCACTCATAATTGACATTCTGGGACACATCGCCCATAATCGTAAAATAACACTCCGGAAGCACTGTCCTGAGCGCATAGTACACAATCGGCCCAAAGTCCTGCGCCTCATCAATAAAAATCTGCCCAAACTCGTCGTCCGGCTTTTTCTGCAAAGCCCTATAGTAAATAATCAGCATAGCCGCGACATCATACACATCGAAAATTCCGCGTGACACATTTGCAATCACTTGTTCCATATCAATATAGTAAGCGCTTCCGTAGGCTTCCAGAAACTGAATATATAAATTTATCACACTGCCCTTATAACAGTGGCTTCCAAAATAGTTTTTGTACTGCGCAAGTTTTTTCTTGAAAATGCCGACCTCCTCACGTCCCTGACACTGCAATTTTATGCGGGCGCGAAGCCTTTCATCGAGCGTCACCAAAAGCCTGTTAATCGAATAATCCGGATTTCCTTTAATAAAATCATCATTATTTTTCTGCGACAGAAGCATGCCAATATCCTCATCACACACCACACAGTTTCCAAGGATATGATCGCGCAGCATCTGAAGATAATGCTCCAGCTCATTTGCATAAAGCATCTTACTTTTCCACGCAAGCTTTGGCGACGGCGGCATAATTTTATACTTTTTCTTCCACTCCTTTTTTAACAGGTGTACAAGAAGTTCATCCATGCGCATATGCTTCACGTCATACACATCCAGCTCAGGAAGACCGCCCGTAATATAGTCAATCAGGATATCACTCCCGCCCACAATACAGAACTCATTTGAGGTAAACCGCTCCTTGTAATTGTACATAATGTAAGAAATGCGGTGCATTGCTACCGTCGTTTTTCCACTGCCGGCCACACCCTGTACAAGGACATTATGAAACGGACTTTCACGTATGATTTCATTCTGTTCCCTTTGTATCGTTGCAATGATGTCGCCAAGCACCGCATCCCTGTTCTTGCTCAGATACTTGACCAGCAGTTCATCATTCGCAGCTACGTCACTGTCATAAAAACCGTGAAGTTTCCCGTTTTCAATATCGTATGTACGTTTCAAATTAAGGTCTATGCGGTACTCCCGCCCTTTACCATCGCTTCTGCTGTCTGGTATACTATAAGTTCCCTCTCCAAGTTCGTTCTCATAATATACTGTCGAAATCGGCGCCCGCCAGTCGACCACCTCAACATCCGTTTTATTCCTAAAGACGCCATGCTTGCCAATATATATTGATTCAAACAATCTTTCATCCAGATTCCGGTAATCTATTCTCCCAAAGAAGGGCTTCTCGTAAGCCGCCTGATTTTTGTGCAGCTGATTAAAGCTGTGCTCCTCCAAGCTCTTTGACGCCATCATCTGGTCATACAACTCAACGTTTCCGCTCTGCACCTCGTCAAATAGTGCTTTCGTTTCCTTGTGACGCTTATCAAACTGTCTCTCGTACTCATCAATATTGGAGGCAATCAGCGCCCTGCACTCCTTTAAGTGTGCCTCCTCTAACTGCCACTGCCTGTCCGATGCCGCTGTGTTTTCTGACATATTTACACCATACCTTTCCAGAAGCTTTGACAAAGTCTTAGCCTCTTACCCATATTCACGGGTTTGTACACGTACTTCCCACAATGATAAGTCACAGCGGGGTTGCGTATTATGATTGTTACATGGTTACTGCTAAGACCGTGACATAACGTGTCGCAGGCAGGTAAAAATTCATGCAAAACAAATTTTACATGCGTTTTATCTGGTACCGGAACGGAATGAACAGTAACATTACATGTATAATTATAGTAACAGGAAGCCGAAGGCTGAACTGTTTCTCATTATACGGTTTTATTATACGGTTTTGGCAAAAAAATACTAGACTTATATTTTCAACTGTGATATAGTGTTATATAGAGTCACGTCAAAAAAACACTTTAGCATACTAAAGTGTTTTTTACTTTCAGAAATTCAATAAATTGTCCTGCCTCGACAGGCTTAGAGAAATAATATCCCTGTATATAATCAATGCCAAGACGTTCGAGTTCCCTGAGCTGCTCTGCTGTCTCAACTCCCTCCGCAACTACTTTCAGCCCAAGCCCCTGTATCATATCCGTTGCAGCATGCAGTACATACTTTGCTTTCTCATTTTCAAAATAAGCCTGCGTCATGTCCCTGTCAAACTTGACAATATATACCGGCATGTCCACAATATAGTTCAAATTAGACTGACCATTTCCAAAATCATCAAGTGAAAAACTCACTCCGTAATCTATCAGTACCTTCATGTTGTCAAGCAATGTCCTTTTCATAATAATGGATGCCGATTCCGTAATTTCCAAATTAATAAACGCAGGATTGATATGATACCTGTCCATAATGTCTATGTACATTTTTGCCAGGGATCTGTCCTCACACTGTACTACAGACAAATTCACTTCGATATACGCCACCCCATACTGCTCTGGTTTACTGTTCCTGATAAATTCACATGTCTTTTCAAACACGCGCTCCCCAAGCTTTCCGATCAATCCGGTTTCCTCTGCAATGGGTATAAACAGTCCGGGCGGAATAATGCCTCCATCCTCTTTCCTAATGCGGACAAGCGCTTCTGCCGAGACAAATTTCTGCTCGTGTGTTGAGTAGATTGGCTGAAAAAACACTTCAACCCTGTCCTCTTTGATTGCATCCACAAGAATCCCTACCATTTCTTCCCGCGCTCTTTTTTTCGCAACGCTGTTCTCATCCACAATCAATGTACGGTTTTCAGGATTGTCCATACTATGCATCCTGAAATATTTCAAAAGTCCCATCATCTCACTCGCATTTTTTGCCACTTTTCCAGAGGGAACCAGCACATAGTGAGGATGAAGCATGATGGGCGCCATGTTGTCCTTTTCCTCAAGCCACTCTTTCTGAAACCTGTCTTGTATCATCGCATACGCCCTATCCAGCTTTTCTTTATTATCAAAGACGAGCGTGTACTCCCTTTCATCTGTCTTGAATTTCTTTGCCTCTGGTATCCTTTTGACAAAACCTGATACTTCCAGCATCACATCATCCATCTGTTCAATTTGTACCTCATTCAAACCTGCATTGTCAAGAGAAATAAGCATCCCGCAATTGCTTTCGTCCCCGTTATACCGGTATCTCATAAAATCGTTAAATGCCCTCGCATTAAAAAATCCAGACTTCCTGTCTATATTTCCCTCTGGATTCTCCAGCTCGAAGAATAGAATCACTATACCTATGGCGCTTGCAAATCCAACAAGCAGAAGCTGGCTGTTAAACAACTGGATTACAGCCGATACAAGCCAGATTATCATCCAAATCCTGATTGCCCTGCTTCTTCTCGGATTCACTCCGTTTTTTCTTCCTGTTACGTAAAACAGCGTGACAAGAATAAGAGAGACTGCCCCAATATAAGTAGCAGTACAGGCAGGTCCATATGTATACACAACATTATCTTCCCGAAAAATGTGAATAGGCAGCACAAATATCACAAAAGCGACAACCGCAACGGCAATGCCCATCATTTTAACAATCTGATTTGCCTTCGCGAGCCGGAATGCATCCGAACAGGCGTAGACCAGCGCCACATAGCCTGTACATACCAGCGATATCAGGTACATTTTACATTCTGTCTGCACAAGCAATCGCGGAAATCTCTCCATTTTCATGATAAGAATGACCGAAAGGATGTCAAGTATCAGACAGACAATACTCGTGTATAATGCACGTTTAAAAAGCATCTCCGTAAAAAGCCCTACTGTATCCTGTCTCTTATAAAAATACAACAGTAACATCAAAATAACCAATCCGCAAAACTGCATTTGAATGTTCATTTCTAAACCCCCTTTTCAAATAAGAATGTTATCGTCTCTCAAGGCATAACCATTTATTATCCCATATGTATGGTTTTTTACATACCAGACCTATAATACAAAATTATATCACACATTTTAGTTCTTTACTTCGTTTTTTTTGTCATTTTTTCTATTATTTCACATATAGGTTACAATTCACACCAACGCCAGTTTTCATCAGCTTATAAGTTATTGAGGTGTGAATTATAACAGATTTTGCAC
>JAIECJ010000057.1 GCA_029068555.1 Lachnospiraceae bacterium
GGTGAATACGACGCATACGCGTCGTTATATAGATGGCAGGAATGATTTTTCAAACACGCTCTAATGAGCAGCATGTGGTTCACATGACAGAAACGGGGGTATTATGGAAAAATTAAAACCAAAGTTGTTTTCGGTAATGAAATCATACACAAAAGAACAGTTTGTAAAAGATGTTGTAGCAGGTATCATTGTCGCCATTATTGCACTGCCGTTGTCCATCGCGCTTGCTCTTGCATCAGGTGTGGGACCGGAACAGGGTATCTATACAGCAATTGTAGCTGGCTTTTTAATTTCGTTTTTGGGTGGAAGCCGCGTTCAGATTGCAGGACCTACAGCAGCGTTTGCGACGATTGTTGCAGGAATTGTTGCGCAAAAAGGTATGGATGGATTAATTGTTGCAACAATTCTTGCAGGAATTATTCTGGTAGTCATGGGTCTTTTTAGACTGGGAAATCTAATCAAATACATTCCATATACCATCACAACTGGTTTTACAGCCGGAATCGCGGTTACGATTGCGATAGGGCAGATTAAGGACTTTCTCGGTCTAACCTATCCATCAGGTACACCGACAATTGAAACCATGGAGAAAGCGGAAGCGGTTGTCAAAAATATAGCAACCATCAACGGGCAGGCATTAATCGTAGGTCTGGTATGCCTTGTGATTCTGATTATATGGCCTTACATCAACAAGACTATTCCAGGTTCCCTGATTGCTGTTATTGTGGGTATTCTTATGGTGAAGCTTCTGAACATGAATGTCAATACAATTGGTGACCTGTACGAAATCAGCAATAAGCTTCCAGGATTTCATTTTCCACATGTCACAATAAGCGACATTGGAGGGATTCTTCCTGATGCGTTTACAATAGCCATTCTTGCAGCGATTGAGTCCCTGTTGTCATGCGTGGTTGCAGACAGCATGATTAACTCAAAGCACCGCTCAAATATGGAATTAATCGCGCAGGGGATTGGCAACATTGGATCGGCATTGTTTGGTGGAATCCCTGCGACAGGTGCGATTGCGAGAACTGCTGCCAATATCAAAAACGGAGGGCGCACACCGGTTGCAGGTATGGTTCATGCTGCTACACTGGTACTGATTCTTGTTGTGCTGATGCCTTATGCTGCACTGATTCCAATGCCCTGTATTGCAGCAATCCTGTTTATGGTAGCTTACAATATGTGTGGCTGGAGGTCATTTGTCAATCTGTGTAAGTCATCACCGAAGAGTGATATCATTGTGCTTGTCACAACGTTTATTCTGACAGTTGCATTTGATCTGGTTGTAGCAATTGAGGTTGGTATCTTGCTGGCAGCAATCCTTTTCATGAAGCGTATGAGTGATGTTACAGAGGTAGAAGGATGGAAATATGTTGACGAGGAGGATGACCCAGACAGCATTACGCTTAGAGAAGTTCCTGCGCATACACGTGTGTATGAGATTTCAGGACCAATGTTTTTTGCAGCTGCTGATAAAATCTTAAATATTTCGGTAAAAGATGACACACAGTTTTTAATTCTCCGCATGAGGAGCGTGAGTGCGATTGATGCGACTGCAATGCATTCTTTAGAACAGCTTTATGAAAAATATGCGAAAAAGAATATCCAGATTATTCTTTCACATGTGAATGAACAGCCAAAAGCGGTTATGGACAAGGCGGGATTCACAAAAGAAGTCGGTTCAGAGAACTTCTGTGCGCATATTGATGAAGCGCTTGAACGAGCCAAAAATCTTGCTGACAGATAAATCTATAATGTAAAAAAAGTCCCTTTGACTTTTTATTTAATTGTGCTAAAATATTGAAATATAAGAACGGGCAGACAGTATTCTTTGCCCGTTTTTCTGTCTGTCATATACGTTTTCGCAGACATAACAAAAAGATAAATAATGGAAAGGCAAGGATAAAATATGGCTGGAATGACACCGATGATGCAGCAGTATGTGGAGACAAAAAAACAGTATAAAGACTGTATCCTTTTCTACAGACTCGGTGATTTTTATGAAATGTTTTTTGATGATGCAAAGCTTGTGTCAAAGGAACTGGAGTTGACACTTACAGGAAAGGACTGCGGCATGGAGGAGCGGGCGCCCATGTGTGGTGTGCCTTACCATGCAGTGGACGGATACTTAAACAAGCTTGTATCAAAAGGCTACAAAGTCGCAATCTGCGAACAGGTAGAGGACCCAAAGCTTGCAAAAGGTCTGGTAAAGCGTGAAGTAATCCGCATTGTTACACCCGGAACAAATTTGAATACACAGGCGCTTGAGGAGTCAAGATACAATTATATAATGTGTATCTCACATTTCCCAAATAATATTGGTATAGCCATAGCGGATGTGACAACGGGCGACTTTTACATGACAGAGGTCGACGGATTATCAAAGCTTATGGATGAGCTTTACAAATATATGCCCACAGAAATTATATGTAATGATGCATTGACGATGAGCGGCATTGATGTGGAGGATTTAAAAAAACGCCTGAAAATAGCGGTTTATCCACTCGAACCATGGTATTTTGATGAGGATGGCTGTCGGAAATGCCTGATGGAACATTTTAAGGTGAATACGCTTACTGGGCTTGGCCTTGAGGATTTTCCATCTGGTCTGATGGCCTCTGGCGTTTTGATGCAATATCTTTTGGAGACACAGAAAACGCAGCTTACGCATATCACACACATTACGCCTTATCTCGCAAGCCGTTATATGCTTCTTGACAGTTCCACGAGACGGAATCTCGAGCTTACAGAGACATTGCGGGAAAAACAGAAGCGAGGCTCTCTTTTGTGGGTACTTGATAAGACCAAAACGGCAATGGGGGCAAGACAGCTTAGAACAGATATTGAACAGCCCCTTATCAATATGGATGACATTAATGACAGGCTGAATGCTATCGAACAGCTCAGCAAAAATACGGTATCGAGGGATGAAATCAGAGAATACCTGAATCCTATATATGATATGGAGCGTCTGCTTGGACGGGTAAGTTATAAGTCTGCGAATCCAAGGGACTTGATATCATTTGCGAACTCCATGGAAATGCTTCCGCATATCAAGACGGTTCTTAAGGATTTTGATGCAAAGCTTTTAAGGGAAATTGACATACAGATAGACGGGCTTGAGGATTTGTATCAACTTATCAAAAATTCTATTTGTGAGGAACCACCAGTCACAATACGGGAGGGCGGCATTATCAGGGAAGGGTTTGACGCGGATATCGACCGCCTGAGAAAGGCAAAAACGGAAGGAAAAAACTGGCTTGCACAGCTTGAGGAGACAGACAGGGAAAGAACAGGAATCAAGGGGCTTAAGATTAAATATAACAAGGTGTTTGGCTATTACTTTGAGGTCACAAATTCTTTCCGGCATCTTGTTCCCGATGACTATGTCAGAAAGCAGACTCTTGTCAACGCGGAGCGTTACACAACTCCCAGGCTGAAAGAACTTGAGGACACCATATTAAATGCTGAGGACAAGCTAAATGTGCTGGAATATGATATGTTCTGCAAAATCAGGGATGATATCGCGGCACAGCTTGAGCGTATACAAAAAACAGCAAAGGCAGTGGCAAGACTAGATGTTTTTTCTGCACTCTCCGTTGTTGCCGAGCAGAATCATTATGTCAGACCTGAACTGAATGACAAGGGCATTATTGATATCAAGGAGGGCAGACACCCCGTAGTGGAGAAAATGATTGACCATGATATGTTTGTGTCAAATGACACGTTTCTTGATAACAGCAATCACTGTATCGCAGTGATTACCGGTCCCAATATGGCAGGAAAATCTACTTATATGCGCCAGTCGGCACTGATTGTACTGATGGCGCAGCTTGGAAGTTTTGTACCTGCAAAAAGCGCCAATATTGGTATTGTAGACAGGATTTTTACGAGGGTAGGCGCTTCCGACGATCTTGCGAGTGGTCAGAGTACATTTATGGTGGAAATGAATGAGGTTGCAAATATATTGCGCAATGCTACACCGAAAAGCCTGCTTGTACTTGATGAAATCGGGCGTGGGACATCCACGTTTGACGGGCTGAGTATTGCCTGGGCGGTAATAGAACATATCAGCAATAAAAAACTACTTGGCGCCAAGACACTGTTTGCCACACATTATCATGAGTTGACCGAACTTGAGGGTAAAATGAGCAATGTCAACAATTACTGTATTGCTGTAAAAGAAAAAGGGGATGATATCATTTTCCTGAGAAAGATTATCAAAGGCGGTGCGGACAGAAGCTACGGAATACAAGTGGCAAAACTTGCCGGGGTGCCTGATATGGTTATAGACCGGGCAAAAGAAATTGCGGATCAGCTCAGTGATAACGATATTACGGAAAAAGTGCAGCGTATTGCTGTGGAAACGAAAGTCGAGAAGAAGAAACCGAAACACTATGATGATGTTGACTTGGGGCAGATGACATTGTTTGACACGGTCAAGGATGAAGACATTGTCAATGAGCTCAAAGAAATTGATATCCCAAACCTTACACCGCTCGATGCGCTGAACACGTTGTACCGACTGCAGAATAAACTGAAAAACAGATGGTAAAAACGAAAAGACTTTCTAAGGTTGAAAAACACCGACTGACAAAGTCTATATTTTGTTTACATGAGCTTAATAAATTGAACTTCAACTTAAGTCCTTGCGAATGAGGAATTTATAGAAAGGAAATGAGGCAGTATGGCTGAGATTCATGTGTTGGATGATGCTACAATAGACAAAATTGCGGCCGGTGAGGTAGTAGAACGGCCGTCGAGTGTGGTGAAGGAGCTGGTGGAGAATGCCATGGATGCAGGGGCGCATGCGATAACGGTTGAAATTAAGGATGGCGGTATTGAATTCATACGCGTGACGGATGATGGTTCGGGTATTGAACACAACCAGCTGAGAAATGCCTTTATGCGTCACGCCACAAGCAAAATCAGCTCTGTTGCCGACCTGATGAGCCTGCATAGCATGGGTTTTCGGGGGGAGGCGCTCTCAAGCATCGCAGCTGTATCGAAGGTTGAGATTGTCACAAAGACAAAAGAGGACATGACAGGAACGCGTTTTTGCCTTGAGGGGGCAAAAGAGACCTCGTTTGAGGAAGTAGGTGCTCCAGACGGAACGACTTTTATTGTGCGGAATTTGTTCTTTAATACGCCGGTACGTCGTAAGTTTTTAAAGACCGCCATGACAGAGGCAAGTTATGTCACGGATTTATTAGAGCATATGGCGTTGTCACGACCGGAAATTTCGTTTAAATATGTTGTGAACGGACAGACGAAATTCTATACAACCGGTGACGGTGACCTGAAAGCAATTATTTACCGCATTTTTGGCAGGGATATTGCGAATGAGATGATGGCCTTTGAAGTGGTTGATGAGAACATCGTACTTGAGGGATTTCTCGGAAAGCCGACGCTCAACCGTGCAAACAGGAATTTTGAAAATTTTTTTCTGAACAACCGATATATCAAAAGTAAAATTATTTCAAAAGCAATTGAAGAAGGGTATCAACCTTATATGATGCAGCATAGATATCCGTTCTGCGTGATACATATTACGGTTCCTACAGAAAGTGTGGATGTCAATGTGCATCCGACAAAGATGGAAGTGCGTTTTTCCAATCAGAACAGTGTATATAAACTGATTGCTGAGAATATCACTGATTTCCTGTCGCAGCAGGAAATGATACCGGATGCCACACTTGGACCTGATAAAAAGAGTATCAAAAAAGAAAAGGCAGACAAAATAAATGCACCGGAGCCATTTGAGAGAGAACGAAAGTCTGCAGAAAGTGTACCCAACATTCTGCGTGAGGAAAGTGGTTATGGAACAGAGAAATTTTTATCCAATAATAAGGTACCTTACAACCGTGAAGAAAAAGCGGAAACAGAGGATCACTTTTTCGTGGACAACAGGATAAATCAGATTGATGCAGAAAGAAATCCAAACACAAATCAAATTTCCGGAGCTGCCCCAGTTTTTGGAAGAATATTAGGCACATCATCCCGGGAAAATGATACCAGAAACCTTGGCATTATCAAGAACAAGGATCAGATTATCGTTGAAAAACCCAAACAGTTAAATTTTTTTGATGAAAAGATATTGACAAAAGAGGCGAAGGAAGAATACAGAATTATAGGTCAAGTGTTTGAAACCTACTGGATTATAGAGTACCGTGATAAAATGCTTATGATTGACCAACACGCTGCACACGAAAAGGTAAAGTATGAGCAAATGCTAAAAAGGGCTGCAGACAATGAGATATACACACAAGTTCTGACTCCTCCGGTCATCGTCAGCGTTACACCCAAAGAAGCGGCAATAATAAACAGTTATCAGCAGTATTTCACAGAACTTGGATTTGAAATTGAAGATTTTGGCGCGAATGCATTTGCCATCAGAGGTGTCCCGATTGACCTGTTTGGTTATGATGTAAAGGATCTTTTCGAAGAGGTATTGACTCAGATGTCTGAGAGTCCGGTGCACGGCGTGCCGCAGATTATACGGGAGAAGATTGCGTCCATGGCATGTAAAGCGGCTGTTAAGGGTAATAATTTACTGACTTATGCGGAAGCAGACATATTGATTGAGCAGCTGCTTGAGTTGGACAATCCTTACAACTGCCCGCATGGCAGACCGACGATTATTTCCATGTCAAAGTATGAAATAGAGAAAAAATTTAAACGAATTGTTTAAAGGAGTTTAGAATTTTATGCAAAAAAAACTCATAATATTGACAGGTCCTACAGCGGCTGGCAAGACAAAACTTTCCATAGCACTCGCTAAAGCTATAAATGGTGAGATTATTTCCGCGGATTCTGTACAGGTGTACAGACATATGGATATCGGTTCGGCAAAAATACGGCCGGAGGAGATGCAGGGTGTGAAGCATTATCTGGTAGATATTTTAGAGCCGACAGAGGAATTCAATATTGTCCTGTTTCAGAAATATGCAAAACAGGCGATTGCGGAAATCTATGGAAAAGGGAAAGTTCCGATTATTGTGGGCGGCACCGGATTTTATATTCAGTCAGTACTCTATGATATTGATTTTCAGGAAAGCGCTGGGGATACGGCACTTCGTGGGGAGCTTGAAGTGCTTGCGTGTGAGAAAGGCGCAGAATATCTTCATGATATATTGAAAGAATGCGATCCGCAGGCTGCACAGGAAATCCATGCCAATAACATAAAACGCGTGATACGTGCCATTGAATTTAACCGACAGACTGGGCGGAAAATCTCTGAGCATAATGCGTCAGAACGGATAAAGCAGTCCGCATACGACTCGTATTATTTTGTCCTTACCGACGTTAGGGAAAAGCTGTACAAAAACATTGAAATGCGCGTGGATATGATGATTCAGGACGGTCTTATCAACGAAGTCAGACATTTAATGGAAATGGGATGCAAAAGGAATTCGACTGCCATGCAGGGGATCGGTTATAAGGAAATCCTATCATACCTTATGGGTGATATTACATTGGACGAAGCAGTTCGCACAATTAAGCGGGACACGCGCCATTTTGCAAAAAGGCAGCTCACATGGTTTCGGCGGGAACGCGATGTCATTTGGATTGAAAAGGACAAATTTGCATATGATGACGAAAAAATGTTAAACTATATAGAAGCAGCATTACGGAAGGGAAAAAATAATGGAGAACATATATAGGGAGCTTGGAGTATCAGATAAAGTATACCACTTTAGCAAACAAATTTTGAACCACTTGAAACCACGTTTCGATGAGATTGACCAGAATGCCGAGTATAACCAGCTAAAAGTGCTAAAGGCAATGCAGGACAACAAAGTAAGTGAGGCATGCCTGCTGGGAACTACAGGATATGGTTACAACGACCTGGGAAGAGAAACTTTGGAAACGGTGTATGCATCTTTTTTTCATACGGAAGATGCGCTCGTCAGACCACAGATTACCTGCGGGACACATGCACTGGCACTGGCGCTTATAAGCAATCTGCGTCCTGGTGATGAGCTGTTATCACCGGTCGGTAAGCCGTATGATACGCTTGAAGAGGTGATAGGAATCCGAGCATCAAAGGGTTCACTTGCAGAGTATGGTATCTCATACAGACAAGTGGATTTGCTTGCAGACGGTGAATTTGATTACGAGAATATCAAAAATGCAATCAATGAAAAGACAAGACTTATCACCATACAACGCTCCAAGGGATACCAGACCAGGCCTACGCTTTCTGTTACCAGAATTGGTGAACTGATAGCATTTATCAAGGAAATCAAGCCCGATGTAATCTGTATGGTAGATAATTGTTATGGCGAGTTTGTGGAGCGAATGGAACCTACAGATGTTGGTGCAGATATGGTAGTTGGTTCACTAATCAAAAATCCTGGCGGCGGTCTTGCACCGATTGGCGGATATATTGCCGGAAAGAAAGAGTGTGTGGAAAATGCAGCATACAGGCTCACATCACCTGGACTTGGCAAAGAGGTAGGTGCTTCACTGGGAATTTTAAGGGATTTTTACCATGGCTTGTTCCTTGCGCCAACAGTTACTGCGAGTGCGCTCAAAGGAGCAGTATTTGCGGCAAATATCTACGAAAAACTTGGATTTAAGGTTGTTCCTGACAGCACGGAATCACGACATGACATAATTCAGGCTGTCGAGTTCGGGACAGCGGAAGGCGTCATTGCTTTTTGTAAAGGTATACAGGCAGCAGCGCCTGTTGACAGCTTTGTAATTCCAGAGCCGTGGGATATGCCAGGGTATGACAGTCAAGTTATCATGGCGGCAGGTGCATTTGTATCTGGTTCTTCAATTGAGCTGAGTGCGGATGGTCCCATAAAGCCGCCGTATGCTGTATATTTTCAGGGAGGGCTTACTTTTGAACATGCATGTTTTGGCATTATGAAAACACTTCAGAGCTTAGTTGACGCAGGGCTTGTGCATTTGGATTAATTCTATAAAGTATTTATAAGATTTTCCTAAAAATTCCAATAAATTCTTCTAAAACAAGAAATGTGTCGAAAAAAAACTAATCTTTTTTATGTACAGATGCAAATTCGTGTGGTAATATAACTAAGAAAGCCAAAATTTGGTTTTAAAATACGCTTATTTTGAGAGCAAGGCGTAAAATAATGAGTCTTTTTAAAGAAATATATGCAAAGGATGAGCTGCCTTATGACAAATTTATGAGGCTTGGACCGGATAGCCTTTCGGATGCCGAGCTTCTTGCTATTATGCTCAGAACCGGGACAAGGGATAGAACACCTATAGAGCTTGGGCGGGATATTTTGAAATTGGCAGGTGAAGGAATGGGACTTCTGGGACTGTATCATTTTAATATAAAAGAATTGATGCAGATACCAGGAATTGGACAAGTAAAAGCGGTTCAGCTGTTATGCATTGCAGAGATTGCAAAAAGGACTTCCAATATGCAGGCAAGACCTGATCTGGCCTTTGACAAGCCCGAGACAGTTGCCGCCTATTATATGGAAAAGATGCGCCACAGAGATACAGAGCAGTTGATTTTGGTGCTTCTGGATGCCAGAAGGCATATTCTGCAGGAGTCTGTCTTGTCAACAGGAACATTTAATGCGACATTGATATCGCCGAGGGATATTTGTACCAAAGCTATGCGCAATGAGGCATCTTATATCGTGATCCTGCATAATCACCCAAGTGGGGATCCGACTCCCAGCAGACAGGATTTGCTGGTGACGCAGAAGATAAAGGAAGTATCCGATTTGGTTGAAATTCCATTACTGGACCATATTATCATTGGAGATAACAGATATACCAGTTTTATACAAAAAGGACTTTTATGATGAACAAGAAAGGAGTTGTTATGTTGGCTAACAACGCATTTGGTATTGATTTAGGTACCAGAACGATTAAGATTTACAATGCTCATGGAGACAATGTCATTGTTGAGAAAAATATGATTGCGATTGAGGATAAGAAAAATTTGTTTGCATATGGTGATTCTGCTTTTGAAATGTTTGAGAAATCGCCGTCTAATATTGAAATTTCCTACCCGCTGTGCAATGGTGTAATCGCGGATATTAAAAATATGCAGCTGCTCCTCAAGAACTTTATTCTTGACTGTAACAAAGGCGCTGTAAAACCCGCCGAGTTTTATATGGCAGTCCCTTCGGATATCACTGCGGTGGAGAAAAGAGCATTTTCCGATTTGGTTAAGGATGCAAACATTAAGGCGAAAAAGATTATGCGGGTCGAGAAAGCAGTCGCAGACGGTCTCGGCCTTGATATAGATGTCAAAAATGCCCAGGGAATACTTGTTGTTAATGTAGGTTTTCACACCACTGAAATATCCATTCTTTCTCTGGGGGGAATTGTGCTTAGCCGATTGATAAAGGTAGGCGGACAAAAGTTTGACGAATCCATTAAAAACGCAATTCGCAAGGAGTTCAGCCTGATTGTTGGCAGCAAAACCGCAGAGAATGTAAAAATTGATCTGCGTGAGCTTGAGGAGGAAAAGCGGGGAGCTATTGTATATGGCCGGGATATTGTGACAGGTCTCCCC
>JAIECJ010000058.1:0-1904 GCA_029068555.1 Lachnospiraceae bacterium
AGGTCGTAGGCGTAGGCATCCGTATGCCCGTCTGCATCCGTGACTGAGACGAGGTTTCCCATTTTGTCATATGCATAAGTGAACGAGCTGCTGATGCACCCGCCCTCGTGTGCCTCGTATACGGTATTCTGACAAATTCCCTCATGTCCACTCGGATCAACATACCCAACTGGATTATTATGGCAGTAAGTATAGAGATTGAGTCCGTCCCCATAATAGGTATCTTCCTGTATGAAGCGTCCTATTACCGGGTTGTAGAAGCGTGCCCGCAGGTAGTAGAGATTAGCTGCCGGGTCGTACTGTTCGCCTGCAAAACCGAAGCGGTTTTCTACTATTTCTTGTTTTAGTGTGAAATCGCCAAAGGCATCATATTCATAGCGGTTTAGGACATTCCCATCCTCATCTGTGACATGGGTAATACTGCCCAGCTCGTCGGATGCATAATGGTAGTAGGTCTTTGCCGCCTCGCTGTCGGAGCTTACGAGTTCGTAACCCCTGACATGGCGTACGGTGTTTTCGTCTGTCCCTTCAAGGACTGCCTTGTCACCATCATAGATAAAGCGGACAAGCCTGCCGTTTTCTTCCAATTCGGCGCGTAATCCTTCCCCGTCATAATGGTTCTTCTGCCAGCTTCCATCTGCTGTCCGGACTTCCGCAAGGCGATTCCTGACATCATAGCTGTACTGTCTGTTTCCGTCAGAAAGCATGTTGCCCTGCATATCATACGAGTATGCATTTTTCCTGTTTTCAGATACCTCATCATTTCTATATGATGTCACTTCGTGCATTGTCAGGCGGTTGCATTCGTCATAGCTGTATGTTTCCTCACGCCTTTCAGTGTTATGCATACCCGTCCGGTGCCTTGATGTCCTGTTGCCTGCCCTGTCGTAGCGGTACTCCTCGCTGAACTGCGGGTAATCTGCCCTGACAAGCCTGTTTACACTGTCGTATCCGAAGCTTGTCATTCCTGACAGGGTGTTTTTGGTTATCCGGTTCGCATTGCTGTCATAGGTGTATGTGTTGTCCACTATGGTTATCGGCTTCATGCCTGTTTCGGGAATCGCTGAAAGTCCCTTTATGCTATACTCCGGCATTCCCGTCATTACCGTTTTCTGGCTCGTGATGTTCTTATCCGCATTATAGCAGTAGACAAATTCTAGAAAGGTACTGTATCGAATGAATATGCTTTACTACATACCTATTCCTATTATACAATGTTTAATACACCCTACCATCTCTTGAAAACTAATTCGTTTACAATTTACTCAAATGATGCATTCATCCATTCATCCACCTCTTTCCAAAAATTAACATTATATTCAGGTTCATCATCTACATACCATATTGTAGCATTATCGTTTTCACAATTTTGATAATCAATAGCTATATATACCCCACCCGCATTATTGTAAAATCCATATGTAGTTTCTAAATTAATTTGAAGTGGCTGCTCTAAATCGTCAAGAATCCCCCACTCACTTTCGGCAAAATGAGTAACCCTGTCAATTGACACCATTCCCATTAATTTGCTTGGAAAATAATAAAAACCATTATGAACTGATGAATAAAATCTTTTTAATTTTTCAGGCATACCTATAAACAAATTATTCTCTTTACAATCCAGGGGATTACCTCCTTCAAAATAATCTACTTCTCCCGTCCCCATTTGTATTCCATACAGAATAAAAAATTTATTATTATATGATATTAAATCTAAAGTTTTTATATTTTGCTCTAAATATAGAAATGTATTAGTCAATTCTGCATATACATTCTCTCTCCATATGTTTAAAACCTTTCTGATACGTTCCTGCAAATCTTCTGTACCAAAAATATCAGACCAACTGTTTGGAATAACCGATTTAATCTGATCATTTATACCACTAATTATTTCTATTTCTGTA
>JAIECJ010000058.1:1914-3763 GCA_029068555.1 Lachnospiraceae bacterium
CATTAATACTTCCATTCCTTTCATTACAAATTAATTTTACTAAATTAAAACAGCTTGTCATAAAATAAGATAAACCCAACTCTATTTTCATTCCGAAGCAAATACAAATAAGCGTAATTTTAAATGATCATATAAAGTGGAGTCTTATAACCTAAATTCCCTAAAAATTGTAACGAGCCAGTATTTATAAAGGGTTGAATCTTGTCTCGTTATAACCGAATTATAACTATGCATCCCAGTGTTAATGAGGTTTTAAAGCCCTCGTTATAATTTGATGCGAAATTTGTAACAGTTCAACTCAAGACTTCGCATTTACTGAAAAGTCTGTGATACAACACATCAAGCCACCAAAGTGGTTTTGTATGGCGAGATGCCTGTAACAGAAAGCTGAAGGCTGAACTGTTACCGAAATTCAGGTTATATTTCAATAGTTTCGTTTAGATTATTATTAGTTATCCACATCAATTTTTTTGAGATTCACAAATACCTAAACTCACAAACATCCATTTAACCGATCTATTTGACCTTGTAATGCTCTTTCTATTATTTTTTCTTGAATAATCATTGAATTTCTAAAAGCATTATCAACGTCAATATCTCCTGCCTTATATTTTAACCAATCAAAATATGTCTTAGGCCCTTTCGATTTATTTGCTGTTTCACTTAAACCCAAAAAGTTCTTGGCATTATTTAAAACTTCTAACTGTTGGTCAAAATCAAGTTTGTCAAATCCATCCAAAGTTGCAATAAATTTCATTGAGACAATATGATCTGCTTGCAAAGTATCATTAATTAAAAGCCCAGGAAGCGCAAAATCTTCTGTTCCTAATAACTCTGCTAAATTTTCATTTACCAGTTGTTGAATCTCCCTAGAAGGAGTCTTTTTCCTTAATTCCTTATACTCTTGAGCAGTAATCTTTCTGCCTCCACTTCTTGTATCCACACCTTCATCAAATAAAGCTCTCCCATATTTTGTCTCTAATTTATTAATTGTATTTTCTATTTGCATAACTGTAGAATCAATATCACTATTTTTTCTTATCTCACTATATAGTAGTTCTGCAACTTCCGGAGATAAACCAGCTTGCGTTAATGTATCTATTGCATGCTGCTTACGTGCACACATCTCCTCATGCCCACTCGGATCAACATACCCAACTGGATTATTATGGCAGTATGTATAGAGGTTGAGTCCGTCCCCATAATAGGTATCTTCCTGTATGAAGCGTCCTATTACCGGGTTGTAGAAGCGTGCCCGCAGGTAGTAGAGATTAGCTGCCGGGTCGTACTGTTCGCCTGCAAAACCAAAGCGGTTTTCTACGGTTTCTTCTTTTAATGTGAAGTTACCAAAGGCATCATATTCATAACGGTTTAGGACGTTACCGTCCTCGTCTGTTACATGGGTGATGCTCCCCAGCTCGTCAGATGCATAGTGGTAGTAGGTCTTTGCCGCCTCGCTGTCGGAGCTTACGAGTTCGTAGCCCCTGATGTGGCGTATGGTGTTCTCGTCCGTCCCCTCGAGGACTGCCCTGTCGCCGTCATAGATGAACCGGACAAGCCTGCCGTTTTCTTCCAGCTCGGTGCGTAAGCCCTCCCCGTCATAGCGGTTCTTCTGCCAGCTTCCGTCGGCTGTTTTGACTTCTGCAAGGCGGTTCCTGACATCATAGCTGTACTGTCTGCTGCCGTCGGAAAGCATGTTGCCCTGCATGTCGTAGGTATACAGGTTCTGGGTGCTTTCCTGCGTGCCGTCACTTCTGAAACTCGTTACTTCGTGCATTGTCAGGCGGTTGCATACGTCATAGCTGTATGCTTCCTCACGCCTTTCAGTGTTATCAAAGCCTGTCCAGTG
>JAIECJ010000059.1:0-69316 GCA_029068555.1 Lachnospiraceae bacterium
AATTCACACCGCAATAACTTATAAGCTGATGAAAACTGGCGTTGGTGTGAATTGTAACGTTTTAACAAATTAATTATATTAAAATAAATTAATCTGTTCCATTATGTGGAAATATATGTTACAATGAAAAAAGTTACATAATTGTATGTATACAAGTACGCGAAAAATTGCACGTACTTGTGTACTGTCGGGTTCATATTCAGGCAAACCGCCTTGCCTGTTTTTCTGATAGCACGACTCCCCAGTCCTCGATGCAGCCGCCGCTGCGCCTGCGTTTGTGGAGCAGCACTTTCAGAAAAATATCTTGCGGAGTTTTACCAGATATGATCCAGACAGCACACTGGTACAGTAAATATTAAGTAATTGGCATTTATAGTAAACGACAAAAGTATTTGACGTTTACTATAATTTTCACTGTACTAGGTTTTGAGGATTTAGAAGAAGGGAAGTTAAATATGGCAAATTTGATGGTCGTGGATGATGCGGCATTTATGAGGATGACGATTAAGAAAATGGTTACACCACATGGGCACACGGTTGTGGCAGAGGCTGAAAACGGAGTGGAAGCCGTAAGAAAGTATATGGAATGTAAACCAGATGTGGTGCTGCTTGATATCACAATGCCTCAGATGGACGGACTCGATGCGCTGAAGCGGATTCGTGAGCAGGATCCAAATGCAAAGGTTGTTATGTGCTCCGCTATGGGACAGCAGGCGATGGTGGCGCAGGCGATTCAAAATGGTGCTAAAGATTTTGTTGTGAAACCATTTCAGGAGGACAGACTGGTTGCCGCGATAGAGCGGGTTTGCAGTAAATAAAAAAAAATGAAAATAATGGTAGACAAACCGTTATTTTTATTGTATGATTAAGAAAACGTTTTCTGGAAAACGTTTTCTTAGTAAAAATAAATAAATAATATGTAAAATTTTGGTTGTCAGAGAAAAGAAGGTGAAATAATATTTGGTTTCTATAAGAGATGTGGCTAGAGAAGCAGGTGTAGCGATTTCAACTGTTTCGAAAGTGTTAAATCACTATCCGAATGTGAGTGAGGAGACAAAGCACAAAGTGAATGCAGCGATAACCGAACTTGGGTTTGTACCAAATACGATTGCCTCGGCATTGTCTTCCAAGAAGACAGGAAGGATGGCACTGGTGCTTGATGTAAACCGGCATTCCCAGAAAGTGGATGAGATACCGATGCGCTACATTATCGGTGCCATCAACAAGGCGAAAGAAAAAGGGATGGATATTATTACAGTATTCTTTACCATGATAGCTGAGATGGATGTGGAGGAGATGATCCGGTATTTTCAGTCACAAAGCATAGAGGGGCTGATTATATGTGGTCTTTCCAAAGAGGATACTGTATTGCGGGAGCTGGTCGAAAGTCAGAAGTTTAAGACTGTGTTGATTGATGCGCCCGGAGTCAGCCAGAATACTTCAAGTATTCACATTGACAATGAGAAAGCGCAGTATGAGGTGGCAAAGCGGTTTCTCTGCGGAAGTGGTCACAAGAAAATTTTATATATATCAGGGAAGAAAAATGGTTATGTGTCAGAGGAGCGTCTGATAGGAATGAACAGGCTTGCGGATGAGATGGGGCTTGAGGTTCTGGTCAGGACGGGAAATTTCAGCGAACTTGAGGCGAGAAAACTGACGATGCAGTATGCCAAAGGCAAGAATGCGATAATCTGTGCGTCGGATTTGATGGCAATTGGCGCGATGAAAGCGCTGATAGACATGGATATTTACAGACCGGTATGCGGGTTTGACGGTGTAAGCCTGATGGGATATGCGGGAAAGCAGATGCATACAGTAAGGCAGGATTTTCAGAAAATTGCGGCATGTGCCGTGGAAGAACTCTGCAGGCTGATGAAGGGGGAGTGCGGACAGGATATTGTGATGCCGCATAAACTAATCCGGATTAAATATCTTGATGTGATATCATAAAAAATAGGGAACTTAAATGTTACACATAATATATATATGAAACTAATAAACTAATTTTTGCTGTATACAGCAGCGGGAAAAGGAGTAGTAAGATGAACGTAAAAGCAAGTTTGGAAGCAGTAGCACAGAAAATGTACGGAAAAGCAGTTAAGGAACTTGACGACAGCCAGCTTTACTTTGCAATTCTTAACATGACTAAGGACATGATGAACGGTAAGGGCGTTATCAAGGGAAGCAAGAAGATTTATTACATTTCAGCAGAGTTCCTGATTGGTAAGCTTTTGTCAAACAATCTGATTAACCTTGGAATTTATGAAGAACTCGACGCAGCGCTCAGGGAGGAAGGCAAGGAGCTTAGCCGCATTGAGGAGGTTGAGCCAGAACCGTCGCTCGGTAATGGCGGCCTTGGCAGACTTGCAGCCTGCTTTCTTGATTCCATTGCAAGCCTTGGACTTCCGGGAGATGGTATAGGTCTGAATTATCATTTCGGACTGTTCAAGCAGGTATTTAAGGATAGACAGCAGACTGCTGAGAAAAATGACTGGATTGAGTCACAGTCGTGGCTTACAAAGACAGACATCTCTTTCCCTGTGTACTTCGGAAAGAAGAAAGTGATGTCAAGGTTATACGATATTGATGTAATTGGATATGAGCAGGGAATGAACAAACTGCACCTGTTTGACATTGAGACAATTGACGAGAGCATTGTGAACGACGGCATTGATTTTGACAAGGCAGACATTGACAAGAACCTTACATTGTTCCTCTATCCGGATGACTCTGACGAGGCTGGACAGCAGCTGCGCATTTATCAGCAGTACTTTATGGTATGCAATGGTGCACAGCTGATTCTGAAAGAGATGAAAGACAACGGCTATGATCTTCACAAGATGTATGACCATGCAGTTATCCAGATAAATGATACGCACCCGACAATGGTTATTCCTGAGTTAATCCGCATTCTGACTGAAGAGGAAGGATTTGACATGGATGAGGCAATTGATGTGGTAAGCAGAACTTGTGCATACACAAACCACACAATTCTTGCGGAAGCGCTTGAAAAGTGGCCTGTTAAATATTTGCAGAAAGTTGTGCCGCAGTTAATGCCGATTATCTGGGAGTTAGACAAGAGGGCTTCCATCAAGTATAAGGATCCCAAGGTACAGATTATTGACGATAATATGCGTGTGCATATGGCTCATATTGATATCCATTACGGTTTCTCTGTAAACGGTGTTGCCGCAATCCACACTGAGATTCTGAAGGATTCCGAGTTGAATCACTTTTACAAAATTTATCCGGAGAAGTTTAACAACAAGACAAACGGTATTACCTTTAGAAGATGGCTGCTCTCATGCAACAGGGAGCTTGCAGCATGCATTACAAAAACAATCGGTGCAGGCTACAAGAAGAATGCGGCAGAACTTGAGAAACTGATGGAACACCTTGATGACGAGACACTTTTGGCTGAAATTAAGGCAATCAAGAAGATAAAGAAAGAAGAACTTGTGGCATACCTTAAGGAGAACGAGGGGCAGGATATCAATCCGGATTCCATATTCGATATTCAGGTTAAGAGACTTCATGAGTACAAACGCCAGCAGATGAATGCCCTTTACATTATCCACAAGTACCTTGAGATTAAAGGGGGCAAGAAGCCGTCTACACCGATTACGTTTATCTTTGGTGCGAAGGCAGCTCCGGCATATATTATTGCACAGGATATCATCCATTTGCTGCTGTGCCTGCAGGAAATTGTAAACAATGACCCGGATGTCAAGGATTCTATGAAGGTAGTGATGGTAGAGAACTACAATGTAAGCTACGCTGAAAAACTGATACCTGCATGCGATATCTCCGAGCAGATTTCTCTGGCATCAAAGGAGGCAAGCGGCACAGGTAACATGAAATTTATGTTAAACGGCGCTGTGACACTCGGTACAAGTGATGGTGCAAATGTTGAGATCCACGAGCTTGTTGGGGACGACAACATCTATATCTTTGGCGAGAAGTCTGAGCAGGTTATCGAGCACTATGAGAAATCTGACTATGTGGCAAAGAGCTACTATGAGAAGAGCAGCGTGATTAAGGAAGCGATTGACTTTATCACAGATAAGCAAGTATTGAAGGTGGGAAACGAGGAGCGCCTGACCAGACTGCAGAAAGAGCTGATTAACAAAGACTGGTTTATGACACTCTTAGACCTTGAGGATTATATCGCTACAAAGGATAAGATGTTTGAGGATTACAAGGATGAGGCTAAATGGAAGAAGATGATGCTTGTAAACATTGCAAAAGCTGGATTCTTCTCATCAGACAGGACTATCGAGGAGTACAACAGGGACATCTGGAAACTCAGATAGGAATGTCCTGACGATAGGAAAATTGTAGAAAATAGAAGGAAGGCTGAACAGCTTTGGATTTGTTCAGCTTTCTTTTTTAGTGCACAGCCCCATGCAGGGGAAATATGCCACTAAGGCGGCGCATGGGGTGCGGCGAGTAGGAAAAAGGTTTTTCCCCTACTCGAATACCTGGCAAATTAGTCTAAAACCGTAGTTTTCTTTCGGCTATTCCGAAGATAAGCTACGGTTTTTGTTGATATTTTTGAATGGGGTGGGTATAATAGACAAAAGGAAGATTTCGTAAGGAGTATAGCATGTTAAGAAAATTTACCGTTGAGAATTTTAAAGGATTTCGGGACAAAGTAACATTTGATTTGGGAAAACCTTGCAATTACAATTTTAATCAGGAAGTTATCAGTGAGGGCTGTATTACAAAAGGAATTTTATTTGGCATAAATGGGAGCGGAAAGTCGAATTTGGGTCTTGCTGTCTGTGATATTGTATGTCATTTAACAGACAATCAAACACTCCCTCAATACTATCATCCGTATTTAAATATGGAGAGTGAGAAATCTGTTGCCAAATTTGAATATATATTTACATTTTATGGAGAGGAATTAATTTATCAGTATGAGAAATCGACAATGGAGAAATTAGAGTTTGAACGTCTTTATATTTCTGGTAAAGAGGTAGTTTATTTTGACTATCTTAGGAATGAGGGGTTTACACGACTTGAAGGGACAGAAACGTTGAATCAGGCTATTATTGCTAAAAGTACTATTTCAAGAGTAAAGTATGTAAGCAGTAATGCGATTTTAGCAGATAATAATGAAAATAGGGTCTTTCAGGCTTTCATGGATTATGTGGATAAAATGCTTTTGTTTTTTTCTTTGGATAGAAGAGGGTACGAAGGATTTCGCTCAGGGAGAGGAAATCTTGATGAAGGGATTATTGAAAGTGGAAAGCTTTTAGACTTTCAGCAATTTTTGGCAGAGAATCAAATTGATTATAATCTGGTAAGTGGGCAAAGAAATGGACGGAAGGTTATTTTGTGTAAATTCAAGAATAATTTTGTCGATTTTTTTGATGTTGCTTCCACAGGAACAAGATCGCTTGCCTTATTTTATTACTGGTATATCAACATGCATAAGGCGTCATTGGTATACATTGATGAATTTGATGCATTTTATCATTTTGAGCTATCAAACAATATAATAAAAAGACTAAACCAAATAAAAAATGTGCAGATATTTACAACATCCCACAACACAGATTTGATGAGTAATGATTTATTGAGACCTGACTGCTATTTCTTGATGGGAAATAATAAAATTGTGTCGATGGCAGGTGCTACAGAAAAAGAATTAAGGAAAGCCCATAATCTGCAAAAAATGTATAAGGCAGGTGCTTTTGATGAAAAGTAGAAACTATATGGCATTTATTGTGGAAGGGGAATCGAGGGAACCACAGGTTATCAATAACCTGTGGAATGTTCATTTCAAACACAGTAATTTTAAGGTGATTACACTTCCTGCAGGACAGAATATCTATATGCTCTGGCAAAAGATGAATGAGGATGATTTTGAGACAGATATTATAGAAATACTTCGGGAAAACAGTAGGGAGTTGAAAGAAACACTCCAAGGCTTGAACCGGGATGATTTCTCACAAATATATTTGTTTTTTGATTATGATGGACATCAGGATAACCTTTCTTCTGGGAACAATACAGAAGATGTGGTAGACAAAATGCTGGCTAATTTTAATAATGAAACCGAAAATGGAAAACTTTATATCAATTACCCGATGGTTGAGGCATTGAGGGATTTCGAACCGGGGATGTGTGGAAAGAAAAATGATTGTTATTGTCAAATGAGTCAGTTTACCGATTATAAGCAATTGTCTGCGGACAGGCGAACATATAAAGATTTTCGAAAATATGATTTTGAGATATGGCGCGAACTATTGAATGTATTTGTAATGAGGGTATCCTGCCTATTCAATGTGGAAAAGGTGATTTCTTATGATACATACTGTGACAGTGTTAATCCATATACAGTCTATAATTGTCAGAAGAACTATATTTCACAAGGAAAGGTGTTTATCCTCAGCGGATTTCCGGAGTTCCTTCTTGATTATTTTTCGGCTAAGTTTTGGAATGCCTGTATAAAGTGTACACGAAAGCTGGTTGGTAATTGTCAGGGAAATGAGATGTAAGTTTGTTCCATACAGGTATTTATGAATTTCTGCATATTATATAAAAAAGTTGAAAAAATTAATAACAAAACTGTATAAATAATTTTTAATTGGCAAGAATGGACTGTATAGTATTGACAAAGAAAAGTTAAATTGTATCCTGAAAAAAGCATAAATGCTTTGAAAATGACGAAAATTTCCATAATAATGCAAAAAGCTTTACTTTTGGTAAGATTTTGTATAATATAGAGAAACAAAAGAAGGCTTCAGGTTTTCTTTTGATAATACTTACCACACAGGAGTATTTGTAACAGTTTTGTAAAATATATGTAGAAAGGACGGTGCTTAGTATGATAGAACGCAAGATTAAAATGACACCTGCAGAAGTTGCGGATTTCGTAAACGAGGCGTCAAAGTGTGACTTTGATATTGATATTTCCTACAATCATTACGTTGTAGATGCAAAGTCCATTCTTGGTGTGATGGGACTCGATTTTCGCTCAACGCTTACTTTGCAGTATGCGGGACACAATGATGAATTTGAGAGCTATGTAAGCAGTCTTGCTATAGCATAAACCATGGACTCATGTCTCGTGGTACAATTAAATTGACTCTCTCTGAAGGATAGGTTAAACTATCATTTAGGGAGAGTTTTTTGGTTTCGTGTGGAGGTTTGGGATGGAAATACGTGTATCAGTCCGGCAGCTTGTGGCGTTTATACTTCGAGAAGGTAGTATAGATAATCGAAAATCAGGCGGGACAGACACTGCAATGCAGGAGGGAAGCCGTATTCATAGAATACTTCAGCGGCGTATGGGAAGTGAATACCATGCTGAGATAGGGCTGATGTATGTATGGAGTACGCCTGATTATGACATTATTATAGAAGGAAGGGCAGACGGAATCATAGACTACAACTGGGGGGCGCATGACAAAGCGGAACCAGAAAAGGATGATACGCTGCCCAGACCAGTTTTGCCAAAAGAAGATAAGGTGGTTGTGGATGAGATAAAAGGCACCTATAAGGAACTGAAGCGTATCCAGAAGCCTGTCGGCGTGCACCTTGCCCAGGCAAAGTGTTATGCGTTTATGTATGCCCAGGAAAATCATCTTGAACAAATTGGCGTCCGGATGACCTACTGTCATATGGAGACGGAGGAGCTAAAGTATTTTCATGAGGATTATACGTTTGATGAAATTAAACAGTGGTTTGACGAGCTCTTAAAGGAATATAAGAAGTGGGCTGACTTTCAGTTTTCATGGAATGGAATCCGCACAGCGTCCATAAAAAATATGTCATTTCCCTTTCCATACCGCGAAGGGCAGAAAGAGCTGGTCACATACGTCTATCAGACCATTTATCACAGGAGAAAACTTTTTCTGGAAGCGCCGACAGGCGTAGGAAAAACGATATCCACAGTTTTCCCCGCTGTGAAATCCATGGGGGAAGGGATGGCTGAGAAAATATTTTATCTCACAGCAAAGACCATTACCCGGACTGTGGCAGAGGAGTGCTTTGGACTGTTACAGGAAAATGGACTGCACATGAAGACAGTCGTACTGACTGCAAAGGATAAGATATGCTTTTTGAAGCAGTCGGATGAGGAGCGGGAGAATGAGGCGGAGTGCAATCCGGCGGCATGTCCATATGCAGATGGACATTTTGACCGTATCAATGACGCCATGTATGATCTTCTGACGCACGAGGATCATTTTACAAGGGAAAAGCTGCTGGCATATGCAGAAAGGCATCGGGTGTGTCCGTTCGAGCTGAGCCTCGACATGAGTCTGTTTTCGGATGCAGTCATCTGTGATTACAATTATGTATTTGACCCGAGGGTATATTTGAAGCGCTTTTTTGCGGATGGCATGGGAAAGCGTGACTATGTATTTTTGATAGATGAGACACACAACCTTCTGGATCGGGGAAGGGAAATGTACAGTGCAGCTTTGTTAAAAGAATCATTTCTGCACACAAAACGGCTGATAAAAGATGCTTCGCCAAGAATAGCAAAGCTGCTTGACAAGTGCAACAAAGAATTGCTCTCTATGAAAAGACAATGTGAGCATTATCAGAAAGAGGAATGCATTGATGGCTTTGTGATGGCACTAAACCGCCTGTATGCGGCGATGGACGACTTCCTGGATGAGCATGATACCTTTCCGGATAAAAAGGAAATACTGGAGTTTTACTTTGAGACATCGCATTTTCTGAATATATATGAGATAATGGATGATAATTATGTAGTATATAGCCGGCTCATGGATAATGGTGATTTTATGTTAAAGCTTTTCTGTGTCAATCCCGCACTGAACCTGCGCCAGTGTATGCAGAAAGGAAGAAGCGCTGTTTTGTTTTCTGCGACGCTGCTTCCGATACAGTATTATAAGAAGCTTCTGGGCGGGGAACCGACAGACTACGAGGTTTATGCCAAGTCCACATTTGACGAGGGCAAAAAAGCGCTTTTGATTGCAAATGATGTCACGAGCAGGTATACAAGAAGGAACGCGGACGAGTATCGGCGGATTGCACGGTATATCTACGAAGTGGTCAGGCAGCGGCATGGAAATTACATGGTTTTTTTACCGTCGCATCTTTTTTTGGAACAGGTTTATGATTGCTTTATGAGGGAATATTATGAGAAAGGCGTGATGGAATGCATTGTGCAGGAGGACTATATGAGTGAATCCAAAAGGGAGGAATTTCTGTTTCGCTTTCAGGGAAATGTGGATTGTGATTTTTCCAGCCGAATCGCTTTTGATATAGAGGAGACAGACACGATTCTCATAGGCTTCTGTGTGATGGGCGGGATTTTTTCCGAGGGAATTGATTTAAAGCATGACAGCCTGATTGGAGCAGTTATTGTCGGAACCGGGATACCGCAGGTGGGATGCGAGAGACAGCTGCTAAAAGAATATTTTGATGTCCGGGGAGAAAACGGCTTTGACTACGCGTACCGTTATCCTGGAATGAATAAGGTTCTGCAGTCCGCGGGGCGTGTCATCCGCACTGCGGAGGATATCGGCGTGGTGGCGCTTCTTGATGAGCGTTTTCTGGAGCCACAGTACAGGCGCATGTTTCCGAGGGAGTGGAGTCAGTATGAGATTGTAGATGTCTCCCAGATTTCCGGAAAAATTGAGCGATTCTGGAATGAATGGCTCTAAAGAATTTTATTGAATTTGTTGAATAGTAAAAATGCGTGTGCTATACTTGTAATAAATTTTTAACTTTTATTGATTATGCCAGCGCCAATGTGCGGGCTGTTGGCAGCGAGGAGGATTCGTATGAAGATTGCGGTAGCAGGTATCGGTTATGTGGGACTTTCAAATGCCATATTGCTGGCTCAGAACAATGAGGTGGCGGTAGTGGATGTCCTTCAGGAAAAGGCGGATATGATTAACAACAGAAAGTCGCCTATCATAGACAAGGAAATCGAGGAATATCTGTCGACAAAAAATTTGAATCTGAGGGCGACAACGGATGGTGCAGACGCGTACAAGGATGCACAGTACATTATCATTGCTACGCCGACAAACTATGATCCGGATAAGAACTACTTTGATACAAGTTCCATAGAGACTGTGATAGAGCTTGTCACGAAAGTAAATCCACAGGCCGTAATGGTTATCAAATCAACAGTTCCAGTGGGATATACTAAGTCGGTCAGAAAGAAGTATGGTATCGACAATATTATCTTTTCACCAGAGTTTTTGCGTGAAGGAAAGGCGCTGTATGACAATCTTTACCCGTCAAGAATTATTGTTGGAGAACAGTCGCAACGTGCTCGGATGTTTGCGGAATTACTGATACAGGGAGCAATAAAAAAGGATATTCCAACGTTGTTTACAGACGTGACGGAGGCAGAGGCAATCAAGCTCTTTGCCAACACCTATCTGGCATTGCGGGTGGCTTACTTCAATGAGCTGGACACATATGCCGAGGTGAGGGGGTTAAACACAAAGCAGATTATAGAGGGTGTAGGGCTTGACCCCAGAATCGGAAGTCATTACAACAATCCTTCATTCGGTTATGGGGGGTACTGTCTGCCCAAGGACACGAAACAGCTGCGGGCAAACTATGAGAATGTACCCAATAATATTATAACGGCTATAGTGGATGCCAACAGAACAAGAAAAGACCACATCGCGGATATGATACTCGCGAGAAGACCGAAGATAGTAGGGGTGTACAGGCTGACCATGAAGACGGATTCCGACAATTTCCGCCAGTCGTCTATACAGGGAATTATGAAGCGCATCAAGGCAAAGGGAATCGAGGTTGTCGTGTATGAACCAAGTCTGAAAGAAGACAGCTTCTTTCGGTCAAGGGTTATCCGTGACTTTGACGCGTTTAAGAGCATGTCTGATGTCATAATTGCGAACCGTATGACGGACGAGCTGGCGGATGCTGCAGATAAGATTTACACAAGGGATATTTATGGAAGAGATTAGTAAATCCGGCGGGATATGCCTGATTTTCTATGTAGAAATAATATAGTCAATTTGTCAAAAGAATCTGTGGAAAGTAGATAGTTTTCACAGATTCTTTTGTCTGTTTTGTATAATACGAAAAAAGATTTTCGGATATTTTCGCTAAAAATAAAAAAGTACCAAAATTTTACTTGATATTTTTATGGCAGGATGTTATGATTTATCTGTCCATTGGAAACGTTACCGATAACGTTACCGAAAACGATTCCGACAGCTGGCGGTTTAGGTGCACAGTACAGTGGATTTGTTTAGAAACAAGAGGATACAAGCGGTATTCAAAAAGGAAAGAGGTATTCATTATGAAGAAAAAGTTATTAAGTGCAGTACTTAGTGCAGCAATGCTCGCGACGATGCTTACGGGATGCGGCGGAAACGATTCTAGTCAGACACAGGCGCCTGCGGCAGACACAAAGACAGAAAACAATGCAGAGACAAAGACAGATGATACAAAGGGGGATGATGCGCAGGCAAATGCCAGCGCTGCATCAGGAAGCGGTAAGGTTTACTACTTAAACTTCAAGCCGGAACAGGCTGGAGACTGGGAGGAGCTGGCTGCAAAGTATACTGCCGAGACAGGTGTGGAGGTAGTGGTGCAGACTGCGGCTTCTGGTACATATGAATCAACACTAAAGTCAGAGATGGCAAAATCAGAGGCACCTACATTGTTCCAGGTAAATGGACCTGTAGGACTTGCAACATGGAAGGATTACTGCTATGACCTTTCCGGATCAGAGGTTTACGGGCAGTTAAAGAGTGACGACTTTGCGCTGAAGGACGGTGATGAAGTCAAGGGAATCGCATATGTAGTAGAGACCTATGGCATTATCTACAACGCAGACATTTTAAATGATTATTTTGCAAAAGATTATGCTGTGGTTAAGAGTGTTGAGGAAATCAATTCATTTGATAATCTGAAAGCAGTTGCAGACAGCATTCAGGAGAACGCTGATGATCTGGGCGTAAAGGGCGCTTTCACATCAGCCGGTATGGATTCAAGCTCTGACTGGAGATTCAAAACACATCTTGCAAACCTGCCGATTTACTATGAGTATCAGGAAGACGGCATCGGTTCTACAGACGCCATCAAGGGTACTTATTTAGAGAATTACAAGAACATTTGGGATCTCTATATTACAGATTCTGTCTGCGCACCTTCCCTTCTGTCAAGCAAGACAGGCGAGGACGCTACAGCAGACTTCGCACTTGGTGATGCAGTATTTTATCAGAATGGTACATGGGCTTACACAGATTTGAGCGGCAACGGTATGGAGGACGAATCACTTGGCATGCTTCCTATTTACATTGGTGTAGAAGGCGAGGAGAACCAGGGACTCTGCACAGGCAGCGAGAATTACTGGTGTGTAAACAAGAATGCATCTCCTGAGGACATTCAGGCGACACTGGACTTCATGAACTGGTGTGTGACGTCTCATGACGGGTGCGATTCACTTTCTTATATCATGGGATTTGTCTGCCCGTTCAAAGCGTTTGACAGCTATCCTGCTGCCAACCCGCTTGTAAATATTGCGAATGACTATGTGTCATCCGGAAAGACATCTGTTGCATGGACATTCACAACAATGCCCTCCGAGGAGTGGAAGAACGGCGTGGGAAGCGCGCTTTTGGAGTACGCACAGGGTACTGGTGAGTGGTCGGCTGTTGAGACAGCCTTTGTTGACGGCTGGGCTTCCGAGTTTGCGGCAGCAAATAACTAATCCGTATTATTGCAGATATAGCTGACAAATTAGAACTTTTTATAGGTGCAGCCGGAGGCATCTGGCTGCACTATTTTTATTTTTACACGTGGTCACTCGGATAAAAATTGTCAGCGAGAGCTGGACAGGTGCCCGGCGCGCGGGCGGGAAAAGTCTTCCCTGCTTGATTACTATGTAAAATATTTTTTATGAGAAAGGTTGTAAGATTATGGAAAAGGCAATCAAAAAGTATTTCCCAATTTTTGCGTTACCAACGCTTCTTGCGTTTACCATCGGTTTTATCATTCCATTTATACTTGGCGTATATTTGTCTTTTTGCGAGTTTACCACAGTTACGGACGCCAAGTTTGTAGGATTTAAAAATTACATCAGAATCTGGGGCGACAGCACATTTATCCATTCGCTTTGGTATACGGCATTGTTCACAATTGTTTCCGTTCTGGCAATCAACATCCTTGCATTTGCAGTAGCGATGCTTCTGACAAAGGGGATCAAGGGTACAAATTTATTCAGAACCGTATTTTTTATGCCGAACTTAATCGGCGGTATTATCCTCGGATATATCTGGCAGTTGATTTTAAATGGTATTCTGGCAGGTATGGAGCGCACACTGACATATAGCTCCGCGTATGGCTTCTGGGGACTTGTCATTCTGATGTGCTGGCAGCAGGTCGGGTATATGATGATTATCTATATTGCAGGAATTCAGAATATTCCAGGTGACCTGATAGAAGCGGCAAAGATTGACGGGGCTAACAACAGACAATTACTAAGGCACGTAACCCTTCCGATGGTTATGCCGTCGATTACAATATGTTCATTCCTGACACTGACCAACTCGTTCAAGCTTTTCGACCAGAACCTTGCGCTGACTGCCGGGGAGCCATCCAACAAGTCAGAAATGCTTGCATTGAATATTTTTAATACCTTCTATGGCAGGAACGGCTGGGAAGGCGTTGGTCAGGCGAAGGCGGTGATATTCTTTATATTAGTGGCGCTTATAGCAGTTGTTCAGCTGAAAGCTACAAGGGAGAAGGAGGTACAGGCATAATGTCAAGTGTGAGAAAAGCAAAGCACGGCGGATTGTTAACAGTAATATTTTCAATTATATCAGTGATATATGTCATGCCGATTATCATTGTATTATACAATTCTTTCAAAAAGAAGATTTTTATCAGCAAGAGACCGTTTGCACTTCCTGATACGAAGTCTTTTGTAGGTGTGGAAAATTATATCAGCGGTATCGAAAAGATTGAGCTGCCAAAAGCATTTGGATACTCGCTGTTTATTACAGTGGGCGCTGTATTCGTGATTATTTTATGTACTTCCATGTGCGCATGGTACATTACAAGAGTAAAAAATGCAGTCACATCCAGCATGTATATGTTGTTTGCATTTTCAATGATTATACCTTTTCAAATGGTAATGTTTACATTATCAAAAATAGCTGATATACTTAAGTTAGGGAACCCTGTCGGCATCATTATTGTATACCTGGGATTTGGAGCAGGGCTTGCGGTCTTTATGTTCTGTGGATTTGTGAAATCCATTCCGTTAGAGATAGAGGAGGCTGCCATGATCGATGGCTGTACCCCCATTCAGACATATTTTAAGATAGTATTTCCTGTCATGAAGCCGACAGCGATATCTGTGGCGATACTGGAGGCAATGTGGGTGTGGAACGATTATCTGCTGCCTTATCTCGTGCTGGACATCAAGAAATATAAGACCATTCCTATTGCCATTCAGTACCTCAAGGGCGGCTACGGTGCGATTGACATGGGCGCTATGATGGCAATGATTATTCTGGCAATCATTCCAATCATTGTCTTCTATATTGCCTGTCAGAAATATATTATCGAGGGTGTAGTTGCAGGTGCTGTAAAAGGATAAGTTTTAATATTTATTGCAGAAAAAGTGACGGTTCTGTACCGCATGACTGCTGGGCGGAACAGAATCGTTGCTGGAAAAGGAGAAATGTATGAGAAGATGTGGCGTGCTTATGCCGGTATCCAGCTTACCATCAAGATTTGGAATAGGCGGATTTTCAAAGGAAGCTTATGATTTTGTGGATTTTTTGGCAGCATCAGGACAGTCATTATGGCAGATTTTACCGTTAGGGCCGACAGGATATGGTGATTCACCATACCAGTCTTTTTCGACTTTTGCGGGCAGCCCGTACTATATCAGTCTGGATGCGCTGATAGGGGAGGGATTGCTCACCGAGGAGGAGTGTTCGTCTGTCGATTTCGGTAACGATACCAAAAAGGTAGATTATGAGAAAATATATTTCACAAGGTTCAAACTTTTACGGAAAGCATTTGAGAGAGCAAATGTGGACGAAAATCCCGAATATAAAGAGTTCGTCGAGGAAAACAGGCAGTGGCTTAAGGATTATGCAATGTACATGGCGGTCAAGGATTCCATGGACGGAGTTTCATGGATTGAGTGGGATGAGGATATCAGACTCAGAAAACCGCAGGCAATGGCTGATTATGAGAAGGAGCTTGCAGATGACATCGCATTTTACAGCTATCAGCAGTACCTGTTCTCTACACAGTGGATGGCGCTTAAGAAATATGCCAATGAAAAGGGAATCAGCATTGTGGGCGATATTCCGATTTATGTGGCATTTGACAGTGCGGATACATGGGCAAATCCCGAGCTGTTCCAGCTGGACGGGGAGAATGTTCCGACTGCTGTTGCAGGGTGTCCGCCAGATGCGTTTTCTGCGACAGGACAACTTTGGGGAAATCCTTTGTACAAGTGGGATTACCATGAGGAGACTGGTTATGCATGGTGGATGAGAAGGCTTTCACATGTGTTTCGGATTTATGATATTGTGCGCATTGATCATTTCAGGGGATTCGACGAATACTGGGCAATCCCGTATGGCGATGACACAGCTGAGAACGGCGAGTGGAGACCAGGACCCGGTTATAAGCTTTTTGAGGTCATGAAAAAGACACTTGGAAATCGCGCGGTCATCGCGGAGGATTTAGGATTTTTGACACCGAGTGTGCTGAAACTTGTCAAGAAGACAGGATATCCAGGAATGAAAATTCTTCAGTTTGCGTTTGATTCCAGGGAGGAGAGCGATTATCTGCCGCACAACTACAGCAATAACTGTGTGGTTTATACAGGAACGCACGACAATGACACGGTCAATGGCTGGATTCCAAGCATGAGCAGAAAGGATCTGGCCTTTGCAAAGAAATATCTGGGTGTCAGAAAAACAGCGGATATCTGCGAGTGCCTGATTCGCACAGCCCTTGGATGCGTGGCTGACACGGCAGTGATTCCCATGCAGGATTATCTGGGACTTGGGGCGGAGGCGAGAATCAATACGCCGTCCACACTTGGCGGCAACTGGGAGTGGCGCATGGAGCATGATGCATGCACAGAGCAGCTTTCAAAGCATATGCTTGAGCTGGCACAGATTTATGGAAGAATTGTCCGCCCAAAAAAGAAGAAATAGTCGACAGAGGTGATGCATGTGTTTGAGCCGACAATTAAGGATATAGCCAAAATGTGCGGAGTGGGCGTCAGTACTGTCTCCAGGGCAATCAACAATCATCCGGACATTAACCCGGAGACGAAAGAGCGGATTATGGATGCGATAAGGGAAAGCGGATATATACCAAATGACAGCGCCAGAAATTTAAAAAGGGCGGATGCAAAGGCAATTGCAGTGTTGATTAAAGGTATATCGAATCCGTTTTTTACGAACATGATCAAGGTTATTGAGCAGGAGTGTAAAAAGAAGCATTATGCAATGGAGCTGTCGCACATTGAGGCGGACGAGGATGAAGTGGATGTGGCGCAAAAAGTGGTAAAGGAGAAGAGACTGCGTGGGATCATTTTTTTGGGCGGTCTGTTTTCACATTCTGAGGAAAAACTGCAAAAACTGACAGTTCCGTTTGTGTTCAGTACGGTGGGATCCATACCGGAAAGTATCAACAAAAACTCATATTCCAGCATCAGTGTAGATGACCGCAGGGAAAGTGCGCGGATGGTAGATTATCTGATTAGCCTTGGACATACAAGGATTGCAATACTTATAGCGGAGGCGGAAGAACAGAGTATTGGCAAGCTGCGTCTGGAAGGCTATTTCGATGCCCTGAAAGCACATGGCATCGAGGTAAATCCAAAGCTGGTTTGTCAGACTGATGATGGACTTGGGCATTTCTCCATGGAGAATGGGTATCTTACAGCAAAAAAATTATTGGAGAGTAAGGAGCCGTTTACCGCAATATATGCGGTGGCAGACGCTCTGGCAATCGGTGCTTTAAGAGCCTTGCATGAGGCGGGGATGGAAGTGCCGGAGGATGTGTCTATTGCAGGCTATGATGGGATCGATATGGGAAATTATACGGTGCCAAGTCTGACGACAATGCACCAGCCTGTTGAGGAAATGGCGAAAGCGACAACAAAGCTGCTATTTAATATTATAGCAGGAAGGGCGGAGCACCAGCACATTACATATAAGGCAGAGCTCGTGATAAAGGAATCGACAGATTATGCTGCGAGAAAAGAATAATGAAAAAATCCCTGATGAAATGTCAGGGATTTTTTATGCACACGGGAAGTGGAAAATTTTTCCTTGTTTTTGCCTTTTCTTGGCCTATATTATTGTTTACATATATGGAGAAAGAATGTTATACTTTTAACGTACCTATCGGCTCTGTTCTGTGTTGACGGTACTTTAGATAGCAGAAAGGAGTGCGTCTATTTATGGATTTGAGTGTAATTATACCTGCCTGTAATGTGCAGGGACATATTGCAGCGTGTCTTAGGAGTGTCACAAGATGTCCCCGGGAAAATATGGACATGGAATGCATTGTAGTAGATGACGGCAGTACAGTTGATACGGCAGAAGTTGTGCATAGATATAGCGAAAGGGACAAGCGCATAAAGCTTGTCACAAAAGAAAATGGCGGGGTGTCTGATGCACGGAACAAGGGATTGCAAGAGGCAGCGGGCAGGTATATTCTGTTCCTTGATGCAGATGACAGACTGTGTGAGGATGCGTGGGAGCAGATAGAGGCGGCGGTTAAAGAGGAGTATGCGGATTTTGTCGCATTCAGCTATATTACACTGCTCAGGAGCGGAAAGCTCAAGACCCGGATGCTTCCGATTTCTGATGTTGTATCGACAGACGCGGCGGAGGCAAAGAGGCTGATGTTCGCGGATTCCGCATTGAATACCTGTTTGGGAAAGCTGTTTAAGGGGGCTATTATCAGGGACAATAATATAGTTTTTCGTACAGATTTGCCGGTCGGGGAAGAGTATCTGTTTGTGGCGGAATATTTTGAATATTGCAGCAGTTATATGCTTACCAAGGCGATGATTATCTATTATCTGCAGAGGGGCGGAAGTACCATGCGAAGTTATAGTATGGAAGAACAGCTTGGCATTATAAAGACATTATACGACTATGATGTCGCTGCGGTAAAGCGGTGCGATGGCGGTGAGCTGGTAGGACGCATGCATGTGTATTACTTAAAGATTCTTACGAATCTTTTTTATGAGTATACAAAGGTAAATTGTTTTAATAAGGAAGCGCTCGTAAAAGCCTATGGCAGGGCGTTGGAGGATGAGACGATGAACCGGATTTTGGGACAGGTAGATGAACACTTGATCCGCTCCTGCATAGAAAGGTATGAGTATCGTCTGCTGAAAGGCGGGAATGTAGGTAAAATCAGAGGATATTTTTCCCTGAAAGTAAGGCTGTAGAGAGAAGACCAGATTCAGGGAAAAATAAAAATAGCGCTGTACAGACGCTATTTTTTATTTGATATACTCTGTTATTTCCAGACTGAGTTCCTTCTTTTCAAAGTAGGAGATGTATTCCTCAAGGCTGCGGTAATCCCATGGATTGAAAAAGGTGACACGCATAAATGATGCATTTTCCGGGGGTGTGATATCATAGAACAGTTCTTTGTCAAGGGAGTGGTGCGCTATGAGCACTTGATGCGCGTCATAAAAGCACAGACCGGAAAGTCTCAGGCCTTCTCCGGCGCCGGAGGTGTTGAGGCTGATGCGGTACCCGTGGTTATATAGGACAGGCAGCCCCTGCTTGCCCGGATTGAGCGTGAGCGCACCATCAGAGAAGTCCTGAAGTTCTCCAGTCAGGGGAGATATCGAAGCATAGGAGTAGTTTTCTATGGAGTCAAATATGTTTGTTGTGATGTTGTTGGTATTGAACTCCGCAGGATTCATGAGAGACTCAACAATGTCTTCGAAGATCAGTTCGCCGCTGCTGCGGTCAAATAGTTTATAATTGTCTCCGTCATCCCACCAGAAGCATTTTATGCCGTATTCATTTGCACATGCGATATAATTTCCGGCATGATTGGAACGGTATTCTGCCGGGACAAAGCTTTCCGATGTTCCAAACTCCGTGATGACGATTGGAACACCGAATCGTCTGGAATGTTCCTGAAGCTTTTCAAAAAATCTTTTGATATCCTGATTGTAGGAGGCGTTATAGCTGTGCACACTGATAGCAAGCCTGCTGTCTGCCGTATCATCTGGGAGGACAAATCCGTTGAGGATATCGTCGGTCGTCTCACTCAGGTAGGTATCACATATCAGAATGCGGTATGCATTATTTCCGCTGCCTGCGCGCACAGTGTCCACAAAAAGCTGGTTTAAAATATTGACTGCCTCTATGGAGGACTCGTAGGACTGCCAGCTGTCGTGCCTGGTATTGATTTCGTTGAAGGATTCAAAGATAAGACGCTCATCATAGTCCTGAAAGTGTTCCGAAATCTGTGTCCACAAGTCACGCAGGTTGTCGGAAACCTTGTCAATGTCTTCCAAATCTGCCCATATGAGTGTATCATCATGATGGGAATCCAGCACTACATAAAGATTATAGTCAAGCGCATAATCGACAACTTCTGCAACGCGGTCAAGCCATTCCTCCCGGATTGTCAGCCGGCCATCCTTGTGATAGGTATTGTATGACCAAGTGACAGGAAGACGTATGGCATTAAAACCGGAGCGCTTTAACGCGCCTACAAATTCTTTGGTAATAACAGGGTTTCCCCAGCAGGTTTCGTAGTAAGCACTGCCATGGGTGCCGTCATTGCGGCCGGCAGTGGGACAACTGTCAAGGGAGTTGCCTATATTGTATCCGACTGTGATTTGGTTCAGCAGTTCATCTGCCGTCATATTGACAATCTGCGGTCTGCCGTTGGACATATTTGAGTTTTTAACCTTATTGTAGTACATATTCTCGTCATCCTGCAGACTAAAAAATATGGATGCGGAGGCGCCTGCCGTGACAAGCAGTAAGATAAATAGTAACAGGGTAATTCGTTTGTCTCTGTTTTGTTTCATAAAATCCTGCTTCTTAAAATATTGAACTGTTTATTAGTTTCTTTTCTTTTGATTATTGTATTCACATCAAATCTACAAAACCATTGTTTTTCACCTGACTGGGAAATGCTGTGACAGCTGGAAGTTTAACAAAAAATAATTGTAATTTAATAAAAAATTAATACTATAGTAAAATTATAAGCTTTCTTTTTCGTTTCGTCAATCATTACGTGGATTGACTGTGTCACCAATTCCCACAAACAGGTTTATTTATAGTTACAATTCACACCAACGCCAGTTTTCATCAGCTTATAAGTTATTGAGGTGTGAATTATAACAGATTTTGCACACAAAATGCTAAAAGGCAAGCATTTTGGCGCATGATTCCCACTACTTTGGCGTAGGTGTGAACAGTAACCTTTAATAATCAAAACGGAGCATTCGTGCCGATAACCATTGCCAAAAAACGTTATATTACATTATATTATAAGAAAGGATGTGATCTTTCATGGCAGACCGCGTCACGATTCAGGATATTGCGGATGAACTGGGCGTCTCCCGCAATACTGTATCCAAAGCAATCAACAATACAGGAATTCTTGCCGACGCCACAAGGGAGCGTGTTTTGAAAAAGGCGATCGAGATGGGCTATAAACAGATTTCCTATGACAATATCTATGGTTCCGGCAGAATCGGAACCAGTCTCCCGTCCGAGACAGACAAAAGGGAAATTTCCCTGTTTACATCCAATTCCATTGGAGGTTCCCATTTTGCCTCCACCATGCTGGACAAATTTCAGAGGGAACTCTCCGGAATGGGACACAGCTTCACCATGCACCGGCTCCGGGAACACGAGATCGAAAGCCTGTCCCTTCCCAGATTTTATAATGAAAAAAGAACTGCCGGAATTATCTGTGTCGAAATGTTCAACAAAGACTACTGTCACATGCTCTGCGGACTTGACGTTCCCACGCTCTTTGTGGATTCGCCGGTGACAGACTTTGACAGGCCGTTAAAGTCAGACTGCCTCTATATGGATAACCTGACGGACATCGGCTGCTTTGTACATGAAATGATCCGCAGGGGAAAGAAACGGATCGGTTTTATCGGCGATATTTCGCACTGCCAGTCCTTCTATGAGCGTTTCCTGGGCTATCGGAATGCCATGTATCTCTCTGGGCTCTCCTGCCCCAGTGAATACTGCATCACCGAAAGCCGGAAAAGCGCCAGAATCCCAGGGTATGAACCATACCGTGAATACTTAAAGGAAGATATCCAAAAACGAGGTAAACTGCCGGATGTATTTATCTGCGCAAACGACTTTGTCGCACTGGATACCATGCAGGTGTTTAAAGAGTTAGGTATCAATGTCCCCAAAGATGTCTGGCTGTGCGGTTTTGACGATTCCCCGGAATCAAGAGTCACTTCGCCCACGCTGACTACGGTTCATATCCACAGCCAGATCATGGGGCTTTCCGCGGTACACCTGCTCATGTCAAGAATCAAGGAGCCCACCCTGAACTTCCGCAGGGTTTATACAGAGACCAGCCTGATTTACAGGGAGTCAACCGAAGATTAAAGTGTGAAGATATTTTCTAAGCGGCCAAAGAACACCCGCTAAGAAAATCTAAAACTTCACACCGAAGAACGCAAGGGCAGCGTTATTCATAGATTGTTTGTGCTGCTGAGGCGGCATGACAGGAAGTGTGTAAAGAATGAAGTTTTATATAATAGAAGGGAGAAGTTTTATGCATGGTATCTTAAACCCCGAAGGCCCGGTTATGTCTTTCATTACCAAGATCACTTACAGTGCCTACCTGAATCTGTTGTGGCTGCTCTGCTGCCTGCCCATTGTCACAGCCGGCGCGTCCACTACCGCCTTGTTCTATGTGACCCTGAAGGTTGCCAAAAACGAGGAGGGCAGCCTGACAAAATCATTTTTCCATTCATTTCGGGAAAATTTCAGGCAGGCCACTGTCATCTGGCTGATCCTTCTCGCCGTGGGTATTGTCCTCGGAATTGACGGTTACATATTTTATCATATGCGGTTTGAAAATGCTTTCTGGACCGTTGCCACAGCAGTTTTTCTCATCGCTGCAGCCGCCTATGCCATCATACTGATGTATATATTCCCGCTGCTTGCGAGATTTGACAACACCACCGTGGCAATGTTCAAGAACGCCATCATGCTCGGCATGCGCTTTTTGCTCTGCACGGCGGTCATGGCCGTCATATACTTTGCCATGGTATTTGTCATCATCAACGTCTTTACGCCGATGATTGTTTTCGGGGAGGGACTTTGCGCACTGCTTTGCTCCTACCTGCTCTCCAACATCCTGCTGCTCTGCCAGGAAAAACAGGAAGAACCCACTTTAGCCAGCGAATCCGCCGGGACAGAAGAACCCGCCAGGATCATTGAATCCGCCGAAATAAAGGAACGTGAAATCCTATGAAAACAATCCGCGATGAAAATCTCAAAACACTGAAAGGCAGGACAAAAATACAGTATATCTGGGATTACTACAAGCTTCCGCTCGCAATCCTCGGTATCCTGCTGTATATCCTTGCCTATATCCTGTATGGTCATTTTACAGCCAGGGATCCTGTACTGTATGTCGCACTTGTCAATGTAAACGCCGGCGAAAATCTGAGAAAAGGACTCGGAGAGGATTTTCTCGGCCACAGGAATCTGAATCCGTCCAAAAACAAGTTAGAGCTGTACACCGGACTGTACCTGACAGATGACGAGCTGAACGAAAACCACCAGTACACCTATGCATCACGCATGAAAATCCTCGCTGTCATTGACGGGGAACTGCTCGATGTCGTCCTGATGAACAAAGAAGCGTTTGATGCGTTTTCCCAAAACGGCTACCTGTATGCTCTTGAAGACTTTCTTCCGCAGATGGACTCCGGCTTATATGACGCCATAAAGCCGGATCTTGCCGCCAATATAGTTATTCTCGAGGACAATCAGGAGGAACTGCTGTTTGATTCATCCGCATCCTACCATGCAGTGACCGAGGAACACTATTACGGCATCGACCTGTCGCGCACAACGCTGATCAACAGTGCCGGGTTTCATGAACCCGTCTACTTCGGCATCGTTGCAAATTCACCGCGCACGGACAACGCAGTGGAATATTTAAAATACCTATACAACTACGAATCGTCAGGAAGTGATATCCAATGAAACCAGAAATCTCCAATCCGACAATGAAAGACGTGGCAAGGGAGGCTGGCGTTGCCCTTGGCACCGTATCCAAGGTAGTCAACGGCATACCGGTCGGCGAATCTTACAGAATCCGCGTGGAAAATGCCATAAACAAGCTCGGCTACCAGGTTAACAGTTATGCCCAGGGACTCCGGGCGGACAAAACCCATACCGTCGTTTTCCTGATTCCCAATACAACGGAGCCTTTTTACGCCTCCCTCACCTACCATGTCAATCTGGCGCTGTTACGGCAAGGATACCGGATGCTGCTCTGCTGCACCGACTACGATTCGGGTCTGGAACAGGAATATATCGCGATGGCACAGCAGAACAAGGTTGACGGCATCATCGGGCTGACATACAACCCAGATTTGAGCGTTCATAAAAATACGCCTTTCGTCTCAATTGACCGCTGCATGGAACCAGGTATCCCCTGTGTGGCGAGCGACAATTTTGCAGGCGGACAACTGGCTGCGGAAAAACTGGCCGATTTTGGATGTAAAAATGTTGCCTTTCTGTGCAAAAGCTCCTCCATCAGCAATGAACCGAACAAGCGCAAAGCCGGCTTTGAGAACGGATGCCTTGCCCGCGGACTCCATTGTGAGATGAAAATAGTGGGCGACAACGAACCCTATGACACATTCGAACAGTTCCTTACAGACCACGCCCCTGGCGGAAAAATGTCCCTGGACGGAATTTTCTGCGTGACAGACGGGCTGACTTATTTTGTGCTGAAAATGCTGCGCAGACTTGGCCTGGACGTCCCACGGGACATCCAGCTGATCGGGTACGACGGCATCCGATTTTTCGGGGATCCTGACTACATATGCTCCACGATTGTCCAGCCAGTACCGGACATTGCGGAGCTGTGCGTAAGGCTTCTATTGGACAAGTCCATACGGGAAAAACCATCGCTGCTATGCCTTCCTGTCACTTACGCCTATGGCGGAACCACGCTGGAAAATACATCCAAATGACAGAATACTCCTCAGGTCATAGCTAAAGAGAGGAGAAATGGTATTGTATAGAAAAATTGGGGATGGCGTAAACGCGTGGATTTAAGAGAACCATTATTTGTCTGTGTGCCAAACAAGATCATTTACAAATAAAGGAGAATATCATCATGAATGAAGCTAACACAATACAGGCGTTAAAAAAACAAATTAAGGACTTGAAAGATGTCATTTCTTCGTTATCCGAGGGGAAGTCTGTCATCCTTAACCACGTAGCATTAGATTCTTTGGTTTTGGGCAATAACTGTACGGTAGAGATGAACCACTGTTCGACGGGCATTGTGCTTTCTGGAAATGCGGACAACTTTGATGTTAACGATATTGAGTGCAAGTTAGAGGACTTGCACTGTCAGATAGATGACATAAGCTGCATGTTAGAGGATCTGCGCTGTCAGTTCGATGATTTAGACTTCCAGATGAATGACATAGATTCTAGTGGTCGGGAAGTTTAATAAGGAGAACTATTGAGATTTAAGGGGAACCGCTATGATACTATATCATGGAAGCAACACTGGAAATATTAAAGTATTAAAACCCAATCTAGCCGACCATGACCGACCCTATGTATATATGACCACAATCAATATAGTGGCCGCATTCTATTTATGCAACGCCGTAGACAGGCCCTATTACTGGTTTCCTTATGGTTTTGAAGGCGGCAGCGATATCCCGGTCTATCACGAACTGTACCCGAATGCGCTGAAAGAAGTATCGGACGGTGTCAGCGGATATATCTACGAAGACCATGCAGAAGAAAACCAAGTCATTCCATTCAAAAATATCCCCTGTGCGAGACTGGCGACAGAACCTGTTGAAGTAACGAAGTATGTCCGGGTAGAAAATGCATATGATCTATTTATGGAATATGTGAAACAAGGAAAAATGAAGGTAAGTCATTTTGAAGACAAATCGGAGCAGCAGCTGGAATGGTGGTATTCATGCCTTGTCAACTATTTAAGGGAAAAACTTATGACAGAAACCCCTGACTGCTCCTATGCCTGTTTCATAAAATCAAAATTACCACAAGTGTGGGAAAGATATAGCATCCCCTGTTCACGACAATGCCTGTATCATTTTATCAAATTCTTCCGTACTGCGGACAGCATCAAAATCCTCTGTAGCCAGCCACTTATCCCGCACAATTTCGCAAAGTGTTCTGGAATCAGATGTTTCAAAATCCGTTCTCTCCTTTTTCATTTCACCGAGAAGCACCGACGAAACACTGTATTGCCCTGAACGCATATCAAACTCCCTTGCAGTCTCCACAACGGTCTTTAACTCGTCATACATCGAATCATACTGCTTTAACCGGGCTAACAACGCCGCCATTGTGCAATGGTTTTTTACAGTCCCCCATTCTGCAGGTTCTTTTCCATCAAAAACAAGTCCCTGCAAGGCAAACATTTTGCGGCATACTTTCATCAACTCTTCATCCGGAAGAAGCCTTTCACCAAGCAGCAGGTAAATTCCATGACACATCGCTGCATACCCCTCCTGGATTCTGCCGCGGATAAACGGAAGTTTCTCTTCTTCGTCCAGCGCCCACCAAATCTGTGTTTCTTTACAATATTTCTGGGACGGTAATGTTTCAAAAATTGCCCTGCCTATTTCTCTACGCCCCATTTCACAATGGTTAAACGCAAGCCTTCCCGCCGCTTCCAGCCTGATATCCTGATCAGGGCAATACTTCATAATCCGCTCGCCGATCATTGTGATTTCTGAATCATATTTTTTCATATTCTCCTGCCACTCTGGTATGTTTCCATCACTATCGCCTGCCAAAAACAATGCATACATAAGCTTGTTCAGCAGCATATAACTATTGGGGTATTCCGCAATGCCATTTCTCGCGACAGCAATACAGTCGTCAATTCTGCCCTGACTGACTGCCTCCTGAAACTGTTCCAGATACTTCGCAATCTTTTCTTTCCTGACCGTTTCGTTTACCCCCATCAGACAGTCAACAGTAACCCCGAAAAACTCCGCGATATCAGGCAGCAGCTCTATATCAGGGTAACAGATACCATTCTCCCAACGTGATACAGATTGACAAGATACCCCAAGGATTGCCGCAAACTCTTCCTGCGTAATATCCTTTTCATGCCGCAGACACCTGATTTTACCTCCAACATTCAGATTCATTTTTATACTTCCTCCAATCAATCAAACTTATTCTCCTATCGTTTACTGAAAGGTGCGCCTCTTTCTACTGTTCAATTTATCAGATTCCCATGACAGGATCAACCACGCATTGCGTGAAGTTTCCTCACCCAGTAATTGAAATGTTACTTTTCACGGGCAACGTCAGTTCGTTAAGCTGCATATTTTTTACATTTATCCAATCCTGTTTTACAAATTCAATTATTTTTTTTGCGGATCTGCTAAATTTATTTTATCTGCTCTTGCAGCTTTCAATTTTCGGCTTTTTTTTATATCTCTTTTTTCATTTTTTACATTTGACACATTTTATTTTTTACATTATAATGATATAAAACTCAAAAAACTCTCGCATATCATGCAGATACGAGAGAAAAACCATCTGGGAAAAAATATCAAAATACACTATATTGAGAAAGGATGTGACTTCCATGGCTGACCGTGTCACCATTCAGGACATCGCGGATGAACTGGGCGTCTCGCGCAACACTGTATCCAAAGCAATCAACAATACAGGGCTGCTCGCCGACGCCACCAGGGAACGCGTTTTGAAAAAGGCGATCGAAATGGGATATAAACAATTCTCCTATATAAATATCTATGGTTCTGGCAAGCCCGAGACCGATATTGCTCCCGAGACAAACAAACGGGAGATTTCGCTGTTTACGTCCAATTTTATAGGAAGCTCCCACTTTGCCTCCACGATGCTGGACAAATTTCAGCGGGAACTTTCCAGCATGGGTTACAGTTTCACCATGCACAGGCTTCAGGAGTATGAGATCGAAAACCTGTCCCTTCCCGGTTCTTACAATGAAGAACGGACTGCAGGAATCATCTGCATTGAGATGTTCAACAAGGAATATTGCCATATGCTCTGCGGGCTTGACATTCCTACACTATTTGTTGATTCACCGGTAGCGGATCTTGATAAACCGATTAAATCGGACTGCCTCTACATGGATAACCAGACAGACATAGGCTGCTTTGTGCGCGAGATGATCCGCAGGGGTAAGAAACGGATCGGATTTATCGGCGACATCTCGCACTGCCAGTCTTTTCATGAGCGCTTTCTGGGGTACCGGAATGCCATGTATCTGTCCGGGCTCTCCTGTCCTGAGGAATACTGCATCACCAAAAACAAAACAGGCGTGAAGGTTCCCGGATATAATCCATACCGCGAATATATAATGGAGGAGATTCAGAAACGAAAAGAACTGCCAGACGTGTTCATCTGCGCAAACGACTTTATTGCCGTGGATGCCATGTCCGTGTTCAAACAGCTGGGAATCCGTGTGCCGCAGGATATCTACCTGTGCGGGTTTGACGATTCCCCCGAATCGCATGTGACCTCGCCCACACTGACCACGATCCATATCCACAGCCAGATTATGGGTTTCTCCGCAGTGCACCTGCTTATGTCGCGAATCAAGGAACCTTCGCTGAACTTTCGCAAGATTTACACAGAAACCAGTCTGATTTACAGAGAGTCAACCGGGGATTAAAATTTTCCCTTTTCGGAATTGGGAGGTGGGATACTTCATGGAAACAAAAGATTTGATATTGAGAAATTGGCAGGAGCACGACGCAAAGGCTTTGTATGAAATGTGCCTTGATGATATTTTAAGAAAAAGTGGGATTGCTTTTTATGATTCCGTCAACGAAAGTCAAAATGTGATCCATTATTGGAAAACTAACAGGGGATCTAAGGTAATTGCCGACAGAAGAAATGATAGTTTTATAGGATTTATAAGCCTTGGTGATATGAATCGGTATGACGGCTATATGGAAATGGAATATGCCATTGCCGCCGAATATCGAAACAAGGGTTACGCCACACAAGCTGTGAAACAGATACTTGAATATGGATTCAGAGAAATGAATCTATCCGTAGTCGCCGCATGGGTGCGGTCACACAATCAGGCAAGTATAAGCGTTTTGGAAAAATGTTCACAATACTGCAGACTTACCATACAGGATATGAGTTTTCAGGCTCATATCCTTTTTATAACTTCCATCTTCCTGACTGGAGAAGCATATTAATATTGAAACATGACCTTTATCTGCTTTTTGTGAAAGTTATCTTATCAATACTCTATTGTGGAATAAATATTTTTCACCATCCAGACAGAAATTAGAATTGTGGGCTGCATGGTTCGTGCCAGTGCTAGAGCGTGTTTGAAAATTGACATTAACCGACAGCCCCATTTTTTATAAAATAATTTTATGAAAATTCTTTTTTCCTTTTTTAATGACAAAATCTTCTGCAAAAGCCGACTTTTCAAATACAGCTTTCACATCTGTAACCTTTTCTCCGTTTACGGAAACGCCACCTTGCTCCACGGCACGCCTTGCCTCGGATTTTGACGCGGTCATTCCTGCTTTCACGAGAAGGGACAGGATGTCAATACTGCCTTCTGCGAAATCATTATCCTTCAATGTTGTTGTCGGCATATTCTCCGAGTTGCCACCGCCAGCAAACAGTGCAGCTGCTGCCTCTTTTGCCTTCTGTGCCTCCTCTGTGCCATGTATCAGTTGTGTCAGTTCAAATGCAAGAATTTCTTTTGCTTTATTGAGCTCACTACCTTCCCATTTCTCCATCGCCTCAATCTCTTCAAGCGGAAGGAATGTAAGCATTTTCAGACAATTGATAACATCCGCGTCCGACACATTTCTCCAGTACTGGAAGAACTCATATGGTGATGTTTTTTCAGCATCAAGCCACACAGCGCCAGACTCTGTCTTACCCATCTTTTTTCCCTCTGAATTTAGAAGGAGATTGATTGTCATGGCATACGCGTCCTTACCAAGTTTGCGGCGAATCAGCTCTGTACCGCCAAGCATGTTGCTCCACTGATCATCCCCGCCAAACTGCATATTGCAGCCATATTTCTGGAATAACGTGTAGAAATCAAAGCTCTGCATGATCATGTAATTAAATTCCAAAAATGTAAGCCCTCTCTCCATACGCTGCTTGTAACACTCTGCAGCCAACATACGGTTTACGGAAAAATGCGGCCCGACTTCACGCAGCACATCCATATAATTGAGATCAAGTAGCCAGTCTGCATTATTGACCAGCATTGCCTTGCCATCACCAAATTCAATGAACTTGCTCATCTGTTTCTTAAAGCAGTCCACATTGTGCTGTATGGTTTCCGTTGTCATCATTTTGCGCATATCCGTCTTGCCGGAAGGATCTCCAATCATGGCTGTACCCCCGCCAATTAAGGCTATTGGTCTGTTTCCTGCCATCTGAAGGCGCTTCATCAGGCAAAGCGCCATAAAATGCCCCACATGAAGGCTGTCTGCTGTCGGGTCAAAGCCAATGTAGAATACAGCCTTGCCTCCGTTAACCAGCTCCCTGATTTCTTTTTCATCCGTTACCTGGGCAATGAGTCCTCTTGCCACTAATTCATCATACAATTGCATTTTTCTTTCTCTCCTTTCACTGTTGTGCCAAGGAACAGGGGTAAGTAGGAACCAGTCTTGCCGGCATCACTTCCTCTGGATGACTGCAACGGTCAAATAAGGAAAACCCCACTACTCGATGAACGGTCTGTACATCAAAAACCCCGTCCCCTGAATGTGTTTAATTCAAAGGACGAGGTACTTATTACTTACAACTATACCACGTGTTACCACCTTTTTTCACACAGGACTCGCGCCCTATGCCTCAGCAAGTACGGGAAAAATGTATAACCTTTTCCGATACTCCTCCCAATATAACGTTTGGGGATTCCGTCACAATCTACTCTTGCGTACCCATAAACATTTAAAATGTAAACACGCGGATTTCGGTGTGCAGCTCCAAGATGTATTCCCTTTCATTTTCCCTTGCGCCTCTCATCAGCCGGCTACTTTCTGTAAGTTCCCATGAAAGCTACTTTTTCTTTTCATAGCTTTTAACTAATTCAAAATTATAACAACCGGACAGGGCTTTGTCAACCCTATTTTCTTTATCATTTAAACGTATTTAATTTCTTCTTTGTGCCTTACTCCTCCCAGTTATGGTACACTGCCTGCACATCGTCATCCTCGTCGAGCATATCAAGCGTCCTGTTCAGGTTTTTGACAGCAGTCTCATCAGTCAGAGAGACATAGTTCTGGGGAATCATTGTAACTTCGGCACTAGCCATGGCAATTTTATTGTCCTGTAAAGCCTGATATACTGCATTAAAATCGTCTGGCATCGTGATAATCTCGAAACTATCCTCCTCCTCAGAAAAATCCTCCGCACCCGCGTCAAGCGCAATCATCATAAGATCGTCCGCACCCATGTCGCATTCTTCCTTGTCAATAATAATCTGTCCTTTTTCGTCAAACATAAATGAAACACAGCCTTGGGTTCCGATGCTTCCATTTCCCTTTGTAAAGGCGCTCCTGACATTGGCAGCCGTTCTGTTCTTGTTATCTGTAAGTGCTTCCACAATAATTGCAATACCATTCGGACCATATCCTTCATATGTAACATGCTCATAGTTTACTGCATTTCCATCACCAGCAGCCTTTTTAATACCCCGGTCAATCGTGTCGTTTGGCATGTTGTTGGCTTTTGCCTTTGCTATCACCTGTGCGAGCTTGAAATTGTTGGCAGGGTCGGGACCGCCCTCCTTAACTGCAACGGCAATCTCACGCCCAATAATCGTAAAGATTTTTCCCTTTGCTGCATCGTTTTTTTCCTTTTTGTGTTTAATGTTCGCAAATTTTGAATGACCTGACATTTTCTAATTCTCCTTTATCCTCATAATTTTATAAATTTTCAGAGGGCACCATATCCTGTTCTGATTCCGGCTGCACCTCCTGTTCATAACCGTTCAGCATTCAGCTTCCTATTACATGTATCAAGACATGCAAAACCACTTCGCGGTGGCTTGATGCTTTTCAACCGCTGCGCTTTCTCATGAACTTTGCAGCGTAGTGCAAAGTTCCGGGCTAAACTCTAACTCATGTTCCACTTTTCTGACAAGAACGGACTGTATCACGTTCTTCTCCACTTTCACAATCTGAAAGGTATATCCGTCAACCTCGACCTCCGAATTTTCATTCTCGTCTGGTATACGGTCAAGCTTTGATATAATATATCCGTTCAGCGTCTCAAATTCTGTCTCTCCAAAAGAAATTCCGAACCGTTCCTTCAAATCCTCAAGCTTGGTCATCCCTTCGATGACATATTCATTCTCGCCTTTCTCCTCAATATGATTCTCCTCAGGGTCATACTCATCCATGATGTTTCCTACGATTTCCTCAAGGATATCCTCCATTGTGACAAGCCCCGATGTCTGCCCATACTCGTCCATGACAATCACCATCTGATTCTTTTCGGACTGCATGCTGCGGAACAGGTCATCTATATTTTTTGTTTCAGGGACATATACAGCCTCCCTGAGAAGCCCCTCCACTGTTCCGACCGGCTGATTCAGGCTCTCGTCGGAAGTATGTATCCGCATGGCATCTTTCAGATACAGTACTCCTATGATATGGTCAAGGTTTTCTTCATATACAGGATATCTGCTATTGCTCTCCCGCAACATAAAATTAAGTGCATCCTTGAATGGCATACTGCTGTCTACCGCCATAATATTATTGCGGTGTGTCATGATATCACTTGCTTCTTTGTCGCCAAACTCAAAGATATTCGTAATCATTTCCACCTCACCGGCCTCGAGGACACCCAGCTCGTGCCCCTCATTTACCATGGAAATGATTTCTTCTTCCGTCACATCTGCCTGCTCGTCCGCATTTCTCAGCCCGAAAACTCGAAGAACGGCATTTGCCGATACCGCGATAATGCCTGTCAGCGGATAAAGCGCCGTCCTTAAGAACTGTATCGGCCGGATAAAGCGGTATGCCCACGCATCCGGATATTTCTGTGCGATCTTCTTCGGAAAAAGAATTCCGAACGTGAGCAGTATATACATTAGAACAATAGCCGCCATCACCAGCGCTGTCCAGTGCTGTGCTCCATCACTCATCCTCTGAAAAAGGGTCAACTGGTCAAGCCATCTGCCAATTGCAACAGTCCATCGGGGGAGAAAAAAGTACCCCATCACAAGCTCTACCAATGTCGTTATCATCTGGATAGAATTCACATATATTGTAGAACGCTCGATAATCCGGTTGAGCAGGATTGATTTCTTATCTTTTTCCTCTGTCGCCCTGCGCCCTATTTCCTTTTCATTTAAAAAGGGTATTGCTTTGTTGAAACCTGCCAAAATTGCCTCAATAATAAGCAATGCAAAAAAAATAAATATACTACAGGCCGAAGCCCCTCCATCATCCATTTTAGTTTCTCCTTTATTCTTTTGAATTTCTTTGATAGATATTTGGTACATAAGAAAGGTGTAATCCGCATTATTGCAGGCTACACCTTTTTAATATATCATTCCTGACCCAAAACGTCAATATCCAAAGCCTTTACATTTATGTATCAAGCTCAAGGCTGATTTGCAAGGCTCTGTTTACCCTCTGCATAATCGGCGTGTCAAGATGGCACACTTTATCCTTCAGACGCTTTTTATCAATTGTCCTTAGCTGCTCAAGCAATATCACTGAATCCTTTACCATATCATAATTCCCTGCATTCAGTTCTATATGCGTCGGCAGGTTCGCCTTGTTTAGTTTGGATGTGATTGCCGCACAGATTACTGTCGGACTGTGCTTGTTTCCCACATCATTTTGTATAATCAGCACCGGTCTGACGCCTCCCTGCTCGGATCCTACTACCGGTCTTAAATCTGCATAATAAATATCTCCTCTTTTCATGTTCATACACCCCTGTTTCGCAAATCTTTATGTTGTATGATACTATTTTTGCCATCAGAGAAATTTTTATACAGCTGCTACATTATAAAATATAAAATTTATTCATATAACAATGTATCGTCCAATTTATAAATTCTAGGAATCCGCTTCCCTATGTCACAGGCAAGCTCATAATTAAACCTGCCAGATATCTCCCCGAGTTCTTCCATGGTAATACATTCATCCCTGTCCTCTCCTATCAGAATCACCTTATCCCCAACACGTATGTCTGCGTTGATATCAGTAACGTCTATCATAAACTGATCCATACACACACGCCCCAATATCGGTGCACGCTGCCCTTTTACCAGCACATATCCGACATTAGAGAGGCTTCTGGGATATCCGTCTCCATAACCGATACAAATTGTAGCAACCCTGGTGTCCTTTGTTGTGGTATAGGTTCCTCCATAGCTAATCTCCTGTCCCGCCGGAACAGTCTTTATATATACGATTCTTGACTTGAGTGAGAGCGCTGGCTTGAGCTGTATCTTTTCATCTGCCTTAACCTCCTGCGACGGCCATAATCCATACAATATTATTCCTGCGCGCACAGCATCCATATTAGCCTCAGGCATCTCAACGATGCCCGCACTGTTCGAACAGTGTTTCATAGGAATATCAATCTTTAACTCCCTGCAAATCCTATCCGTATAATCCTGAAAAAGCTTCATCTGTTGATAAGACTTTGTCCTGTCCGCCTCATCTGCTGTCGCAAAATGAGTAAAAATCCCTTCTGTCTCCAGCTCTGGAAGCGCCAGAATCTTTCTGATAAGTTCCAGTCCCTCCTCATCAGGATGTATCCCGATTCTCGTCATCCCTGTATCAATTTTAATATGTATCCTGCACTTTTTTCCGCCCCTGAAAGCCGCCTCTGACAATTCCTTTGCGCTTTCGTATGTAAATACTGTAGCCCGTATTTCTTCTGCAATGAGCTGCTCATAACTGTTTGGAAAAGTATATCCTAGTATCATTATCGGTTTGCGTATATGATTCTGCCTAAGTGAAAACGCTTCTTCTGCCGTGGCAACCGCATACCCCCATACGCTGTCCTCATTCTCAAGCAATCGCGCAATCTGCACCGCACCATGCCCATATCCGTCAGTCTTTATCACTGCAATAATTTTTGTGTTTGCATGAATCTTTCTCTTAATTCGCTCAATATTAAACTGCACTGCATCAAGATCTATCTCCGCCCATGCCCTGTCATAATGCCTCATAATAATCCCCCATTTTTATTGACAATCTAACACACTATATCTTTCAATGACTTTATGATATCCTGCGCCATTATATAATATGCCGATGTTTTATTCCTTGCCAAGTCACCAGCAAGCCCATGTATGTAAGTTCCCATGACGGCTGCCTCAAATCCACTGAGCCCCTGCGCCAGAAGTCCGGCAATTATCCCTGTAAGCACATCCCCTGAACCTGCCGTAGCCATTCCGTCATTCCCACTTGAATTGAGATAGGTAAATTTCCCCCGCTTGGCAACTACTGTTCGGGCATCTTTACACACAAGCGACACATCATGACTTTTGGTAAACATCTTACAACAAGTTATTATGTCTTTTTTAATTTCTGCCACCGGATATTTCATAAGTCTTGAAAATTCTCCCAGATGCGGAGTAAAAATGACATCACTGTCATTTTTCCTGCGTCCATATTCAAACTTTTTTAATAGCTCCGCGTTCTGTGCCAGAATATTTAAGGCGTCAGCATCAGCTACCAAAGGTTTCGTACAATTTGTCAGCGTTGTCTCCAATATCGCCTTTGCCTTGTCAGACATGGAAATTCCAGGACCAACCACAATCACATCTGCCCATTCAATCCCCGCAGTCAGCGTGTTTTCTTCCTCCTGTGTTATATTGAAATTCCCATCATCCATATATGTATCTACAATCGCCTCGGGAAGCTTTTTCAACAATCCCTCACGATTGTCCAACGCGGTAAATATCCGGACCATGCCTGTGCCTGTCCTGTATGCACTCAATGCAGACAAAAAACATGCCCCCCCCATACTTCTGCTTCCCGCAATCAATAACACTTTCCCATAGGTTCCCTTGTTTCCTGCCGGGCTTCTCCCCGGAAGCTGCAAATCCTTTTTCACATCTGTAAATGTGACAACGCCTTTTCTCTTATGCGCCGTAACTGCCTCTGGAATGCCAATCGGAACACAAATCACCTCACCTGCACAAGAAGCTCCCGGATACAGCATGATTCCAAGCTTTCTATATGCAAATGTGACCGTAATGTCAGCCTTTACAGCACAGCCCATAATACTGCCATTGTCCGCATTAACCCCTGATGGAATGTCTACTGCCACTGTTTTCGCTTTTGAAGCATTCACTGCCTCTATCGCTTTTCTAAATTTTCCCTCGATATCCCGTGTAATGCCAATGCCGAACAAAGCATCAACAATTACATCATACAGAGTATGTTCCACACCATAGTGAATCGGAATATTTAACTTTTTTGCCGTTTCAAGCTGAGCCTTTGTCTCTGATGTGAGCTTTGACAGATCACCTATCATATTTATCTCTGCACGTATTCCCTCCTCCTGAAGAATGCGCGCTATGGCGATGCCGTCTCCGCCATTATTGCCGCTTCCTGCCATAACACCCACATAGATATCCAGACCATACCTGTCCACTATCACTTTCACGATCTGCATGGCGGCGCGCTCCATCAAAACAAGCGATTCTATACCATACCCATTTATCGCAGCCTCGTCTGCGTCTTTCATTTCAGCCGATGTCAGCACATATTCCATACCTTTTCCAACCTTCCTTATTTAGGAACTGTATGCAGATAAGATAAACCACTCTTCTTTCCTGTTTCTCTTGTTTACATACAGTTCCTTATTATTTTTAGTATACCATATTATTTTGTGAAAACAAGGAAGAATCCTTCAAAAAATCCCAGACAGTTACTCCTGTCTGGGATTTTTTTCTTTTTGATCTATCAGATCCTTTTCTTTATTCAATACATTTTGTGGATTATATTTCATGTCAAACATATCTATGACGTCCGGACCGAATATGGAATGCATATAAGAATACATTTCATCATTCCATATTTCCTTTTGCTGCTTTGAGAGAATCTTTCTCTTGAGCTGTACTTTAAAGTCAGATACCCATCTATTAATCTCGTCAATCTCCTGAACATTTTGCCGTATCTTTGCATAACAGACGCGCATTGTAGCCATCATAAGTTCAAAATTTGCTTCGTCAATCTGTTTTGGAATATCCATAAGCTCATCATTATAATCGTCCATTTTTTGGTTCGACTCCTCTATCATGCGCTTATTTTCCGACATCTTTTTCTCTTTTGCCGAACTGTCTGGAAGTTCCATTATATCCACAATCTCCTGCATAAGCTTCTTTTTGAATGCCGACAGGCTCTTTAACTCCGTGTTCAGCTTTCCCTGCCGCTTTAGAATGTCATTGAGCTTTCCTTCAAGATCATGAATTTCATCATTATCCCCAGTCTGTGTAAAAAGTTTGTGCCATTGATTGTCAAGTGTCAGAATAGGTATCTTCTTGCCTACAAGCGCTTCACGAAAGACCTCATCCTCCTGTCCCATACCCTCACCCTCTTTTCATAATTGCGTACTCTAAAAACTCAATCACTGGTTTGCTATGCCATATGATAACTTCATAAGACTGTCTGAAAGATGTACGTTTTCAACTACGATACTCTCCGGCACTTTCAAATCCACATGTGCAAAATTCCAAATTGCCTTAATATTACACTTTACAAGTTTCTCCGCCGTTTTTGCTGCGCCATCCTTTGGTATGGTAAGCACTGCGATGTCAATCGCATTTTCCCGCACAAAATCCTCGATTTTATCCACCGGCTGAACCACGATGCCGCGAAGCTCCTTCCCATATAAATCTGGGTTTTTGTCAAATATACCTTTTACAATAAACCCCCTGCGCTCGAAATTCATGTAATTTGCAAGCGCCTGACCAAGATTACCCGCACCAATGATAATCAGATTATGCTTTTCGTTTAGTCCAAGTATCTTTGCAATTTCATTATATAAATATTCCACATTATAGCCGTAACCCTGCTGCCCAAAACCACCAAAATTGTTAAAATCCTGCCTGATCTGTGATGCAGTGACATTCATCAGTTTACTTAGGTCCTGCGATGATATCCTCTCGATACCACTGTCTCTCAGATCTCCCAAGTACCTGTAATATCTGGGAAGCCGCGCGACAACCGCCTGTGATATATTCTTATCATCCACGATTATCCACCTCCTAATATATTATTGCTTTCTTTCCGGAACGACATAAAACCCGGAAAAGTATAATTCATAACAGAATCCGCTGTACAGCTGAATCGTTATACAATATGCCAAAAAATCAGCAACGAATATAGCACAAGTATACAATATTGTTAAATGATTGTCAATTCTTTTTGGAATATTTGTCAATTATCCAATTGCTTTTATTCTATAAATTCCTTATAATAATAGAGATTACGTATTTTAGGAGGTTCCCATGATTTTATCATGTAATAATATAGACAAGACATTTGTGGACAATCACGTTATAAAAAACGCATCATTTCATATCGAAGATTCTGAGAAAGCTGCCATTGTAGGCATCAATGGCGCAGGAAAATCCACCCTGCTCAAAATAATAACAGGAAGTCTTCCAGCAGACAACGGACTTGTGACTTTTGCGAAGGACACAAGTTTTGGTTACCTTGCCCAGCATCAGGCCGTGGACAGCGAAAACACTATCCTTGACGAACTACTCACGGTTAAGCAGGAAGTACTTGACCTGGAATCATCCATACGGCAAACCGAGCACGAGATGAAGATGGCAGTCGGAAAGGAACTCGATCTTTTGCTGAAAAAATATGCAAACCTGACACACCGCTTTGAGGATATGAACGGTTATGCCTGTAAAAGTGAAATTACAGGCATCTTAAAAGGACTTGGCTTTGACGAAGATGAATTTAGCAAGAAAGTTGCCACACTCTCTGGTGGACAGAAAACACGCGTGGCTCTGGGAAAACTGCTTCTTCAGAAGCCTAACCTTATTATACTGGACGAACCAACCAACCATCTTGATCTCAGCTCCATCGCGTGGCTCGAAACATATCTTTTAAACTACAAGGGTGCAGTAATAATTGTCTCGCATGACCGATATTTTCTGGACAGGATCGCTACAAAAATCATTGAGATCGACAACGGTATCGTTTCTTCTTTTAATGGAAACTACTCTGATTACGCTGTCCAGAAAGAGCGCCTCCGCACAGAACAGATGAATGCCTATCTAAACCAGCAGCGCGAAATCAAGCATCAGGAGGAGGTCATAGACAAGTTAAAGCAGTTTAACCGCGAAAAATCCATTAAACGTGCGGAAAGCCGCGAAAAAATGCTGGATAAAATAGAGCGTCTTGAAAAACCGATCGAAGTAAGGTCTGATATGAAACTAAAACTTACTCCACACAGATCAAGCGGAAACGACGTGATGCAGATTGACGGACTATCCAAAAAATTTGACAGTCGCATACTCTTTGAAAATGTATCATTCGAGATCAAGCGCGGAGAGCATGTTGCAGTCATCGGGGATAACGGTACGGGCAAAACAACGCTTTTAAAGATCATCAATGAACTGGTTCCCCCTGACAGTGGTTCAATAAAGCTTGGCGCAAATGTGGAAATCGGATATTATGACCAGGAACACCATGTCCTTCATATGGAAAAAACGCTTTTTGAGGAAATTAGTGACGCATACCCATACCTGACTAATACCGAAATTCGAAATACGCTTGCCGCGTTTTTGTTCACTGGTGAGGATGTATTCAAGAAAGTCAGCGCACTAAGCGGCGGGGAACGCGGACGTGTTTCTCTCGCAAAGCTTATGCTCTCAGAGGCCAATTTCCTGATTCTGGATGAACCGACGAACCATCTGGATATCACATCAAAAGAAATACTGGAAACAGCGCTGAACGCATATGAGGGAACTGTTCTTTATGTGTCCCATGACCGCTATTTTATCAATAAAACAGCAAGCCGTATTCTTGAACTTACACATCAGGAATTTGTCAACTACATAGGAAATTATGACTATTATCTCGAGAAAAAAGACGTTCTTGCGCCAGAATCGGATGAATTTGTATCTGTTCCGGCAAACGAACCTTCCACACAAAAGCTTGACTGGAAGCAACAGAAAGAAAGTCAGGCCATTATCCGCAAAAGAGAAAATGACCTGAAAAAATGTGAAGATCGGATTGAAGAACTTGAAAATCGAAGCACCTCGCTTGATGTAGAAATGGCTAAGTCTGAAATTGCAACAAATTCTGTAAAGCTTCAGGAAATAGCAAACGAAAAGGAAAGCCTCGAAAGGGAACTCGAAGAACTTTATGCAAAATGGGAAGCGTTATCGGAAGCAGAGTAGGACTGCACTACTCTGTTTCCTTTACTGGTAAATTCCATTTTTATGTACCAGCGTAATATCACCATAATTGACCTTTTCCCAGACTCTTTCATTTATCTGATATGGATAATTGCCCAGCATCATTTCGTAAGCCTCCCCCTCGATATCCAATTCTTCCATATCAATCTGATGGATTGCTGCATAAACTCCCTGATATTTTTGCGCAATTCCTATCTTTCTGATTGTGTCATTCAAGTCTTTCTCCGTGACACCAAGCCTTTCCAGCTTATTGCTGTCCATAACATTATCCCAGAACGCATCCTGAACATTTGACAGCTGCACTTCCTCCTCCTGTGTCAGTTCCAATTTTTCGTCCAGTGCCATCTGATAAAAAATTTCATCATGAATTGCCTTTTTCATGGCGTTTTGCTTAGAAAGCTGTCTGATATATGTGCTATCTGATTTTAAATTCCAATACCTTGCAGTGTCCTCTGCATTATATATCTGTGCCTGTTCCTCCACAATCATTTCATCAAAGGCAATGTAAAACGCCATATCCCTTAATGTAAGATCCTGCCCGTTCACGTCAGCCACAGACAAATCCAGAGAATCTGAATATACCAGCCACGCATCGCCCTGTTTTAACTTTACCATAACACAGTAGCAAAAAATACACAAAAAGATACCCCCGAATATACACAGCGGAACCATCTCGTACGAATGTCTCTTTTTCTTCATATGCACATCCTCCATTTTTCAAACACGCTCTAGTGCTCCATCCAGGCAGAAATTAGAATTGCGTGCTGCATGGTTCGTGCCAGTGCTAGGCAAAGTTTTGACGGCGATGCGGTGGCATCGTCTAGAAATTTTAACGACGCAATGGTGCGGAACAGGCAGTTCACGAGGCTAATTTCTGACCGGATGGAGTACTAGCTATATAATACCTGATGCATGAGAATAAAAAAACAGCTGTCCCCAAAAATACTCCTCCTACTACTCCAAAATAAATATGTTGTATACCCCCCAATCTGTGGTACAATATAACTAGTACAGTGAATATTAAGTAATTATCAGTTTGACTTGCCTATTTTCCTGATAGCACTACTCCCCAAGCCTCGACGTAGCCTCCGCTACGCCTGCATTTGTGAAGCAGCACGCTCCTGCGTCAAACTATCCAAAACTTAATATTCACTGTACTAGAGCGTGTTTGAAAAATGCTTTCTGCCAGATGTGCGTCACAGTTTGTGGGAGATTTGTGCCAAATGAAGATCGCATAGCGGGCTATGTAACCTGAATTTGGTGCAAATATCACGCAAAGTGGTGAATACGACGCATACGCGTCGTTATATAGATGGCAGAAATGATTTTTCAAACACGCTCTAGAGCATGCATCCTGCAATGATACAGGGTATCGCATGATGACGATTTCCTAACAGCTTGTTTCATAAAGGAGAAAAACAATAATGAAAAAATTTCTGATAATTGACGGTTCCTCCATGCTCAGTACTTCGTATTACGGCAACCTGCCAAAATCTGTTCTGTTTGCCAAAACAGACGAAGAAAAAGAGAAACATTACAAAGAAATTCTACAGACATCAAAAGGGGAATATACAAATGCACTGTTTACAATGCTTAGAACTTTGGTATCACTTCATAAGAAGTTAAATCCTGATTATGTGGCAGTGGCATTCGATGTGTCACGTGACACTTTCCGTCGTACCATTTTAGGCGCTGACAGCTACAAAGCCAACCGAAAGGAAGCTCCTGTTCCCTTAAGAGAACAGTTTATCGCCATGGAGGAGCTGTTACAAAAAATCGGCTGTCAGGTTCTTATGGATAAAGATTATGAAGCAGATGACTTTGCTGCTTCGCTTGTCAAAAAATTTGAGTCACCGGAACTTGAGACTTATATTATAACAAAAGATCATGACTATTTCCAGCTTGTAAGCGATTATACACGCCTATGGCGCGTCACTGATAAGGACAAGGCAAAAGACATGCAACTAAGGTATGGACTTTATGCTGGAAAAAGTGGATATGACCCAATTCCCGCAGGCATTTTCGAGTATACACCAGATATTGTTTATGCAGAGGAAGGCGTATCACCCGAAAATATCGTGACACTGCTGTCCATCACTGGTGACCCTGGAGATGGTATTCCTGGCTGCAAGGGTGTGTCCTCTGCCGCCGCCCCGCTTGTGAATGAGTATGGCTCACTTGACGCCATCTATCAGGCAATTGCGGACTGTGAGGGTAACAAGAAAAAAGAAAAGGCATTGTCTGACTTCTGGAAAACCAGCCTTGGTATCGGACGAAGCCCGTTAAATGCTTTAAAAGAAAATAAGGAAACTGTTTATCTGAGCTATCAGCTTGCAAAAATGAAGGACGATATTCCACTCACCCAGTCCCTGGAGGATTTCACCCTTCATATTGACAGGACTGCCCTCAAAGAAGTTCTCATGCACTATGAAATGAACAGTCTGATAACAGAACTAAAATTAAATGAGTAGGGGGATTCCCCTACTCACAATTATAAAGTCTCATAGGTCTCGCGAATTGCCTTGATAAAGTTCTCACTATTTAAAACAGTTACGTCCTTCAATGAAGTAATCAACGCCAAATCCTTTGTCATCTTTCCGTCCTCAATGGTCTTGACAGTCGCCTTGTCAAGTTTATCCGCAAAATGCACAAGTTCAGCATTTCCGTCAAGCTCTCCACGTTTTCTCAGCGCCCCTGTCCATGCAAAGATTGTTGCTACAGAGTTTGTTGATGTTTCCTCACCTTTCAGATGCTTGTAGTAATGTCTCTGTACTGTTCCATGTGCTGCCTCATACTCATACACGCCAGACGGTGATACCAGCACGGAAGTCATCATGGCAAGTGAACCAAACGCAGAGCTTACCATATCACTCATAACATCACCATCATAATTTTTACATGCCCAGATAAATCCTCCCTTTGCTTTCATGACACGCGCAACAGCATCATCAATCAGCGTATAGAAATACTCAATGCCCGCCGCCTTGAACTGCGCATCATACTTGGTATCATATATTTCCTGAAAGATATCCTTGAAATTATGGTCATACTTTTTGGAAATCGTATCCTTTGTCGCGAACCACAAATCCTGTTTCGTGTCCAAAGCATATTGAAAACATGCATGTGCAAAGCTGCTGATTGACTTATCCGTGTTATGAATCCCCTGAATAATTCCTGCATCCGTAAAGTTGTGAATCAACTCCCTTGTCTCTGTCCCGTCCTCTGATGTAAAAACCAGTTCCGCTTTTCCTGCACCAGAAACTTTCATCTCGGTATTCTTATAGACATCGCCGTATGCATGTCTCGCAAGTGTAATCGGTCTTTCCCAATTCCTTACACATGGCTCAATACCCTTCACAATAATCGGAGCCCTGAATACTGTACCGTCAAGCATCGCCCTGATTGTTCCGTTCGGACTTTTCCACATCTCCTTTAGATTGTACTCTGTCATTCTTGCTGCATTCGGTGTGATTGTGGCACACTTTACAGCCACCCCATACCTTTTGGTCGCCTCTGCAGAGTCTACCGTAACCTGATCGTTTGTCTCATTGCGGTGCTCAAGACCGAGATCATAATATTCCGACTTCAAGTCTATGTATGGAAGAATCAGCTCATCCTTAATCATCTTCCACAAAATACGCGTCATCTCATCCCCATCCATCTCCACCAACGGTGTCGTCATCTGAATTTTTGCCATAATCTTTTCCTCCTGTTTTCGCGGCTGTGTCTTCTACAGCCTTAATGTTTTGTGCTCAAGCCACATTTTACCATATTTCTGTATGCATTACAAATATGTTCATCCGCAAGCTTTTCAGCAAGTTCGGCATTTCCGTCACGTATTGCTTCCATGATGCTTTTGTGTTCCTCCACTGCTGCCGCGCTCCTTGCCTTATCCGAAAGTGTCTGCTGCCGCTGCCGCTGCACATACTGGTGAAAATCCTTTAACAGATGGATTAGTATCTTGCTCCCGCACGCCTCATACAACTGCATATGGAAACGGTTGTCCAACTCTATCAGCTGTTCATAATGCTCCTTCGCAAGATGGAACTCACTCAAAAGGATAACCTCCTCCATCTGCTCTATCTTTTCCTTTGTGATTTTTTCTGTTGCCCATCTGGCGCACAATCCCTCCAGAAGAGAACGAATCTCATAGATGTCAGCCACATCAGAAGTTGAAATTCCCGTGACATATGCTCCCTTATTGGGAATAATATGTATCAGCCCTTCCAGTTCCAGCTGCCGGAAGGCCTCCCTTACAGGAGTCCTGCTGACCCCAAGCTCGTCCGCTATCAATGCCTCCCTGAGCTCATCATTTTTCTGATACTTCCCATTCAGTATATTCTCCCTGAGCTTTCGGAATACTCTCCCCCTCAACGAATACTTGTCCGATGCGTCCTGATTTACATCATACTCGCTCATTCCAGTCACCTGCCTTAATTTTTTACAAGAGATATTCCAAGCATCTTACAGCCCTCGGCTATCACAGTCAAAAGCTCGTCATCTGTTAGAACTGTGACCCTGCCGCCTTCATATTCCGCATCAACCCATGTCTTGACATATGCCACAAGTTCCGATGACTTACTAATTTTTTCATCATCCTTTAACTTATAATAAGTATTAATCCAGTGAGCAATTCCCGCAAGTCCTGACGTGTTTGACACAGCACACAAAACTGGTCTGTTCAGGAATTTTTCCGTGTCAAATATATTGTAAATTTCCTCATTCTTTAATAATCCGTCCGCATGGATTCCTGCTCTCGTGACATTAAAATTTTTGCCGACAAATGGTGTTCTCTCTGGAATATGATACCCTATCTCCTTCTCGTAATACTCGGCAAGCTCTGTGATGACCGTCGTGTCCATGCCATTTAATGTACCTTTCAGCTGTGCATACTCAAATATCATCGCCTCAAGCGGTGTATTGCCTGTGCGCTCTCCAATACCAAAAAGAGATGTATTGACACCAGAACAGCCATACAGCCACGCTGTTGTTGAATTGGTAACCGCCTTATAGAAGTCATTATGTCCATGCCACTCAATCCACTTCTCCGGCACTCCCGCATGTGTATGAAGCGCATATATAATCCCCTGAACACTTCTGGGAATAACTGCTCCGGCAAAGTTTACGCCATATCCCATCGTGTCACAGGCACGCACTACAATAGGAAGCTTATACTGTTCTGACAGTTTCATCAGTTCCTGGCAAAACGGAACCACGTACCCATAAATATCTGCCCTGGTGATATCCTCAAGGTGACATCTTACACTGATACCCTCCTCAAGACATTCCTTTACCACCGACAAATAATGTTCCATTGCCTGACGTCTTGTCATCCTGAGTTTGAGGAAAATGTGGTAATCTGAACAGCTTACAAGAATCCCAGTCTGTTTCATGCCAATTTCCTTTACAAGCTTAAAATCCTCTTTGCTTGCCCGAATCCATGATGTTACCTCTGGAAACTGATAACCACGCTCCATACATTTGTACACGGCATCCCGGTCTTTCTGACTATATAAGAAAAACTCACTTTGGCGAATCATGCCATTTGGTCCACCGAGCTTATGCAGATAATCATAAATTGTGACAATCTGTTCTGTGCTGTATGGGGCCCGTGACTGCTGTCCGTCCCTGAATGTAGTATCTGTAATCCAGATATCCCTGGGCATATTATGCGGTACTACCCTGTCATTAAAAGGAATCTTTGGTATTTCATCATATGGAAACATATTACGAAATGCATTTGGCTTTTCTACATCCTGAAGCTGATACATATGTTCCTCAATCTCCAGGAGATTATTTTTACTACTCATGGTAATCGGTCGGTTCTCAAAATATTCGTTATTGTTCTCCATAACACATTCCTCCGCATTTATTCCTTCTTTTTGTATTTCTGTATTATTGTATACAATTATACAAAATATGTCAATATAAAATCACAAATTTTATATCACCGTCTGCCCAAGCAGCTTATCAATCCGAAGCATTCCGGCTCCCTGCACACTCCAGCTCTGTCCCAGATCCGCCGCAGAACCGAGCAAAAGCCTTCTAAGTTCTCGGTTCGTCAGATATGGATATTTCTGCAGACACAGTGCACACGCGCCACTTACAATGGGTGCAGACATAGATGTTCCACTTTTTGCTATATATGGAGAGGTTACGTATCTGGAGTTACAGGACACAATATCCGTACCCGGAGCTACAATATCAGGCTTTTTTAATGGATTAAGACTTATCATATTCATGATTGTCAAATCCTTTCCTGGTCCCCTGCTGGAATACTCATTGCAAAGTCTGCCGCCGCTTCCCGAATAGTCCCCATCATGACATCCTACACATACACATCCACCGCACTCCCCTATTGGCGACAAAGTCATTGGATTGGGACCTTTGTTCCCCGCTGCCGCCACAATAATAATATTGTTATTCCAAAGATATTGTATCTGCTTTTTAAACTGTTCCCAATCATCTCTGTCAATGTTATCTTCTGATTCCATCTCGATTGAAATATTCAATACCCTTATTGGATAAGACTTTGTCAATTCTGTTATCCAAAGCAGACCGTTAATAAGATTTTTCAGACTTCCTCCACCTTTTTTATCCAGCACCTTGCCGCAAACAAGCATACATTCTGGGGCTATTCCTCTGTACTTTCCCCTTGAAGCGGCACCGTTTCCTCCCAGTATGCCACACACATGTGTTCCATGCCCATTATCATCATAATACATTCTTCTTGACGCGAAATTCCTTGACGTAAAATCCTTAAAAGCAGCTATTCTGCCCCGCAAATCCGGATGAGCTGCCACTCCGCTGTCCAAAACACCTACATAAACACCTCTGCCCGTATATGGTCTTACTTCTCTGCTGTCGCAGCCAATCATTCTGCGCACTCTGTCCATTCCCATTCACCGCACATATCTGTTGCAACTTGATATTAATATATGATTGGGAATGAATTCGTGTACACAAAAAGGCTTCTCTTTTTGAGAAGCCCTCTGTTTCACAATTTATCCATTATTCCTTTATCCTGTCTAATTCTGTAAGGTTTACACCCAGACTTGATAGTGTGACCTTTAATTCAATGTATCTTTCATGCATCGAAGCATACGTTTCCGGATCCTTATCCCGTACAGACAGCATCCACCCCTGCAATCTTGAAAATTCTGTAATGGAATCTCTAATAATGTCTGCTCCACTTGGCATACAATCACCTACTTTCCTCACAATCCACACCGACTACTGCTTTGCTATCATCATAACAGACTGCCAAAAACATGTAAAGTTATTTAAGGCTTTATTCATTCCGAATCGCCGCAAGCGGACTCAGGCGCATCGCCCTGAGTGACGGAAGAAAGCCTGCTATCATACCGATTAAAATCGCAAACAAAACTGCGAGGGGACAAAGCCATATTGGGATTCGGCAGATGGCTCCTGTTATTCCCATATTTTCCCCTGCACCACTTGATGCCATCAGGCCATTGATGCCGAAACTCAGCATAAAACTAAAACACACTCCAATCACTCCGCCGATAAAGCCGATAAACCCTGCCTCCATCAGAAACAGGCCTTGGATATTTCGGATATCACAACCGATTACTTTCATTACACCGATTTCTTTTGTGCGTTCATAGATGGACATCATCATTGTATTGGTAATACTGATTGCCGCTACCAGCATGGCAACTGCGCCAATCGCACCAAGCACTGCCTGTATCATGTTCATACTGTCAAGCTCCTGCTGTATCCACTCTGCCGAACTGTATGCGTCATACCCCATATCTTTGAGCATGTTAGTCAGTGGTGTCACATTTGCCATATCATCGACCTGCACTATAATCTGGGAGTAAAACAACTCATTATAAGGTTTTCCATTTTTTCTGGTAGGTTGTCCTGGGATTGGATTTTTCTTAAAAACACGTTTCAACTCTGCTTTTAATGCATCAATATCGCAGAGCACGCTCTGACTGTAATTATTATTCCATTCCCCAAGCTCACCTTCCATTAAACCACACGCTTCTATGAGATATTTTTTTGGCTGTTTGACAGGCGTTCCATCATCAGAACCACCTCCCTGCGAGCTCCAGTATGCATCTGTATCAAAGATTACAAACAGAGAATCCTCCATCAGATCAACATCCGGTGCCTCACCTGTTTCCCAGAAAGTATAAGTGTGCGTCCTTTCTATATAGAAATTGGTAAGCACATTATTTCCATAAAAAAACTTTAACTCCGCATCGGAATCTGGCAAAGTTCCCTTGGCAATAGGGATATTCATCGTCTGGAACTCTCCTTGTGTCAAACCGTTTATATCAAGATAACCCGAATATTTCCCTGCTTTCACGATTGCAGATACATTCAATCTGGGGTAGACCTCCTTGACATGCTCCATAGCCAGAAGCTCCTGAACAAACGAATCATCAAGCCGCTTCTCCTCTTGCTGTGTCGTTCCGCCGCTGCTTGATATATAGTATCCCCCTCCCGAACTTATCTGTATCTGTGTCATGGAACTGTAATTCGAATAATTTTCCAACATGGACTCTTTCAACCCATTGCCAAGTGCAACCATGACAACAATAGAGGTAATACCGATAACAACGCCAAGAACGGTAAGTACTGTACGAAGCTTTCGTTTCCACAGATTGGATATGCTCATACGCAATAAATCAAAGACTTTCATTATACATCATCCTCGTCTAACAAATCCATGTCCTCTTTGTGCTTCTTTGCTTTCTTCCTTTTTGAGATAATCACTACCACGATTACAATTACTACAATTACGCCTACGCCAATACCGATCAGCGCTGCCATAGGGAGCCCCTTTTTCGCAGGTTCTTCCTCCATCGGCTCCATAGGAATATCTTCCATGCCTTCATCAAAATTCATTTCATATACAAATAAGTTTAGATCTTTCTCAAAGCGGGTTTCATTCCCTGCCTCATCCTCATAGGTGATGACTGCCTTGACAATGCCTTCCCCTGTATCTGGTGCAATACCTGTCAGCATAGAATCCACATTCTGCGTTGCACCAGGCGCTATATTTCCCAGATAGGTAATCCCACTCTCTACTGTCTCGCTTTCATATGTAACCTTGACATTATAAAGTGTCGTCTTACCAGTATTAAATACACTGAACATAACATTTGACTGCTCACCTACTGCAATTGATTCTGGCATAATTTCCGCAGATCCAGTATCAAGCTTCGCTTCCTGCTTAATTGGCACAGATACATGTGCGACATCTGACAAGTTTATCTGCTCATCTGTATCGTACTTCATATTTACTGTAAGCACGTAAGGCTTTTGGGACAAGTCAGATTTTGCCTCCATCTCGATACTCATATCATATGTCTCTCCCGGTGATATGCGCTCCGTGTAAACAGAACTGGAACCTGATGTTGGCAAAAATGCCGAATAGGTTGCATCCGCATCCTTTCCTTCTACCGTTGCCTCCAAATTAAAAAGTACATTCTCCACAGCAGTCTGTCTTGAAGTATTCTTCACACTTACGGACAGCTTAAAGACAGATCCTGCATAAACTACCTCCGGTTCAGTCTTATATCCGGTTACAATGATACGCGGATTTGAAGTCTGCTTATCTGGATCTTCTATCAGTTTCTTGCTTGGATTTGCTCCCTTAATATTGATATATGTTGTGATATCGGTCTCCACTAGCGTCCCATTCTGATAATAGGTTGCATGGAAAGGCAGTGGATAACAACCCGTCAGCACATCACTTCTGACATTAAAATACCAGCCGATATCCATTCGCTTACTAAACGCATCCACTGTGTCATCAGCAGCCTGTATAATCTGTATTGTCTGTGCGTCATATGCCTGATTGATGTCAAATGGCCATTTCGTCTTGTCATTCGAGACAGTCGGTGTCAATACGACATCTGTGATATCTGTTTTTCCAAGATTAATTAATGAAAGTACAACAAAAGTCTGTTCCCCAAATTTCGCATCTGTGATAGGCACCTCATTGGAAAGCATCAAAAACTTTTCTGTACCTGTCGTGTTCTCCTTTGCGATTTCTCCCAGATAGCCTTTGACCTCAGCCGCATAACTTGTAAGCTCTGACATCGTAAGTCCTGCATTTTTCATATAGTTCATGGCGCTGTTGTAAATCTTGTCCATGCGCTTAATTTTCTCATCTGTCAGATTATAGAGAATCTTCAGATCACTATAATACCGATTCAGCTCGCCCCTAATCTGATCTTTCCATTCGTCCGATGCGTACTGGTCACTCGGCTCTCCATTTGTACTACTGTTGTTAGAGCTATTATTTTCTTCTGCAAATACGATCAGTGTATTTCCACACAGCAGCACAGCCATCAGCATCATGATTAGTATTTGTTTCATCCTTTTCATTTCACTTTATGCTCCTTTCAGCACCTATTCTCCTGTTTTTCTACCAGACTTGTCTCATCTGCCTCTTTTGTTTCAGAACCAGATGTGTCAGTATTTTGTGTATTATCTACCATATCCACAATCTTGCCGTCCACGATGCGGATAATCTTGTCTGCAAAACTTGCAAGTGTATTGTCATGTGTTACCATAATTAGTGTCCGCTTCTGCTCCCGCACAACATTCTGCATCAGGTTCATGATTTCCCTCGATGTATTTGAATCAAGATTTCCAGTCGGTTCATCTGCAAAGATGATCTCTGGGTTTACCACAAGTGCCCTCGCAACACCAACCCGCTGTTGCTGACCGCCTGACATCTGGTTTGGACGATGATCCCAGTATTTGTCAAGACCTACCATATGTACCATTTTCTTTGCCCGCCTTGTGCGTTCCTTCTTTGACACACCCTGAAAGGTGAGCGGGAGCGCGACATTCTCCACTGCATCCATCGTTCCCATCAAGTTAAATGACTGGAAAATAAATCCAATATGTTCCCTCCGGAACCGGACAAGCTGGTTCTCGTTCTTTGTTTCCATATGCTCACCTGCAATAATGATTTCACCCTTTGTCGGCTTTTCAAGCCCTGCAAGCATATTTAATAGTGTTGATTTTCCAGAACCGGAAGTTCCTACAATTGCACAAAACTCACCGCGGTTGATGCTAAAACTCACACCATTCAGTGCGCGCACCCTGTTCTCACCAATGCGGTACACCTTATACAAATTCTTAACTGTAATGACCGGTTCCGTCTTTTTCTTAACCGTCTCTGACATTTCGGCCCCCTATACTCTAATATTCCATTACACATTTGCATTTACCGTCAACTGTATTATTTGAATTAATACAGTTAATACGCTTTACACAAAAAAATAATACCACACCTTATCTAAAGTTTCAACCTGAAAATGTAAAAAGAAAGGATAAGATTACTTAATCCCATCCTTTCTTTTTAAGTATTTTTAATAATTATAGTCTACATATTCTGTATCTTTGCGAAGCCTGCCATGGACAACATCACTGCGGTACTCGCTTGTATCGTCACTCTGGTATTTAATTCCTTTCCTGTGATCCGCCATAATGTTGCGCTGGGTATCTGTCAAAGAATTGGGTATTTCCGCTTCCACAATCATGATGTCCGCGACCTGAGTGACTGGCGCATAAGCAAATTCACTAAATTCTGTGTAATATGTATTCATCATCACAAAATCCCCTGTGTCCACATCAGACGGATAAATGTCAACGGCCTTGTCAAATCCTGTCTTGAACTGGAAAATTGCAATCTGTCCTTTTAACTCCATGTCATTGTTAAACATAAACTGTACTGTTCTGTCTCCGAATTTGTTGACCGATGCAGTTTTTGTCATATTAAGGTCAATATCATTCTTTATCTTATCCTCATAAAGCATCTTAAAGGAAACTCCCAGCTCGTCATCTATCTTGGCATACAATATCACTTTTTGCCCCACATAACTGTTGTAAATATCCTTTTTAATGGTTTTCTGCTTATTTAAAGTAAGATACACAAATTCATAGCCCAGTTCAGCAGCAGTTCTCTGTGCATCTGCTATCTGCTTATCCGTATTATTTTTGATACCAATTGCGCCTGCCGAAGTGACCGAGTCCATCTTTACATAACAGATAACACCAATGTTAATGCGATACCATCCATTGGAATATGCACCGACCACTTGCACTGGAATATTGGCGCCTATTGTCGTTAGCACTGCTGATGTATATGTCGGTTCTGCGTACACGACACAGTTATCCTTTGTGTAATATACATCCTGCATTGCCGTGTAGGTCGGACCTTTGGCATACGTCACCATATCCGCATTTACCGATGCAAGTAATACTGCTGCAGACATCAGCGCTGCTGCGGCTTTTTTCCGAAAACCTATTCGCATTGATTCACCTCCTGCAGACATTTTAGTAGTAATTCTTATCAGTAATCTCAAATGGGAATGAGCTTGCCTGATAAGAACACTTTGAATTAATTGTTACCTCTGTGAATGTGCATCCTGCAAAAGCCGACGCTCCGATACTGAGCGTATTTTTGGATATTGTGACGCTGGCAAGCGCCGAACATCCGCTGAAAGCACTGTCACCAACACTGATGACAGACTTTGGCAGTGCAAGATCTGTGATACCAGTACAGCCTGCAAACGCGCTCTCCGGTATCGCCTCAATTCCAGACCTGATATCAAGAGTCTTGATGCCAGTGCAGCCCGAAAACGCGCTCTCCATCATCGTCCGCATTGTACCCGGAAGCTTGACATCTGTAATTGCTGTACAGTCTGCAAATGCACTTTCTCCAATGACTTCCAAATCACCTGGCCATTTCGCCAACGCCATCGCTGCACAGCCGTTAAAGGCTTCTTTCTCCACTCTTTTTAAAGATGACGGAAGCCTCGTCATTTCCATCTTGGCACAATTGTTAAATGCCTGTTCCTCGATCGTCTCAATATCGTTTGTCAGTTTCACCACACGGAGATCCGTACACTCATTAAACGCCTTTTTGCCAATTTTGGTAACTCCGTCTGGTATTGTAATCCGCGCAAGTTTTGAACATCCGTCAAAAATACCTTCGCCCATCTCAGTCAATGTGTCTGGAAGGCTGACATCTACGAGAAGTTCGGAACTTTTAAATACATTCTTCCCAAGTTTTGTCACATTGTCGGGAACAGATACCCTGACAAGGGTCTTAGAGCTTGCAAATGCCGAATCCCGTATCTCAGTAACCGGCTGTCCGTCTATCGTCTCCGGAATATCAACTGTCGATGATGTGCCAACATATTTCTTTATTACCACATGATCACTAAAAAGGGTATATTCATATTCACTGTTTTTCTTTTCCTCAGTCTTTGCTTCAGCAGTGCTTGACTCCACTGTCTCTGATTCTTCTTCTGACGGACTCTCCAAAAAATATTCGTGGTTGTCATTTCTGTTACTATCCACAGAGCCGTTCGTTTTCGGAGTACTGCCCGATGTTCCTGTCGAAACCGCAGAACCTGTTGACTGGTTTGCCTCTGCTGCCTCTCTTGAAGCAGCGGCGGCCGATTCATCTTCAAACACCTGCATTGCCTGGGCATAATTATTCTGTGAATCCTCAATCATAGACTGAATATCAGAAGGAAATTCACCATTATCGGCACCCAGCATCTCTTCAGTTTCCGTCTCTGTCTCCGAAACAATCTCTGTAGAACTCTCCGGCTCAGAACCGATTACCCCTATTTTATTCAAATACATACCCAGCAGGATGGCAAATGCAACTGTGCACCCGCCGACCATTCCCCAAAAAAGTTTTTCCATTCTGTCATCTCCGGTTAGAACTCATTATAGTTTATAATTTTATTTCTTAAAATTTTCCTCCGAAAGCTGTGTGCCATAAAATGCACCGCGAATCACTGTCTTTAGACCCTCGCAGCCTGTTAAGCCTGTGAGTTCGCTGCAGTTTCGAAATGCTTCAGCACATATTTTCGTCACAGACGCCGGCACTGCCACATCAAGGATTTCTGTATGTCCTTTAAAAACCTCTGATCCAATCTGCTTTACGCCATCTGGTATCTCGACATGCGCTGCATTTCCCTTATACGCAATCAGAATACCATCTCCGACAATCAGAAAATCGCCGTCACTTGTGCTGTCGCCATTGTGCCAGTTGTTCAGCCATGCAGTCCCCTCAAATGCCTTTGTTCCGATATGCGTAACTGTAGCAGGTATCTTGACATCCGCCAAATCCACACATGACAAGAATGCTCCATACTCAATTTCTGTTACACTTTCAGGTATATTGACTGCCTTTAAACCGCTCTCGGCAAATGCGAGTCTTCCTATCTTTTTTATTGTCTCACTAATCTCATAATTCGTCAAATTTTTCTGCTTATAAAATTTTCTCTGTGCAATACTCTCATCCTCTGCAGGATCTTTCTGGTATGTCACACTGATTGTATTCTTGTCATCTGACGCGTCTGTACTGTTATTTTCCTGACTCTCCTGTTCTTTCGCCTGACTCTCTGTGACAACCTGTGCCTGCACACCATCAGGAATTCCATAAACTCTCTCCTTATGGTTATCCATCAGCAAAACTGCCTTTCCGGCAACAATAACTGTCTTTCCTATTACATCATCCTTCTCAGGAACGTCCAGCGGGTGAATGTACCCCTCTGTACTCTGAAAGCCGCTGGAAGAATTCTGCTGCTGTGACTGGGACGCATCATCTGAGCTGCTATTCTGTGTCTTGTCATCCGTTGTCGTCTGCCCATCTGTTGTTGTCGTATTGGCAGATGTTGTGTTGTCCGTTGAATCATCACCTACATTTGGCTTTTCTTCAAGTCCTACGTTGCTATCCATAAAGTCCGTTGGATATTCTGACTCATAGATTACAGGAATGTTATTGTTGCTGCCAAACGTATCTGCCGCACTCGACTTAGTCGTAAATATCTTCACATCCGGGCTTCCCGCAAACGCTTTTTTATCTATATTTGTCACAGATGCCGGCACTGCTGCCTGCTTCAGATTTGCATTGTTTGCCAGTGCCCTTTCTCCTATTGTCGTTACGGAATCTGGCAGAACAACATTTTCCACGCTTCCCATACTCGACATAGACTGCTTCGGAATCACCGAAACTGCAGATGAAACCTTGACATTTTTTGTGTTCTTTAAATTCCAGAATGCATAGGTGTCTATATCTTTTACAGTCTCTGGCATTGCATAATTTTCACCCTCACGCCCTGGAAGAACCTGATACAGCATTGTCATATTCCCATTGTATACTGCACCATTGTAATAAGTAAGGTATTCATTATCCTTGTCGACAGTGATTTTTGCAAGACTGTCACAGTTTGTAAACACCCCTGTTCCCCATGAGCTGACACCCTCACCAATTTCAACGGATGTGAGTGCTGTGCAGCCTTCGAAAGCACCAGGACCTATTTTCTCAACTGTATCCGGCACAATAACAGCTGTCAGTGCCGTACAGTTTTTGAAAGCGTTATAAGATATCGTGGTGATAGAATCAGGAATCTCAACCCCTGTCATTGTCTCGTTTCCGGAAAAAGCTTCCTCACCTATTGTTGTAACCGTATCCGGGATACTGACAAATGTGTCAGTTCCCAGATATTTTGTCAATGTCGTTCCATTAATTCGGAATCTCTCATCCTCCGCGGCTGTTACACCGCCGCCAATTCCCCGGGCAACAGTCACAAGCACAAGGATTCCCAGTACTGCCACGCTTGTTATAGCGATATGTATTCTTTTCATATTGGTCTCCTTTTTTGTAACAGTTCAGCCTTCGGTTTCTGTTACAAGCATCAAGCCATGCAAAACCACTTCGCGGCACCTTGATGCATCTCAACCTCAACTCTATTTCAGGGACTTTGCAGCAAATGCAAAGTCCTGGGCTGAACTTTTACCTTTTTTTACCTTGTTTCTGAACTATGCTGCCCCAAAGTTTCTGCGCCTGCGTCCGTCGCTTGTCACAAACAGAATGATTGAAATACATGCCATGCCGATTGCCGCAAACCACTTCGGATGAATTGGATCGCCTGTCGACGGTGTCGCATCAAGTGTCTGTCCTGCTATCAGGTTATTGGTGTCCACATAAATTACATACGGTGAGAAGTGTGGTGGTACAAAGGAAATACATGCAATACCGTCAATTGTCGTAAACCTCGGTGTCAACTGTTGCAGGTTTCCATTATCTGCTGCTGCCACACGCGCATTTCCACCATACTGTATCAATACATCTGGAATCGGCATGGTTACAGTAATGTTTAGTCCGTAAGTATCTGTAATCTTATTCTGGCCTGTTGCATCATAGAGCGAGATGTCCATCGGGAAGTATGCCAGTCCATCAAGTGAACCATGCTTGTTGATCAGCGCTTCCTCTACTGCCGCAGTTGCCTCTGCTGATTCTGTGATTCTTACAATAAAGTTATCCGTAGAACCATCTACAGAAATAGATGCCACATCCTTATTGGAAACACCATTTTTCGTAATATAAATCTTGTTTCCGTCATTGTTTGTGCTGCCTGTATTGGTACTTCCTGCCGTAGGATTTGTGACAGTACCTGTTGTACCTGTTGTTCCGGTCGAACTGCTTGGTCTGTTCGTCACTGTAGTCGTGTTTGTGTTAGTTCCCGGTCTCCTTGATGGCTGGTCGTCGTCATCATCGTCATCCGTTCTCACTCTATAGTTTGCAGTCACCGTAACATCCGCTGCCGGCATGATAAAGCTTGTCGTAGCAGAATTGGCATTGGCAAACCCTAAACCGGAATTATTTGTCGTCCACTTAGAGAACACCCTGCTTGATGACTCTGGTGCAAACGCAGAGATATTAACTGTTGCACCAGCTTCATACTCGCCGCTTCCTGAACCATAGTTTACCGTTACCTTGTATTTCCTTGCCGTGTCGCCGTCACCCGGATTGTTGCCGCCTGGGTTATTGCCACCCGGATTATTACCGCCTGGGTTGTTGCCACCCGGATTATCGCCGCCAGAGCCGCCGCTGAAGTTTGCTGTCAGTGTCACATCATCATTCGGCATGATAAATGTACCATTTGCTGTAGCGATACCATCAACAAGTAAATTTGTATAGTCTTTCGGCTCAACAGACCAGTACTGGAACTGGCTTCCATCTGTCTTTGCAACAGGAGCAATGGTAATTCTATCACCACCCTTGGCAGTAATCGGCTCTGTCTGGCCATTTGCTGTACCATCCACCATCGTCAGTCTATAATCATTGCCATCTGATACAACAATATTTGCGTTCGGCTTATATACTGCCTGAATAATTCTGTCCTCTGTGACATTCTTCCATGGATCTCCTGACCCCGTAAACTGTGTTCCGTCTGAAAGAATACACTTCCATGCTACGAACTCATAGCCTGAACGCTGCGGCCTTGCAACACATACTGCGTCTGCCTCATGGTCTACATACTGCGGGTTTGCAACGTCCGGATCTACAATCAGTGATGTATCATAATCAATAAATGTAACCTTATGTTTATCTTCCGATACAAAAATAATGTTTTCTTCCTTGCCCTGTGGTCTGAGCTTCTCCTTCATCTTCAGATAATAGTTATAAATTGCACTATTTCTTGTCCCTGAGGCATCATACTGTGGTCCTCTGATTGTAACTTTCCGATTGCCATCAAAGTTAAAAGCAGTCTCACCAATTGCACAGCTTGGGTTTGGTATAGTAACTTCAACATTATCGCTTGTCTGAAGGAATGCTTCTTCACCGATTGTCTCAATGCTGTCAGGAAGCTTCACAGTGCTAAGCTTTACAGCCTTGTAGAAACATCTCTCTGGTAACTGTGTTATCTTTGATGTACTTAAATCAACTTCTGTTATTTCCTCACAGTATGAAAATGCTTCTTTATCAATGCTGACAACATTTGCCAGAAGCGTATCTCCTGATGCCTCTCCGATTTTAAAGGAACCGCTATTTCCGCTGCCGCTGCCTCTGCCTTCAAGACACTGAATAATCTCAAGTCCGCTTACCGCCCTGTCATTGCTCTGATTTTTTCTATACAGAATCATATTAGCAAACTGTACATACTGGTTTCCTTCAGGAATTTCAATATTTGTCAAATTCTTACAATTCCGGTATGGCAGTGCCCCGATTGTCTGCATCTCCATGCCATAATTCGTACTCAGCAGGTTCTCGCAGCTCATAAATGCATAATCAGGAAGTTCCTTAACAGTTTTTAAATCAATCGTAGTCAGATAGTCATTACCAACAATCGAATTTTCCACGTATTTGTGTCCGTTATAAGTACGCCATATAATTCCTGGTATACTGTCAGTAATACCTGTCTCCATGCTTAATTCAGACTCTGCCAAAAATCCGCTGAACAAACCGGCTTTCTGACCAAATTCATTCAAGTCACTCTCTGATATATACTTGTCGTCAGAATATACGCTTTTTACATCATCATATCTGCTGTAAGTCTGCCGCTGGTTAATGTCTCTCTTTAAACCGTCTGGCACGCCCTTGATACCAATTTCAATATCTTTACCATTCACAAACTTCGTCTGCGACTCATATGTTCTGGTCAGATACACCAAATCATTTGCATTTTCGCTTCTTTTATAATATGCACTCGCGTCAATGCTGTCGATTCCCTTCGGTATCGTCATAAAAAGTGTATAAAGCGGAATATCCTTCTCATTAAAATTCTTATAATTGTTAAACGGTCTTTCTGCATAATTCGGATCTGCAACATTCTTCAGTTCATTTAACTCCTCGAACTTATCTGTGATGCTATATCCGCTGTCCCCTTTTGCCCACAGCTCAATCAAATCTGCATTGATTGTATCAATTTCCTCATAGTGCGGGTAATCAATCAACGTACTCTCGCCTGTCGCATTATCCCGCAGGATTGTAAGGTTTGTCGGTGCATCGGTCTTGTAGCAGATCGACAGGCTTGTGCCCGTCATGTTCTTGCCGTCCGCACTCATTGCCAGATTAAACGGTGCATATTCTGGATGAACCGCCCCATGGAATGTGAGGAAATCCGAACCAGTCTTAAATGCATTATCTTCAATCGTAAGCGCATCTCTCCAATATGAATCCACATCTCCAAAAAGCGCTGTCTGTGTCTGGCTGAATACAACATTTTCAAGACTCTTACATCCTTCAAATGCGCCTGCTCCAATAAAGTTTACAGAATCTCCAAGTTCTACCCATTGCAGCTTATCGCAGCCTTTAAATGCGTTGGCATTTATTCTTTGAACCGTTCCGTCCGCTATCACTACTTTGTAGATAATATCACTAACATCCTCAAAGCATCCGTCAGCAATCTCTGTAATCGTATATCCGCCAACTGTCTCAGGAATAACTACGGCAAGAGGATTTCCTGTCGGATGGTTCTCTATATATCCGGACAAAATCGCATTTGTCGTACCCTCGATAATATCAATTCTTGCGATATAATCATCCCTGTTTTCCTCACCGACACCGATTTCCATATGTTCCTTGCCATCCGCGCCCCTAAATACATATGGCACAACCCCTGGCTTGCCGTCTGCTGTGGTATACCCCGGAATCGCATTCCATGTGCAGCTTCTCGGTGATGCGATGCTGTTGCTGCTCGCACCCGTCTCTGGTCCTCTTACATAGAACTTATCATTTAACACGCCTGCAAACAATTTGTCTGAATGATACTTCGCATCATATGCCCCGTCAGGGAACTCAACACACTCAAGATTTTTGCACCCTGCAAACATGTCATCAGGTACATACTTTGCATCATCATTGGTTACGCTGTTTCCAAGCCTTCCGGGAAGTACTACTGTCTTGAGATTTTCCCTGCCTGCCAAAATATATTTCGCATAATCCGTACCATTATCTATCTGGTTCATATAAGATGGGAAAACAAAATTTTCAAGTGCTCCACCGCCCTGGCTGGATGTCAGAGCAAAAATGGCATCACCCATCTTAAAGTTTGTGCTCTCTCCGGCAAAGTTCACCTTGGTCAGCTTTTCACATCCAAAAAAAGCATAAGGCTCGATTGTCAAAGTAGCATTCCTGAGACCGCCCATTGTCATTTCCTGTATATCGGAAAGATACAGACAGCCCGCGCCGATTGTCTCAACATAAGGCGGAAAAATAATACTGTTCAATTTTGTGTTATAAAATGCCTGACACCCAATTGTCTTCAGACGTGAGTTTTCACTCGTAAACTTAATAGATGTAAGGTTCGGGCACTGCATAAACGCCTCGTCGCCCAGTATCGTACAGTTCGTATCGTCAATCGTCACATCCTTCAGATAATTGGAATGAGCAAATGCCTGCACGCCAATAAACTCTACCGTAGCAGGAACCGTGATGGCTCCCACTTCTCTGTCTGTTCCCACCGGATGTTTGCCATCATCGGGATTCGATGTTATGTCAAATGCCCTAGAAGCAATTCCCTTTATATTTGCCTTTCCACCTGCAAGATATCCTTCATCATCATTCTTCTGACCAGAATCAGGACCATTCGGGCTATTGTTTTTCGGAACATACACAACAGCACCTGCTGGACTTGTAAGTTTCTTTAGCACATACTTTACAAGGTCTCCATTGCTATTCGAAGCAATCCTCTGGCAGATTGCATAATCAACAATATCAGGCAAGTCATTGTCATCCTCGTCCTCATCCCTCGCCTCTGCTCTTATTTCTGCAAAAGTCTTTCTAAATGTTGACAAATTCACTGCCGAAGCATTTAACGTCGTAATATTATTAACTGCCTCGTTCCATCTTGTCTCATCATCCCGCGTAAGAGGGGTCTTATCTTTTATTCCATCCAATACATCTGTATATCTTTTCATCTCTGCATTGTAGGAATCAATTCTATCCGTATGGGTTTTTAACAATACCGGAGCATATGTCTCAAAAATTTTAGGGTTACTTGTCGGCGCTTTTATTACAATATACGGATTTGTACCTGTCAATGTACTATCCAAAGACCCCGATGCTGTATTGGATATTGTTTCGCTCGGTGATTCTGTTGATATCAAGTCATAACTAACCGCATTCAGGTTTAACGTAACACTTGCTCCGGAAGCATCCGTAATTGTTTCAGTCCTTGCATTATAGCTTTTATGTTCATTCGTAAAGGCAATGGAATAGGTCTCTGCATCAAACGCATTTTCGACTGCTTTGAGATAGTCGGCACTCATTTGAACATACTCATAATACTCCACCTCATGAATATCAAACTTCTCCAAATCCCTCTCAAAAACACTCTCCGTAATCATCGCGTCTTCACTGCCGCTTTTTAACCGGATCTTAAAAGCATTGATAAAAGAGTCACCCTCAATATGCTGTGCTGTAACTTCGGTTCCTCCATAAGCGCTTTCCTGTGAAGTAGTCTCATAATGCTGACTGCGGTTTTCAAGATATGCTGATGCATTGTCAGCAAGATTGACTCCTCCATCCACTCCTGACGCCTGCATCGTACCATAATTCTCGACTGGTATCGCAGCCACGACAATAGCCATGATCATTGTGAGTGCCGCCACTGTCCGCTTTATCCGTCTTCTCAGCTTATAGTTCTTTTTCTTTCTACTCTTTGTCATGTTGTCTCTCCCCACTTTGTTATTTATATTCCCTATTACTTAATCTTTTTCGCCACTACGACAAACCTTCCTTTCTTCTCCTGATAATCACAGGTTGAAAGTGTCAGAAGTCTGTCGCCATAGCCTGCGGTAACTCCCGTATCATATAACGACAACGCCGCCATTTCGTTTAAGTATGAATTGAACTCCATCTCCGAAGCAGCATTGATAAATTGATAGTACTTGAAGGTCACATCCTCCTCCGAATAAACCTTTGACCGAAATACATACATCACCTGATACGTACCTTTCTCATAAATCGTATCAAATTGTATTGTCGGGTGTTCCTCATAATAAGACTGACTGCTGTATTTATTTAATGTTCCGAACATCTTTCCAGACTTCATATGATGTCCGTACAGGATAATATTGTCACATCCCTTGATAACATCACACTGGTAATCCATAAAAATACAGCCGTTCCTGTCCTCCTCCTGATTAAAGTTATGGTCTAAATAATATTCGTTGTTGACTGTCTGCATCACAGGATAGTCAATTATTGTATCGTCAATTTTCACCCATCCGATTAGCTTTTGATTCTTCTGATGTATCTTTTCATACTCTGGAAGGATGTCTGGCACTGTTGTATCTTTGTCTGTTAGATGAATTTCAACTTTTTTATTGCCAGAATATGCACTCTGCGCCCCTGCTTCTTTCAACGCAGTCAGTTCTTCAAATTCCCTTGCACTCTTGGCTGACACCTGATAATATGCACCCAGATATCCGAAACTGATGATACACAGAAACATACAGACTGCCATTAGAATTCTTCGTTTTCTTTCTTTTTTCCTGAGGACTGCCATAATTTGCGCCTGCATATTTTTATCAAAATCTTCAAGCTTCGCCCCACCCTCGCTTTTTTTCTGTTTTTTGGAAGGCTTTACGAACTTCTCTATCTTTTGAACCTGCTGTTTTCTCTTTTCTTTTCGTGCAGCTTTTTCTTCTTCCGCTTTCTTTTCTTCCCGCTTAATTTTCTGGTACAGTTCATAAATATTGTCATCAAACTGTCTGCCCACTATGGATTCAAATGTGTATTGCCCCTTTTTCAATTCCAGATACAGTGTTTCAACATCTTTTGGATTATCCAATCTGAGATTGCCGGTAATGGAATCGATGCGTTCTTTGTCCCTTAGAGCCGCCTGATATTCCTCTGCGTTCCGAAAACGTCTGCCCTCGACAGTCCATTTTATTTCCGCCATTCTATCTTCCTTTCTGTCTAACAAATCCTTTCAACAAAGTATTATGTTTTTATTAACATAAACTTTGTAACAGTTCAGTCTTCGGCTTCCTGTTACAGGCATCAAGCCTTGCAAAACCACTTCGTGGCGGCTTGATGCGTCTCAATCCCAACGCTGTTTCACAGACTTTGCAGTAAATGCAACGTCCTATACCGAACTGTTACTAAACTTTCTATTTAAACGGTTTACATATATACTATTATTTTACTATATTTTCAGTTAATTTCAAGTCTTTTTCCGATTTTTATGACAAAATATTAGAAACAGCACAAATTTTATGTGCTGTTTCTGTTATTTGTACAATTCATTCAATTATTTTACAGTTATTGTCATGTTCACAGCAGCCGGTTTTGACTCAGAATCCGCATCACGGAACGTAACAAGACATTTTATTTTATACTGTCCTTTCCTGATGCTGCTCCTGTCGCCTGCCAGACCAAAGCTGACTGTACCATTTTTGCTGATATTATTAACCAGTAAAAATTTATCTGCATTGCTCTTGTTACTGCTTGTGTCAATCTTGATTCCGGTTATGTTATTCAGGTCAATACTGCTGTTCTTCAATGATACAGAAACAGTATACTTATTATTGTTGCTCCTGTACAAATTGCATTTAGCAGGCGAAAACACAATCTTTGGCAGTTTATTGACTGGCTTAATCTTTACAGACGACTTCACTGTAAAACCATTGTTTAGCACAGACACAATTGTAACTTTATACGGATCCTTGACAGACATACTCCTTCCTGCTTTGACCTTTACTTCCACTTTATTGTCATCATTGAGGAAAGCTGTAAAACATTCTGCATATTCACTATCTTCATCTACACTTACACTCTTAATGGAAGCATCAATGCCCGAAACTTTTGGTGTATACACAACAGACGTATTTGCCCTGTCTATCAGATTTATTTGTCCCTTAGGCGATGCAAGAGTAACCTTTGCTGTACCTTCTTCGGTAAGTTTAATCGTCAGTGTTGTCTTTTTAATCTGAACCTCTTTCACCTGATCTGGCGCACTCAAATCCGGTACATTTACTGTCGCATATAAATTCAATTTGTAAGTTCCTGGTTTAACTGCTCCCCGCTTTCCAGCATTTAACCCGAGACTAATGCTCTGGTCTTTCGATTTAAATTCGAAGTCAAGATAACCAGCCGTGTCAATCAGCGGTTGTGCAGTTCCATCGTATGTCAATTTCGTTATTGCAATATTACTGCCGTTTACAAACACTGGTATTGTGTTGGTCCCATTCGCTGTTATGTTTGTCGCCATATTCAAGGTCAGCTGCTTACTTCCCATTGCAAGCGACAGCTTCTCGGGAGACTTTATATATGAAATCTTACCATTTACATTAACTGCCTGTGTCCACTCGCTGCTGGCTACTTCGGCAGTATACGACAAATTTTTTGTTCCAGCGTATGTTATTGACACACCACCGCTGTTTTTCTTAATCTCTGCATCTACAGAACCGTCTGTCGGCTTAACGATTTTAAACGTCATCGGAGCTGCATCCACCGAAAAGGCTTCCTTCGTCTTAGAATTTATGACATTCACAATGCCTTTTGAGATTCCTGGACAAGTTACCATTCCCGTTATGCCAAGAGATGGCTTTTTATTCTCTGTGGCAACCTTGACCTCTATCGTCTGCGGCTCTCTGTAATCTGCAAATGTAATTTTTAGTTTCACGTTCAACCGCGGTGACCTCGAAGCCATAAACTGACCTAATGTGCTGCTGTTGAGCGTGCCTCCTGTATTGAAATGTATTGTACTGCTGGCTCTGTCATAAACAGCATAAAATCTTTCTCTTTCTGTACTTTCCGTTACATCCTCAACCGACTGAATATCATATTTGCTTGAAACAGTATAAACCGCTTCTGCATCCGTATAGAATAAATTTGCTTTTGTTTTCAGCTTTACTGTCGCGGAAGGTTTTGTGACATCTGTCGTCACTTTCAAGGCATATTTATATGTACCCTTTTCTGTCACCGCTACAATACTACAATTTGATACCGTCTTTTTGACAAATCCGAAAGCCGGAGCACCTGTCTTAAACCTCAGGGTGGATATTCCCCCTACAGGAACACTTGCTGAAAAGTTCTGCGATTCCGACTCTCCCTCAAGTATTCTCATAGATTTGACCCTGTTACCGTTCTGTTCCTGAAAAGCAAATTCTGTCCCGCTATTGCGATACTTGTTTATTGTCACATTTGACTCTTCAAGCACTGGCGCATAATCCATGATATCAACTGTCAATGTACCTGCGCAATTGCCTTCATCCTCCGCAATTGCCGAAATTTTCACAGTACCTGCCTTTTTAATTGCAAGTGTCACAGTGCCTTTCTCATTTTTTCCGACAGTCGCAATAGTATCATCATCTGTCTCCCACTTAAATTCTACATTTTTTTTCGGTATTCCATTGACAGCAGCTTCTGCCTGCAGCTCGACAGAATACTTTGATGTCTTAATATCATTTTCATCAACTTCCATTCTGTCTTCATTTTCATAGTAATCAAAGTTCTGGCCGCTTGCTTTTATTGGCTTCACTTTTACACTGTTTACACAATCTGTCAAGGGAACATGAACCGTGAAATTCTTTGCAAACAGATTACTTCCTTGGTCTATTCCATTGTCAATCGCCAGTGTCAGCCTGAAATCAACCGTTCCGCCACCTGTCTCATCTTTTGCCGCAATAACCATCTTATCCCATTCCAAGGATTCCACCGCTGCAATATCATCCTCAGATGTCCTGACACAATTTACTGTAATTCTGTTCCTGAACTTTGGTGTATTAATGTCTGCGCCTGCATATTGATAGGTAATTTTATAGGTTTCCTTCTGTCCCTGATTAATCAGCGTCCTGCCTGTCACATCAATACCGGAGATACGCGTTACCGCAACTGGCAGTCTTGCGCTAAACGGCTGATACCCTTCCTCTGTATATGTTGCCCAGCAATACTGCAGCTGTTCACTTGCCGTCAGGACAAGATCCCCATTATCCCACTCCCATCCCTCTGGCAGTGCGCAGGATGACAATGACTGGTCAATCGCCTCAATATAACTGACAATCCCTACTTCTTTAATCTTAATTTCTTTTTTGTCATACAACGGAAATGAATCTGTGATAGAGACAGTCACTGCCACCGTGTATGTCGTTCCTTCCAATGTTGCCCTTAGTACAGCCGTTCCCGCTTTCAATGCAGTAACATTTGCTGTAGTATTTGTAAGTTTCCTTACATACAATACATTGCTGTCAGATGATGTAAAATTTACAACCTGTGTCGGATCTTCAGCGCTTTTAGGCAAAATATATGCCTCTGCCACAAAAGAATCACCAACCTTCATGCTGCGGTTTGCAGTATTTATTGTAATACCAGATGCACTTCTCGTAACTGTAACGAAAATACTCTTTTTGACACCATCCGCAATAACTGTAATATTAGTTGCCCCAGTGCTTTTAGCAATAACGCGTTTCTTATTTGGATCCGGACTCTGTACCCCCGTGCCATCTGAAGTTTCTATGTAGTCTTCCAATTCGATAACCGTATCATCAGAAACTTCAAATACCGGTTTCTGTGTATTGCCCGTCACAGTAAGGACTGCCGACCTTCCGCTCTCTGGTCCGTCAATGTATAACGTATCACTTGTTATTTTTAAATCAAAATCATTTACTGTTGTTTCACCTTTGTAGCCAATATTTATTCTTGCATATGACCTTCCCCAATTCTCTCCATAATCCGAAAGCGTCATATCATACAGCCTATCCTTGTTTACAAAGCTGTCATAAAACTCTTTTGTAAAATAGTAATAGTTTCCTTCTACTGTTGAAGGGATGGTTAACTTACTGATAACAGCAGTCGTATCCGTCGCATAGATTGTCAGCGTTGCCGGAAGTGCCAGATTCTGAATATTAATACCAATTACCCTGTTATTCGAAATGACTGGCAGACCTTTGTTGGAAGATATGGACTTCTTCTCTCCCTTATCCTCGTCCGCATAAAACTTTTCACCCAAATTGGACATCTTGAAAGGCTGACCAAACTTCTTATGAGTTATCAGCACATAGTAATCTTTAAACGCGCTGCTTTTATTTAATCCGGTAACATTCATGAAAACACTGTCTGTGTATCTATCCGTCACTACTGTAGTTGTAACCGCAGGTTCCCTGTCGTTGACGCCTGTAAGTTTTATATCAAAGTCATCCGTGTCCGCACAGTTTGGCGTTTTCATGTACACCTGAATTGTATTATCATCAATCCATGAAAGCGAATATGTATCAAGAACAAATTTGTCATAATCAGCAGCAACAACCTCAAAAGTATAGCTGCTGAATGGATTGCCATTTCTGGTAATCCTTACCGTATGCTGCCCAACCGACAACTTTCTTGTAGGAATCCATACTTGAATGCGTGTCCCTTTGGCACCGTCCTCGCGTGCCCATTCATTTGCATAGAATGCAACATCTGCACTATATCCATCTATTGCCACGTCTAATTCATCATTGTTTATTCCGGCCTCAACAGCACAGTAATAAAAATCATTTCGTTCTGCATTTTGTGATATCACTGCGGACGCCTCCCAATGGTTTGTACTCGGCGTCCCCTGATTCATTTTAAATTCTTTATAATACACATTTCCACTGGCTGTAAGCTCCACACAGTATCTGCCGCCCCTCTGTAAGTTTTCAGGACTTAAAGGAGTCAGATAAGCCAGACTCTCTGTCAACGACCTCGATGTAACTTCACTGACAATATTCTGATGATCCGCTGCGTCAACGATTTTGAAGCTGACTGCCTTTCCATTCAAATCTGTTGTAACACCAACTTCTATCGCACTCAATACACTATTGTATTCTGCATAATAAATTCCACTCTCCAGAAGCGCGTCAAATTCATTTTGCGTGAAATCAATATTTCCAGATTTCTTGGAAATCGTAACTTTTATTTCTTTTCCTGCCTTATCCCAATTTCCCTCTTTCCGAAACTTAACAATGTATCCTGACTGCACTGTTTTGTAATCTATGCGTGTAGTAGACAATATCGCTGATGTTGCCTCATCCACAAAGTCAAACCGAACCTGGGAAGGATTAAATCCTGTACCCTGAATGTAGAGATATATAAGGTTACTTGTATTGTCATAATCCATACCAAGCACACACTTGGTAACAACAGCTCGTGATGAAACCTCCACAGCATTTGAAATCATTCTCTCGGTGCCGCCCTCAAGTGTTAGCCGGATATCATAGTTTCCAATTTCAAGTGCATTTTTTTCAGTGGGCAAAACCCATGTTGTCTTATGTAAAATCGTGTCAGGATATTCATAGCCGTTTCCAATTCCCGTATAGCGTGGGTCTTCTATCTGGTCTACAGCCGGACTCCTCTGCCCCGAACGCGCCACAACATCTCCATTCGCCGCCGTAATCTGGACAGACTCAATATCATCCGCCGGATTGTAAAACGCTACTTCTATAGTATCATCCGTAGAGGATATATAATATTTATCCGCCTCTGTAAATACGTTGTCAACTCTTTCTATCTCAAATGCAATATTATCCCTGCTTACTAGATACTCACCGTCTGGAATACTTGTATCTTTCAGTTTGACTGTCAGATGGTGCGTGCCTTCTGAAATACCTGCCGAGCCAAAAGAAATCACATAATAATCTCCGCGTTTTTCATAATTTATAGGCTGTTCATTCACATTATCAGGGTCTTTGTCAATATAAAACTCTATACCGACGCCTGTTTCTGGTATTTCGCATCCCTCCAGCTTTACAAAAATTTCTTTTACGTTATCATAAAAATAATATTTGTATTCTGTCACGACAGAAAGCAGCTTCTTATAATCCGGCAGCTCGTCAGCAAGCAGCGCGATTTCCTGTTCTGTTCCTTCTGTTTCTTCCAGTTCTTCTGTTTCGGTAACTTCCTCTATATCTGTAGTGCCGCTCTCCGTCTCAGGGGATTCAGTTGTATCCGCCCCTGTTCCTGCCTCATCAAAAGAGTCTCCGCTTTCAGCAGCATCTGGCGTCTCAATTGTGACAAAAGTTTCAGAAACCTCTGATTCTTCAGATATATCTGATGTTTCTACCGCATCTGGACTATCTACTGTTTCCACATCGCCTGATGTCTCAATTATATTTGAGGTCTCAGGCACATCTCCCTGACTATCCGAGCGATTTTCTGCTGCATCCTCTGACAGTGCTGAAACAGTATTTGTTCCCACTTCATCTTCAGTCCCATTCATCTCCTCACTGTCATAATTCTGTACAGTTTCTGTAACCTCGCTTGCCACTGCTTCCACAGGTACACTTTGAAATACCATGGCAGCACATAATATTCCTGCCATAACTTTCGATCTTAGTTTAGTTGACCTCATGTTTGAAATCCCCCTTATCCGATTGTGTTGAGCAAATCCATCACAATTTGAATCCTGCTGCAACACCCATATACATATTTATATAGAAGTACATTATTTACTATTATACTATGTTTTTTCAAATTATTCAATGAATTATCTGATAAAATCGTACAATATGGGTAACCGTCCAGCCTTTTGCTTCCTGTTACAGGTATCAATCCATGCAAAATCGCTTCGCGATAGCTTGATGCATCTCAACCGCAACGCTATTTCACGTACTTTGTAAATGTAAAGTCTGAACTGTAACATAATATGCAACAGCAATCCGAAAACTGAACTGCGGCTGCAATTCTGCAAATCAAAACAATACATTTTTTCATTATCCTTTGGAACACATTCTGCATTCTGTCATATAGTATAGAAAAAAGCTTCTTCGGAGGTACTCAATCATGAGTGAATTATCAGCAAGCCATTGCGGATGCAATCAGACAAATAACATTTCAGAATGTGGATGCGGCAATAACGGCTGCGGAAGCTGGATTTGGATTCTTATCCTGCTTTCCTGCTGC
>JAIECJ010000059.1:69416-77772 GCA_029068555.1 Lachnospiraceae bacterium
AACGGCTGCGGAAGCTGGATTTGGATTCTTATCCTGCTTTCCTGCTGCGGTGGCGGCAATGGTGGATGCGGCTGCGGATGCTAGTCATAACATTTCAGTTACCATCCATGAGGGTTCGTGCAACACGAACCCTCTGAATTATTGTAACACGAATAAAAGATAATACTTTATCATATATATGATTAATTATATATGCTGCAGCAAGGAGGTTGATTATGGAGGATAATGATTACGTGCTGGCATTTGACCATTTTTACACCACGAATCACATCCAGATATTAAAGTCCCTTTTGCCCTTTATGGACAATAAAAATTCCAATATGATGCCTGCCTTGATCAAATATATGGAATTGAAATACACTCTGTCACTTATAAATAAAGGAACCTCTGGTTTTGACAGCGGAATCCGCGCGTGCAGCACGTCGTCCGACTCAAAATCCGGTGATGAGCCTGCCGAAAATATTGAAAATATCTATAAAGCAGTCCGAAAATATCTTGCGCCAAATGAAGAAAAGAGCTTTCAACAGATACTTTCTGTCATAAACACAATGCGGAATATGCGTGAAATGCAGCAGATGCTAGAGCTTTTCCAAAATATGAATCCCGATATGGATTTAGGCACCATGGCCGAAAACATGGCTTCCGGCGGTGCTGGAATAAATGGCATGGATATCAGTGAAATTATGGAAATCATGAAAATGTTTGGAGGAAATGATAATGGAAACAAACAATGAATGGATGCAGGATCCAGAACTGCAAAATATCGACAGGGCAAAACTGGATTTTCTAAATAAAATGTTTGTACAGAGCACTTCTGTCAACCGGGGAAATCAAAAAGAAATGATGTCATTTCTGCTTTCGCTAGGTAAGCTAAGCCGTGATAACAACATTTCTTTTAACAATGATGAGGTTGAGCTGATATTTTCTGTTTTGAAAAAATACTCAACCCCCGATGATATTGCTAAGATGCAGAAAATCTCTTCTTTCTTCCGTTCCCGGTAAGAACAAGCAGCGCTCCAACCGAAAACATTGCGCATACAATAAGCATACGGTACTGTAAAGGATCTCCTGTCTTTGGTGTGGAATCCTTTATATGTTCTGTGCTCCTAGGCGCACTTGCAGAGGTAACATTCTGTTTTGAGGTTGTCTTCGCCCCCTGCTGTACTGACGCGGACGAGCCCTTCGAAACCTGGGTGTCCTTTTGAGCCGTAGCAGATGTATTGTTTTGACTCGCAGCTGCTCCCTGTGCTGGTATCGTTCCCTGTGATATCACATTCCCCTGTGCTGCAGGTGTTACTGTCTGCGCCGCCGTAGTTCCTGTACCTATGCTTCCTGCACCTAACGCTATGGATCCCGACTGCGCCGCCGTGCTGCCAGCAGATGCAGGCGGTGTTGTACCTGATGTACCTGCAGTTCCCGAGATTGCTGCTCCAAGCCTGATGCTGCCTGATTCAGTTGTTGTAGTTACAACAACTGAATTGTCCGTCGGCGCACCATCCTTATATACCAAATGGGTATATTGATTTGCCAGAGCTTTTGCCACATTTTTCGCTTTTTCAGTCTTTCCAGTAATCGTGATATCCTTTGATATCTTTTGGACTCCGCTAAACGCATTATCCTTTACATCAGATATATTATCCGGCAGCGTGATACTTGATATGCTGCCGACACTCGAGAAAGCATCTGCTCCAATAATGGTCACAGAGTTTGGTATGGCGACATCTGCCACACTGCCACTATATTTGTATAACACATTGCTTGAGGCATTCAGCGTAAATCCTGATGAAGTATAATACCATTTCTTATATAACGTCAAGTCACCATTCAATGCCGCACTTTGCGAATAAATGGTAAGACCTTCCTTGTCCTTGTACCAGTTGGAATCTGTTGCATAATTTGAATATTTAAAGCTTGACGACGAACTACTTTGCGGGTAATCTGTAGAGGCAATTCCTTTTCCAGCCGTAATTTTGGTTTTCAGGCTGGCCGCATCTGTATAGGATGTGCCATTATAACTTCCCGTAAACCCCCCTCCATTCATATGAAATACTACCGTGTAACTCTTTTCCTCGAATTGTGCATAAAGCGTCAAATCCTTTGTTATTGGTTTGCCCCATGTTTTATATTCTGTCGAAGTATCCTTTTCGTCTGTATACCATCCTTTAAAAACCTTATTTTTTACAGAAGGCTTCTTCGCAGGCTTCTCAAGATTTTCGTCCTCATATAGTTTCTGCTTTTCTGGAATGTTGGCGGCGCTTTCATAGCCTTCTGCAGCAACAAATGTTACATAAAAATACGCTCTTGTCTGTTTGTCCCACTTCGCATAAATTGTGGTATCACTTTCTATCATGTCATTGTCAAAATCCCATTCTTTTGTAAAGCCTTTATCCTGATACCATCCTTTAAATATGTATGTTATGTCTTGTTTCCCATCATCCTTTTCAATCCGGTAATCATCTTTTCTTAAAATCTCAGGCTGATTGCCGTCCACTGAAACAAGCTCTGATACAGTACGTCTGCTCAGTACTTCTCTCTTTTCCCCATCAACACCGGCAATACCCGTGTCAAAAGTAACCGTGTATTTTGTATCTGGCTCTACAACAATCACTGTCGAGGAAGACTCTTCAGTCTCATCTGTCCCGCTTTCTACTGCACTACTATTCTCTGGTTCGGTTTCTACCGTCGTACTATCTCCCTGTTTATCATCCTCCCCAGCATTCGATTCCTGTGTCTCTTTTTCTTCAGTTTTGCTTTCCTCTGATTCCGTCCTGCTGTCTTCTCCCGTTTCTGAACCTTCCCTTTCTTCGGGCTTTTCCTCATCTGACGTATCACTTTGGTAATCTATCCCTACTATCTGTTCTGTGTTTTCCACATCAAGATATTCGCTATAAACAAGCTGCTCATATTCGTCCGCCAGCTTTTTACCATATTCTATGGAATCCGTGCTTCCAGAATCGTAGATATATATAATACTGCCGTCTGTCACACCGCTAAATGCATTCCCCTCAACATTCTGAATTCCCGCCGGCAGGGTAATTCCTCGTACCTGTTGAAGATTATCAAATGCACTTTCTGCTATTGTAGTTACTGTCTGCGGTATCTGAACATGCTTCTCATCACCATCATAACGATACAAAATTGTCCCGTCAGCGCTTATATGAAACCCCTTCTCCGCCGGTGCAGAGCCATCCGAAGTAATCTGATACCACTTCTTATACAATGTCATGCTTTCTCTCACATGGCTGTCTGTATCAAATTGATTCAGACACTCCTTATCTGTGTACCACACATTGCTTTCTGTCTGGAAGCCAGAATATGATGCAAACTTATCATCGGGAAAACTCGTTACTGCCTCTCCGTCATCAACGACAAGCACTGGCGTCTTGCCATCAAAACTGTAGCCATTATACTCACCGTCAAAACTGCCGCCATTCATGCTAAAGGTGACTGTGTGGGCAGAGATATCATCAACCTGCATATCCTGTTCCGTCAGCTCTTTTGCAGCCTGCGCCTCCGGCATGGGAATCTGTGATATCACAATTGCCAGCACCATAAGGCTTACTCCTAAAATATTTTTTAATTTCCGATACATATATATCCCCTCTTACTCTTATATTTTCATATTTTTTTTGCTATTACCACAAACCGGCCGTCTTCCTTATAATTATCACAGGTAGACAATATCAGACAGGTATCACCATACTCTATGGATTCATCTGTTGTATATAGGGCATTGCTCATTACATTTTCCTTAAAAGCATTAAAATTTTCCTCTGTGCTGATATCAATCGCATCATAATACCGGAACACATCCTCATCTTCATATGCTACACTGCCAAGCATCGCCGCCACAACGCTGTATTCGCATTCCTCATATAGTGTGTCAAAGCTTATTGTCATATGTTCATCACAAAAAGATTTATCCTTGTAATTTTTTAGTGTTCCAAACATAACACCAGTTCTCATATTGTGACCATATATAATGAGATTCTGTCCGCCTGATGCCATATTATTTTTTATACTGCTTCTATAATCCAGTATCAGCAGTCCATTTTTATCATGTTGTCGTTCAAAATTTTTGTCAAGATAATAATTATTGTCACCCTCTCTTGACATTACCGGATAATCAATCTTCGTTCCCGGAATTCTAAGCCACCCTGCAAAATCCTGATTTTCACTGTACAACTGCGTAAACTTTAGCAAAATCTCACTGCCAGATTCACTATTCACCGCTATTCCGGATTCACTCTCGTTAGAAGATAATGCCGCTCCCTCATCTGATATCGGCGTTACATCTACGCCATCAGCTTTTAAATCAGCTGAATGGACAATCACTTTTTCTTGTAATTTTTTCGTCTGATAGTTCGTTCTCAAGTCCATCAACAGACTCCAGTTGATACACAATATCGACGAAACAAGAACCACTGCTGATACAGCTGCCGCAATTTTTCTATTAATCCTTACCAGCTGCCTTCTGTTTTGTTTCCTCTGCCGCTTCCGCCTGATTCCCCTGTTTATCTCTTGTATCTGCGCATCTGTCATATTCTCATACAGATTTAACAAAAACTCCTCGCCAGTATTGCTTTGGAACTGTATGTTTTCATTCTTTATCTTATAGTATATCGCCTGCGCCTGCTGCATCGTCAACTTTTTTTTGCCGCTTGCCATGCTGCGTGTCAGCTGACTGATAATTTGCAGGTCATGTTCCACTGCTTTAGGGTCATAACCTATACTATAATCATCAAACACTTTGTTATTACCCATTAATTACACTCCTCATATCGTAACAATTCAGACTGGCTTCACTGTTATAAACAAAAATCCATATAAAACCGCTTTTGCGTTGGATATGTAGACCTTTTATGTAAATTAATCATTTATAATATAACATAAAAAATGCAAATTGTATAGACAATTTGCAAAATTTTTCTTTTTATTTTATATTAAGTCTTTCCACAAAATCTTAGAAAGTGCAGGCGTATATGGTGCCATCAGGATAATAAACTCCTGACACAATTTTGTCACACCAGCATTCCGCCTGTCATATTTGGGTTGCGCGGTATCTCTATCCGTCATTTTTTCGCGTGGTACAGCCATTTCTACTGCATGTATGTGCAATGAAATCAGGATTTGACCTATTTTCAATTCTTTTTGAAAAATGTTCAGCAGCTCCATTAACGCCGCCACAATATTGTGGCGGTTTGACACGGAATTCCCGCGACTGATACATTTTCTGATTTTGGCGTCCGTTGCTTCCAGTGCCGTCTTGAGTCTCTCAGCACTTTCATTCGAAAACATTTCTTTATTATATTTACCACATCTGTTCCACGCATCTGCAGCAAGTATCATCCTTCTGTATTTGCCCAGGAACTTATAGATACCTTCCAGAGCCCCCTCCCGCCAGCTATTGTAATAAGGTGCATCATTCTCCCTTGGAGTCTGTTCAAATAACAGATATAATCTTAAACAGTCTGTACCGTAATCCATCACAAGGTCATCATCAAATACGCGTTCCCCTGTCTCATCAATCCATTTTAGTAAATCATTCCTGCCAGATAACAAACGTTGTTCATCCTGCTGTCCAAAGTTTACACCTGTAGCCGGTTCTGCTGCACATGTGAAACTGTCGGGGATATCACACCCCGACAGTTTTTTTGCATTGTATTCAATTTCTCTGTGATTCATCGGTGTCAAAATATCGTTAAACATTTTTTATTTCGCTACAATGTTCAGGATCCTGCCCTTCACATAGATTTCCTTCACAATATTCTTGCCTGCTGTAAGCTCTGCAATCGCAGAAATCGCATGCGCCTTTTCCTTCACGGAAGTCTCATCCTCGTCTAGTCCGACCATCAATGTTGCCTTCACTTTGCCATTAATCTGCACTGCTATCTCCACGGTGGACTCCACGGTCTTTGCCTCATCGTACTCCGGCCACCTCTGCTGATAAACCCTGCCATTGCAAAAGTACATCTCCCAGAGCTCCTCTGTCAGGTGCGGTGCTACCGGATTAAGCAGTAAAATCAATGTCGAATATTCTTCCTTAGTAATACTGTTTGCCTTATAAAAATCATTGACAAGCGCCATCATTGCCGCTATCGCTGTATTGAATTTCAATCCCTCAAAGTCATTGGAGACCTTCTTGATGGTTTGGTGAATCTTTGTCTCCAGCTCCGCGCGGTATCCGTCACCATCAATCATCATATCCTGAAGCTTCCACACACGGTCGAGAAAGCGACGGCATCCCTTGACACCCTCCATGCTCCATGCGGCGCTCAGATCAAACGCACCAATAAACATTTCATAAGTCCTGAGTGTATCCGCACCAAACTCGTCAACCACATCATCCGGGTTGACTACATTTCCTCTTGACTTAGACATCTTCTCCCCATTTTCACCAAGGATCATGCCGTGAGAAGTCCGCTTCTTATATGGCTCATCACAGGGCACTAAATTCTGGTCATATAGGAACTTGTGCCAGAATCTTGAGTAAAGCAGATGGAGTGTTGTGTGCTCCATGCCACCGTTGTACCAATCTACAGGCATCCAATACTCAAGCGCTTCCTTTGATGCAAACTCCTTGTCATTGTCAGGGTCGATATAGCGTAGAAAATACCATGAGGAACCTGCCCACTGCGGCATCGTATCTGTCTCACGCTCTGCCTTGCCTCCGCACTTCGGACAGGTTGTCTCAACCCAGTCACGCATTGCCGCAAGTGGTGACTCTCCAGTATCAGTGGGCATGTAGCTCTCCACCTCCGGAAGTCTTAACGGCAACTCACTCTCATCAAGAGGAACATAGCCGCAGCAAGAACATTTTACAATTGGGATTGGCTCTCCCCAATAACGCTGACGGGAGAAAACCCAGTCGCGCAGCTTGAAATTAACCTTTTTATGCCCGATTCCTTTTTCCTCAAGCCATTTTGTTATTGCTGCCTTGGCATCCTTTACTTCCATGCCATCCAGGAAATCGGAGTTGCAGAGCGTACCTGTCGCGACATCTGTAAATGCCTCGTTCTGCACATCACCGCCTGCAACAACCTCTATAATAGGAAGTCCAAACTTCTTTGCAAAATCCCAGTCTCTTGTGTCATGCGCTGGAACCGCCATAATTGCGCCTGTCCCATATGACATCAGTACATAGTCAGAAACCCACACTGGGATTTCCTTATTGTTAACAGGATTAATAGCCGAAATACCGTTGATACACACCCCAGTCTTATCCTTTGCAAGTTCTGTACGCTCGAAATCAGACTTTTTGGAAGCCATCTCGCGGTAGGCTGCAATCTCGTCATAATTTGCAATTTCAGCTTTGTATTTTTCAATTAACGGATGCTCTGGTGAGATGACCATGTATGTTGCGCCAAATAATGTGTCTGGTCTTGTGGTATAGATTAAAAGTGTCTCATCCTTGTCCTTAATCTTAAACTCAACCTCAGCGCCCTCGGAACGTCCAATCCAGTTTTTCTGTGAAACCTTGACCTTTTCAATATAATCCACATGGTCAAGTCCTTCGATTAATTTGTCGGCATAATCCGTAATTTTGAGCATCCACTGTGACTGCATCTTTCGAATGACCTCGGAACCGCAGCGCTCACACACGCCATTCACAACCTCCTCATTGGCAAGACCAACTTTGCATGAGGTGCAGAAATTAATCGGCATCTCACTCTTGTAGGCAAGCCCTTTCTTGAAAAGCTGTAGGAAAATCCACTGTGTCCACTTGTAATAGTTCTCGTCCGTGGTGTTCACTTCCTTGGACCAGTCAAACGAATAGCCAAGCGCTTTGAGCTGGTTCTTGAAATGTTCCACATTATTCTTTGTCACAATCTTTGGATGAATCTGATTCTTGATCGCATAGTTTTCTGTAGGCAGACCAAACGCGTCCCAACCCATGGGGAACAGGACATTATAGCCCTGCATTCTGCGCTTCCTTGACACGATATCCATCGCTGTGTATGGTCTTGGGTGACCCACATGAAGTCCCTGCCCTGACGGATAGGGAAATTCTACTAACGCATAATACTTCGGTTTTGTCTTGTCAACACCAACCTTAAAGGCTTCCTCCTTGTCCCAGATATCCTGCCATTTTTTCTCAATGTCCTTTGGAGAATACTCTCTGCTCATCTCTTTTTACTCCTTTTTCATCGCCCCTGTACCGCTAAAGAGCGCTTATTTTTTTATTATATTCTAAATGCTATGCTCATGAGTTATTGTATCTCAATCGTTTTTATATTGCAAGTTTTTATTTTTGCGGCACCATCCGTTCACAATAGTCCGTTACAATTCACACCAACGCCAGTTTTCATCAGCTTATAAGTTATTGAGGTGTGAATTATAACAGATTTTGCACACA
>JAIECJ010000006.1 GCA_029068555.1 Lachnospiraceae bacterium
CATCAGCTTATAAGTTATTGAGGTGTGAATTATAACAGATTTTGCACACAAAATGCTAAAAGGCAAGCATTTTGGCACACGATTCCCACTACTTTGGCGTAGGTGTGAACAGTAACAAAATCTGTGCAAAAGCGTAAAAATAGGGTGTGAATACTTGCTTTTCAAGGATAAATTGTTATAATTAAAAAAATGGAAATTTTTAGAGTTTGAAAGGGACATGGTTGAAAGTGGCAGATAAACAAAAGATGAGGATTGCTTTGACAGCGCTCCTGATTGCTGTGGTGACTGGATTGCTTGGATGGGTGCGGGCAGGGTACTCCGTAGATGTTATGGTGTCGGACGCACTATGCCAGCGGGCATCCGTTGCCAATAAAAATATTTATATTATAGCAATTGATGATAAGACGCTGGAGCAATACGGTTCGATTACGTCGTGGAGCAGGGAGCTTTCAGCCAGTCTGGTACGGCTTTTAAATAAGGATGCGCAGACGAGGCCGGCAGTGATTGTTTTCGATGTTATTTTCAGTGAGAAAGGCGATGACGAAGGTGATACGGCGTTTGCGGAGGCTTGTCAGGAGGCAGGAAACGTTGTGACGGCAATGTCCTATCGCTTTCGGGAACAGCCCGAGTATGATGAAAACGGCAGGATAACGATCAATCAATATCACGTGGACGGTATTGTGATGCCCTATGAGGCATTGCGGGAAGCCACGAGTCAGGGTTATGCCAACACATTGGTAGGCGCGGATGGGTATGTGCGGCGCGCCATGGCATACATAGATGATGAGGAGGGACAGCGCAATTACAGCCTTGCATCGCAGGCATATCGACTCTATCAGGAGAGTCATGGGGAGCGTGTGGAATGGCCGGCGCTGGATGACAATAACCAGTATCTCTTTTCATATTCCGGAAAAACAGGCTGTTACAGCACGATTTCTATGACAGATGTTATGGACGGAACAGTCAATCCGGCAATCTTTGCGGACGGCATAGTATTCGTGGGGGCTTATGCGGCAGGAATGCAGGATTCCTACATGCCTGCAATTTCCCACGGAACACAGATGTACGGGGTGGAAATTCAGGCGAATATTGTGGAAGCGTTGTTAGAAGGGAAAACGCAGCAACAGCTTCCGGCGTCAATTTATGCAGGAATAGCGGCAGCTTTGGCAGCGGCGTTTTATCTTGCGGTCAGACGGATGAAAATTATTCCGGCGACTGTTATGACGTTGGTATGTGTTGTGGCGCTGGGGCCGGTATTTGCTGTGCTGATGTATGCGCGCGGGATTGTGACGCCTGTTATTTTACTCCCTGTTGTGTTTTTTATGATTTATGCAGTGCATTTGATTTATGGGTATTTGCAGGAAGTCATGCGGCGGCAGAAGGTTGTAAATGTATTTAAACAATATGTTGCGCCGCAGGTTGTAGACAAAATCAGTAAGGATAAGGATTTTGAACTGGTACTGGGAGGCGAGAACCGCCATATTGCATGTTTGTTTGTGGATATCCGCGGTTTTACAACGATGTCGGAAAGCCTGAAACCGGAAGAAGTTGTGGAAATACTAAACGAATATTTAAGTTTAACGACGAATTCAATTTTCCAAAATGGCGGAACGCTGGATAAGTTTGTGGGAGATGCTACGATGGCGGTGTTCAATGCGCCGTTTGATTTGGAGGATTATATCTATAAAGCGGTTTGTACAGCGCGGGATATGAAGGCAGGCGCAGATGCAATTGCTGAGAAATTTGAGAAGCGTTTTGGAAAGAGCGTGGGTTTTGGGATTGGTGTCAACTGCGGCAATGCGGTCGTGGGCAATATTGGCTGTGATTTCCGCATGGATTATACAGCGATTGGCGATACCGTCAATACGGCGGCGCGTTTGGAGAGCAATGCCAGGCGGGGACAGATTTTAATCAGCAAAGAGGTCTATGAGGCAGTGAAAGACCGGGTGGAAGTCACTCCGGTAGGGGAAATCCCGCTTAAGGGCAAAACGCAGGGTGTGTTTGTATACCAGCTCGATGCGGTGAAAATCTAAAACTTCATAATTCGAGAGGAGCAAGTTATATTAAAATGGGACAGTTATATATGATTCCGGACAGAAACCGGATGGAGGAATCTTTGGAATTGGCAAAGGACTATCATGCCGCCTTTGAGTATAATGATTTTTTTAATCCTGTCGTTTTAGATGATAAAAAGAAGATAGAAGAATTGATTGCATTTTACTGTAAACAGCCTCATGACCGTACGAAGGACACCATGCATGGCGCATTTTTGGATGTTACTATTCACAGTGAGGATTCGCTGATAAGGAAGGCTTCAGAACATCGGATCCTGCAGTCTATGGATATCGCACGGGAGATGGAGCTTCGCGGAGTGGTGTTCCATACAGGCAGACTTCATGGCTTTCGGGACAAAAAGTACCTTGAAAATTGGCTCAAGGTGAATGAGGCATTTTTTCGTGAAATTCTGCAGAAGTATCCAAAACAGCAGATTTATATGGAAAACATGTTTGACGAGGCACCAGATATTCTGGCGCAGCTTGCAGAGCGGTTTTGGGACGAACCACGCTTCGGCGTCTGTCTTGACTACGCACATGCAGCGCTTACCAACATTTCGGAGGAAGAATGGGTGGAGGCATTGGCACCGTATATTCTTCATATGCACATCAATGATAATGATAAAAGTAACGATTTGCATCACGAGATAGGGACAGGACAGATTGACTGGTGTACATTTGACCGCGAAATGCGTCGGTTTGGCGTGGAGGCAAGCGTTCTTATCGAAATGAGGGATTTGGAGCGGCAAAGATGCTCTATGGAGTATTTGAAGAAAAACAAATTGTATCCTTATTGTGGACAAGAAATATTATAAATTTACGTGAAAGGCATGATTATTTATGCGGATAACGACAGAGGAAAAAATAAAACCGACGAATGCGGAATTAAAAAAAATACTAAATATCGGAATTAAACTGTCTACAGAAAAAAATCGGGATCACTTACTGGCATTTATTTTGGAAAGCGGGATGGACATTACGCACTGTGATGCGAGTACCTTGTATCTTTTTGATGACGGCAAGCTGCACTTTAAGATTATGAAGACATTATCCCAAAATATCAGCCGCGGTGAGGACGGTGAGCCGATTGACGATATGCCTCCTGTACCGATGACGGAGCGCAATGTATGTTCTTATGCCGCGCTTCATCGGGAAATCATCAATATTCCTGACGTATATGATAACACACGTTTTGATTTTTCCGGTCCCAAAAAATATGATGCGCTGACCGGCTATCATACACAATCGCTGCTGGTTATTCCCATTGAAAATAATGAGGAGCAACTGATTGGCGTACTGCAGCTTTTGAATGCGATGGATGATGACGGAAATGTTATTGCGTTTGATCCGGAATATGAGATTATTATTCGTTCCCTCGGTGCACAGGCAGCGATTGAAATAACTAATTTAAAATATGTGCAGGAGATCAAGCGGCAGCTGCGCTCTTTTGTGGAAGCAATGTCAACTGCGATTGACGAGCGGACGCCCTACAATGGTTCCCACACCAGAAAAGTTGCGGAATATGCAGGAATGATTGCAGAATATATTAACAAGCAGCATCAGCTGGGCAAGAATGATGAATATTTTGATGAGGAACGCAAAGACAAGTTAGAGCTGGCGGCGCTTTTACATGATATCGGAAAAATGGTCGTACCGTTGTCAATTATGAACCGGGCAACGCGGCTGGACTGGGAACTTGGTACGGTAGAAACACGGTTTCGACTGCTGGAGGCTTACTACACGATTGACTGTATGAAGGGAAGAATTAATGGGGAGGAGTGCAGGCAGCGGATTGCATATTTGAAGGAGAGCATGGACTTTATTCGCAGGATAGATGGCAAAGGTTTTCTTGACGACGCGGATTATGACCGTGTGCAGGAGCTTGCAAAACACAGCTATGTGGATGAGACAGGTGCGGAACTTTCATATCTGACGGAGCGGGAACAGGATCGTCTCAGCATCCGAAAGGGAACGCTGACAGAGGAGGACCGCAGGCAGATGGAATATCATGTTGTAATGACAGAAAAAATACTGGGCAAGGTATGGTTTAACAAGAGCTATGAGGCTATCCCAAGGTGGGCAGCGTCACATCATGAGCTGCTGGACGGTTCTGGTTATCCCAGACATCTTAAAGGAGACGAGCTGGAGCTTGAAACCAGGATGATTACTGTAGCGGACGTATATGATGCGCTCACGGCAAGAGACCGTCCATATAAGAAGCCGGTTTCACAGGAAAAGGCTTTAGGCATTTTAAAGGAAATGGCAGACGAAGGAAAGCTGGATTCTTATTTGGTGGACAGCTTGGCAGCGGCGGTACGCGAAAAGCAAAATGAGGGAAAGGAGCATGATAAAAAATGACAAAAAAGGTGTGGGTTATGATTGGCGCGGTTTTGGCGGCAATGGCCGTTGTTGTCGTGGTCTGTGTGGTTTTGGCAGGAGGAAAAAGCGAAACCTATCGTTCCATTATGGTATATCAGGTCAATGGTAGTGCGACGATTACAAGAGCACAGGTAGGGGAAATGGAAGCGTATGAAAATTTGATGCTCCAGTCGGGGGATGCCGTAGCGGTGGCATCGGACAGCAGCATGCGTTTAAAGCTGGATGATGATAAGTATGTTTTGGCGGAGCAGGATACGCTGATGAATATTGTAGCCGACGGAAACGATGAAAATGCAAGAACGTATATTGATTTGCAGAAAGGCTCGGTTACCAGTGAAATTCAGAATAAACTGAAGGCCGGCGCCTCTTATGAGGTCAATACGCCTAACTCTATCATGGCGGTTCGTGGAACGATATTCCGCGTGGACGTGGAGATGGACGAGGACAAAAATACGAATACGAGGCTGACCGTCTTTCAGGGAACGGTAGGTGTTAGAAAGATTATGCCGGATGGAAGCGTTTCAGAGGAAGAAATTATGGTAGAAGCGGGAAATGAACTGACAGTTGAAGGAACACCGACAGCTTCCGAATTTTCGGGCGAACCGGCAGCGATTGACTATAACAGTCTGCCAGAGATTATACAGGAATACATAGAGGAACTGGCACAAAGCGGAATGAGACAAGCAGAAACGGATGAGCCAGAGCAGCAAGAATCGGATCAGCAAAATCTGTCAGCAAAATCGGAAGATCATCCGTCTAATCCGTCGAAAGCATCGACAAAACCGCAAAGAATCCAGTCAGAACCAGAGCAGCAGGACACACAAGAGACAAAGGAACTGGAAATAGAGGAGGAACAGCAGCAGGAAACAGAGCAGCAGAAAACAGAACCACAGTCGCAGTCGCGGGATTCCACGCCGCAAACGGAGCCGTCATCACAGCCACAACAGGAAAGCGAAGATGAGGGGAATACAAAAAAGCAGTATTACACGGTCACCTTCCAATACAATGGAAGCACTTTCGGAAAGCAGAAAGTGAAGAAGGGAGAAAAGGCGACAGAGCCGAAGCTAAGTCCGACAGAAAACGGTGCGTGGGATTATGATTTCTCGAAGAAAATAGAAAAGAATTTGGTAATTCAGTGGAAAGAGAATTAAAAAGAGAGGAATGAACGCTATGCATAGGAAAGTAAAAGGACTATTGTCACTGATATTAACACTTGCAATGGTTACTGTGTCTGCAGCTCCGGCATCGGCGGAGGGGCAGTCAGCCGAGCAGCCGACGACAGAGCAACAGATGGTTGAAGAAATGACAGAAACGGAACCAGAGACGGCGGAGCTGGACGAGATCGAAGCAGAATCCACACTCGTACCTGTGGAAAAAACGTTAATTGCAGAAACGGCAGACGAGGAAACAGAGTCCGTGGAGCGGAATGCGGCAGAGCCTGTATCGGATTCAGGTCAGGACTTAGATAATTTGTATGACAGCCTGACAGCGGAGCAGAAACAGTTTCGTGTTTATGCAGGAACAGACATTTCTTCAGAGCTGACGTTTATGGATAACGGCATTACGCCAGATTCTGCAAACTTGGATGCGCAGGGAGGAACCATTGTACGGACTCTTTTGAAAAGCAGAGAAGGAGACTTAAAATTTTACAGGTTATCCGGATGGAATGTATGGAAGGTTGACAGCACTGGAGCACCGGAGCGCATTTTGATCGCATCAAAATCACCTCTTTTGAGCAGGACTGCAACGGCAAATAATTTTAAGCAGTCAGCATATTTGGAGAACAGCACAACAGCAGCGGTTATATGTCAAAAACCAATATTGGAACCTGTTTGGTCGTGTCTTGATTACACCATACCAGTATATGACATAAACGGAAATGATACAGGCGCGACAATCACAATCAACGCGGAAAATTACAGTGATAGCTCCCAGGTAGCGTTTCCGGCTGTGGAAGTGAATTCCTGGAAGTTGATTTACAATGGCACAGAGTGCCTTTTGAATGCCGCAAGTGAAATATGGACGAATGAGATCAACGGTATTAGAACAATCGGAACAGATTTTGATGCATCCCTGGCAAGGCTTCAGGCAGTATCTTCACAAACAGTTTTGCAGCCGGGAAATGCGGAATTTATGCAGCCTGACTGGTATGAGGGTCAGCCGAAGCCGGAACCAATCGTGAGTTCAGAGACAAACGGAATAGAGAACATCACGTATTACTATAAAGAAGCAGAGGCGGATGACAGTACATACACGACAACAGTGCCTGACAAAGCAGGAGCGTATACAGCAAAGGCAGTGTTTGCGGCGACGGAGATTTATGAGGAAGTAGTAAAAACGGCAGACTTCCATATTCTTCCTGCCCAGGTGATATTGCAGGAAGGAACCGCAGAATTTGCACAGCCTGATTGGTATGAGGGTCAGCCGATGACGCCTCCTGTGGTAAGTTCAGAGACAAACGGAATAGAACATATCACGTATTACTATAAAGAAGCGGAAGCGGATGACAGCACATACACGACGACAGTGCCTGACAAAGCAGGAGCGTATACGGCAAAGGCAGTGTTTGCGGCGACGGAGATTTATAAAGAGGTAGTAAAAACGGCAGACTTCCACATTCTTCCTGTTCAGGTGATTTTGCAGGAGGGAACTGCAGAATTTGAGCAGCCTGACTGGTATGAGGGTCAGCCGAAGCCGGAACCAATCGTGAGTTCAGAGACAAACGGAATAGAGCATATCA
>JAIECJ010000060.1:0-74132 GCA_029068555.1 Lachnospiraceae bacterium
ATTGGGCAGTCTTACAATGTGCTTGGAAACTATGAGAAAGCAATTGAGGCATACGATATGTGTCTTGAGGTTAACCGTGTGCCGGAGAAAAAATTTCTGACAAACTGTCTTGAGTCTTATGCCGATTGTCTTATCAGAAATGCAAAGGCAGATTATGCGTTCAGGCTTCTTGACATGAACAGGGAGTATTTAAAGACAACAATGCTTCGGTATCTTTTTGGCAAGGCAGCACACATATGCAAAGATTACCAGACTGCGGAAGGCTTCCTGACGGGCATTACGGACGCAGCGGACTTTGAGCAGCTTGGCGAGGATGTCTATGACGCTTATACGAGAATTTTTGCAATTTATCAGGAAACACAGGAGGCAGAAAAGGCAGAAATATATAGGAAAAAGCTTGTTGAATTTGGAAATGCACATGGAAAAAATATAGCATTTACACAGAAAGGGGAATAAGATATGATTGAAGTGACGAAAATTAACGGTTCAAAGCTTCTGGTGAACACCAATTTGATTGAGACGGTGGAAGAAACACCAGATACAGTTATTACGTTAACTGATGGAAAAAAAATAATTATCAAAGAAAGTAGACATGAAATTAAAAATTTAGTAAAATTAACAAGGCAGGAATATTTCAGAAATGTCCTGAATGTGGAAATAGAATAAAGCTGGTTACATATAAGATGTCTTCTGAACGGAAATAGCGTATATAATACGCCAAATTGATAAAATTTGAGAAAATTTTCAGAAAATTGTTGCAATTTATGTAACCTTACAGTATTATATATTTATGGAGAAAATAAGAACACAATAAAACTGTGTCTATGAAAAACTTAATAAAAGAAAAAGGGGTGTGTAAAAGTGGATATAGCGTCTTTATTGGGTTTGGTGGTGTGTTTCATTCTTGTTCTTTTCGGTATCATATCATCAGACGGTATCAAAGGTATCTGGTATTTCCTTGATCCGGCGTCAGCGCTTATTACTTTCGGCGGATCGTTCTTTGCGACGATGGCGTCTGTAAGTATGCCAAATTTTGTTGGCGGTATCAAGAGTATGGCGTTGATGTTCAAACCAGTCAATGTCAATATCCCAGAGATGATAACAAAGATAATTGAATTATCCAATGTAGCAAGGAAGGAAGGACTTCTTTCACTGGAGGAGGCAGCCGGAAATCTTGAGGATGAGTTTATGAAAAAGGGAATCATGCTCATAGTCGATGGTACGGATCCTGAACTGGTAAGGGGAATTCTTGAGACAGAATTAAACAGTATTGACGGCAGGCACAAGCTGAGGTCGGGATTTTGGGATACGCTGGGTGCCATGGGTCCTGCATGGGGTATGATTGGTACACTGGTTGGTCTGGTGTGTATGCTTCAGAACATGTCTGACCCGACGTCAATCGGTCCGAAGATGGGTGTTGCCCTGATCACGACATTTTATGGTTCCATGCTTGCAAACTGGATATGTACACCTGCATCCAACAAACTACAGGCAAATAACGCGGTGGAGATGCAGTCAAAGGAAATTATGATAGAGGGTCTGCTTTCTATACAGGCAGGTGAAAATCCACGAGTTATTGAGGAAAAACTGAAGTCATTCTTATCACCTAAGGAGAGACCTTCACAAGAAGAAGGCGGTGGAGGTGAAGCTTAATGGCAAAGAAAAAAGAAGAATTCAAGCTCCCGCCTGGAACCCCGGCGCCTTGGATGAGTACATTTTCGGATATGATGACACTGTTGATGTGCTTTTTCGTGTTGCTGTTTTCTATGTCGGAAGTTGATGCGGCAAAATTTGAGGAAGTTGCAAAGTCGTTTCAGTCTACCATTAGTATTTTTAGAGCAGGTTCCAAGGCAGTTGGTGATGGTATTCTGATAAGTAATGGCGTCAGTCAGCTGAATATGCTTGATGAGTATATCAATTCGAGCGGAAAGACTGCGGAAGCAGATACTAGTAAGAAAGAGGAACTTACGAATGCGGGCGGAGCCGCAGATGATAAGTTAAAGGAAGCCGCTGAACAGCTTGAATTGAGTCAGGAAGAAATTGAATCGTTAAAGGCAGCCATTAATGAACTTGAAGAAGAAAAATTGAAACTTTCTGAGGAGCTTGCCGAGAAAATGGAAGATGCGCTGGAAGAGAGTATGATGACTGACAAAGTAGATGTATCATTTAACGGTGATTATGTGACGCTTACATTGAATGGAGCATTTTTGTTTGATTCGGGAAAAGCGGATATCAAGTCGGATGCAATCCCTGTGCTCAACAAAATAGGTGTGCTTCTCACAAAGTATGCTGATTCGGAAATTGAGATAGAAGGTCATACCGACTCTGTACCTTTAAATGGAGGAAGATATGAGAATAATGATGTGCTTAGCAGTTACAGGGCGCTTGCAGTATTTAATTATCTGAAAGAAAACGCGGCGCTTGATCCCGGAGTGATGAAACATTCTGGAAGGGGAGAGTATATACCGATTACCGACAACACAACACCAGAAGGGCGGGCTAAGAACAGGCGTGTTGAGATAAAAATATACAATGCTTTAAGTGCTCACAATGATGAAAGGGGATTATAAAATGAAACGAAATCTGTTATCAATTATTATATTGGCACTGCTTGTTGTCAATATTGTCTTGTCGGCAATTATGATGGTGAGTGTGTCGTCTGCTTCCAAAAAGACGGCAGCGCTTGTATCTGATATCGCGACAATTATCGGAGTGGAAATCAACGGTCTGCCGCAATCGGATGTAGGGGGTGCGGCATCAGTATCCATGGCTGATACTGCAGTACATAATGTTGAGGGTGAATTGACGGTTCCATTAAAGAAAGTCGAGGGTGATGAGGAGGATCATTATGCAGTAGGCAGTGTATCTCTGTCAATGGATACAAAACATGCTGATTATAAAAAGTACTCTGAGACAATGACCGAGATGGATGGAATAATTAAAGATATCGTATTTTCTGTTATGGCAAAATATTCGGTAGATGAAGCGAGAAGCGATTCGGAGCCGATTAAGGCAGAGATTCTTGAAAAGATTCAGGAACGTTTTGATTCAACATTTATTTACAGTGTATCATTTAACTTCTTATATTCATAATATGATATATGGGTATAATTTAAGGGGAATTATTTGATAAATAAAAGGATTATTATATGTAGGGGGTGATTAACTACATGGGAGAGGTATTATCGCAAAGCGAAATAGACAGTTTGCTGGCAGCGTTGAGTTCCGGTGAGCTGGATGTGGAGGATATGCAGGAGAAGGACGAGCGACAAGCCAAAAATTATGACTTTAGCCGGCCTGCGAAATTCTCGAAAGAGCATCTTAGAACGCTGAACATGATTTTTGACCATTATGGAAGATTGTTGTCAACCAATTTGCCAGTATATCTTAGAAAAAATGTACAGGTAAGTGTGGCCAGTTCAGAGACAGTAACCTTTGCAGAATTTTCCAATGCCTTATCGAATCCGGTACTGCTTACAGTCGTTAATTTTTCACCAATGCCTGGATCTATCATCATGGAGTTGACAAGCGGGCTGGGATATGCGATTATAGACAGGATGCTGGGAGGCAGAGGAGAGGCGCTTGAGAAAGCAAGAGATTTTACCGAGATTGAGATGAGTATTATAGAACGAATTATGGTCATCTGTATGCAGCTTCTCAGGGAACCATGGAAAAATGTTGCGGAGGTTAATCCATATTTGGAGAGGATAGAGACGAATCCGCAGTTTGCACAGATTATTTCGCCGAATGATATGGTGGCTCTGGTTACCATGAATGTCAAGATTGGCGAGGTGGAAGGCTTGATGAATGTGTGTCTTCCGTTCTTTACGCTTGAGTCTGTTATGGACAGGCTGAACACGAAATTCTGGTATTCGAGCCTGCAGAAGATGGACGAGGAAGATTATGAACAGTTCATTGAATCAATGGTACGCAGAGTAGATGTTCCTGTTAAGGCAGTGCTTGGAAAGAGTGTCATAACGGTTAATGACTTCGTGAATATACAGGTAGGTGATATTATACGGCTTGATTCAAAAGTTGATGATGAGCTGGATGTGTATGTAGGGGATATTAGAAAATTTAGTGCGGTGCCCGGCGCAAGCAAAGAGGCATACGCAGTAAGGGTAACATCAGTAGTCAGGGAGGAGGAATAAGACAATGGATGGCATGTTATCTCAGGATGAAATCAATGCATTGTTGAACGGAGTGGATTTGTCGGCGGATTCCGGAGCGTCGGATACTGCCACAGCGACATCAAGTGCTGCGGTTGAAGGGGATCTTACCGAAATAGAAAAAGATGCGATAGGAGAGGTGGCCAATATCAGTATGGGAACCTCTGCCACCACACTTTTTTCACTTGTTAATAGAAAGGTAAATATTACAACACCTGTTGTAGAAATGTGCACTTGGCAGGATGTTTTGGATGATTATGAAAGACCATGTGTATTTATTCAAATTAAGTATACAGTTGGATTGAATGGTACAAATATTCTTGTCCTGAAGGAGCATGATGTAAAGGTTATCACTGATTTGATGATGGGCGGTGATGGTACCAATGTTGATGGGGAACTCAGCGACCTGCATTTGAGTGCGATTTCAGAGGCTATGAATCAGATGATGGGGTCATCATCGACATCACTTTCCTCAATGCTTGGAAAAACAATTGATATCAGCCCGCCAGAGGCAAGTCTTGTTGATTTACATTCAAAAGAGCCAAGGGAACTTTCGCCGTTCCTTGAGGACAGATTTGTAAAGGTTTCTTTTAGGATGCAGATTGATGATCTGGTAGATTCCACGTTGATGCAGTTGTACCCGCTTGACTTTGCAAAGTCGGTTTCCGAGACTTTTATGGCACAGCAGATGGGAGCGATAGCAGAAGCAGCACCGGCACCAACACCCGCTCCGGCGGCAGCACCGGCACCCGCACCCGCTCCGGCAATGGATATGGGAATGCAGCCGCAGATGGGAATGCCGCAGGGTGGTATGGATATGGGAATGCAGCCACAGATGGGAATGCCGATGGGAATGCCGCAAGGTGGTTATGGAATGCCGCAAATGGGAATGCCGATGGGTTATGGAATGCCAAATGTAAATATTCAGCCTGCACAGTTCCAGAATTTTGCGCAGGGACAGGGTTCGATGGTAAGTGCAGAGAGCATCAGCCTTATCAGGGATGTTCCGTTAGAGGTAACTGTAGAGTTGGGAAGAACCAGCAAATCTATTTCAGATATTCTGGAGTTTGCCCCAGGTACCATTATAGAGCTTGACAAGATTGCCGGTGAGCCGATTGACGTACTTGTAAATGGCAAGTTTGTCGCAAAAGGTGAGGTTGTCGTTATCGAGGAAAGCTTTGGTGTGCGGATTATGGAAATAATCAAATAAATACATAATATTTTTAACTGTATTGCAAATATAGAAAGGACATGGTTAGATATGGCAAAGAGAATTCTGATAGTGGATGATGCTGCTTTCATGAGAATGATGATTAAAGATATTTTGACAAAGAATGGGTATGAAATTGCTGCTGAAGCTGAAAATGGCAAGATTGCAGTTGATAAGTATAAGGAAGCGTCACCGGATTTGACGCTCCTTGACATCACAATGCCTGAGATGGATGGTATTCAGGCTTTGAAAGCAATCAAGGGTATTGATCCGGGAGCGAATGTTATCATGTGCTCCGCAATGGGGCAGCAGGCAATGGTTATTGAAGCGATTCAGTCAGGAGCAAAGGATTTTATTGTAAAACCTTTTCAGGCGGAGCGTGTATTAGAGGCTGTTAAGAAGGTAGTGGGCTAGGAAATATGCTTTTATTATCGACATCAGGCAGGTTTGACTCCATCGGACAATTGTTGACGGTGATACTGATATTTATATTTGTACTGGCTCTAACATATTTTGCCACAAAACTAACTGCAGGTCTTCAAAAGGGAAGGCTTGCAGGTTCTAATGTGGAAGTACTTGAGACATTCAGGATAGCGCCAACCAAATATATACAGGTTGTAAGGATAGGTGGAAAATATTTTTCCTATATAGTCTGCAAGGACACAGTTACTTTGCTTGGAGAGATGACGGAGGATGACATTTCGGAGTTTAATAAAACGGAGACAGGCTCGACAGTGAATGTGAATTTTAAGGAAATACTTGATAAGTTTAAAAAGCAATAGGATAATGTGTGGGGCGTAAGGATAATATTTATGAGGAATAAGAGCAGAAAGTACAATATTAAGCAGGAGCTTAGAAAGATTGTATATATGCTTTGCATGGTATTAATCATATTCATGGCAGATATTGTTGTGGCAAATGCAACAACGGATGATGGAACCGCGGCAGGGCAGATACTTGACAATCAGCAAAGGGATGAAAACCGGACAAACATTAATGAGCCTGGCTCAGCTGAGACGGGAGAAGAGCTCCAGAAACTGAATATTGCAAATAGTCTTGAAATTACTTACGACAGCGGAAATGGAGAACTGAATGGGACACTGCGAATATTGCTGATATTAACAGCAATAGCTGTGTTACCAATACTTCTTGTAACACTTACATCGTTTACCAGAATACTGATTGTACTGCATTTTACGAGGCAGGCATTAAATACACAGTCAGCACCTCCAAACCAGGTGTTGATTGCTATTTCGCTTTTTTTGACTTTTTTTATCATGCAGCCGGTATTTAGTCATGTATATACGGAGGCAATTGTACCATATGATGCGGGTGAGATTGGTTTTGAGGAAGCGTGTGAGATTGCGATTAAGCCGATGCGTGAATTTATGTTCAAACAGACACAAGATAAAGACATTGATGCTTTTATGCAGATTTCCAATACTGCATGGGATGGTAAGAGCATGGAGCAGGTGCCCACAACGGTACTGATCCCGTCTTTCATTGTCAGTGAGCTTCGCACAGCATTTATCATAGGTTTCTTTATCTATGTTCCGTTTATTGTTATAGATATGGTAGTTGCATCAGTGCTGATGAGTATGGGTATGATGATGCTTCCGCCAACAACAATTTCTATGCCATTTAAGATTTTGCTGTTTGTATTGGCGGATGGTTGGAATATTGTTATTTTGAATTTGGTGCGGACATTTTACTGATGGTAGGATGCAAACTGGTGTTTTAGGGAAAGGTGTGGATATAAGATGACAGTAGAAATGGTGGTTGACGTTATGAAAGAAGGGCTGTTCGTTATTCTTAAGACAGCTGCACCGCCTCTTATTGTATCGTTGGTGATCGGTCTCGCAATCAGCATTTTTCAGACGGTAACCTCGATTCAGGAACAGACACTTACCTTTGTACCAAAGATTGTAGGAATGTTCCTTTGCCTGATGGTTCTTGGTGACTGGATGCTGAATAATATGATAACTTATATGACAGATTTGTGGCAGAATTTTTCTGTGTATATCAGATAATGGAAGGGAGCAGAGTTACACAGTATGGTAAACTTATCTTTTTCCATGCTTGAATTGGAATACTTTTTGCTTGTTTTTATGAGGGTGGCAACCTTTATATTTGTGTCACCGTTTTTTAGTACAAGAGGTGTTCCGAATAATGTAAAAATTGGATTGAGTGTGTTCGTCGCGTACATTATGTATAGTTTTGGGCCAGAGCATATTTATCCAGAGTACAATACAATACTTGGATTCTGTACAATCGTGTTGAAGGAAGTGTCGGTGGGTTTGCTGATAGGATTAGCGGCTCAGATGTGTACTTCCATTGTTTTATTTGCAGGAAGAATCATAGACATGGAAGTAGGATTGTCTATGGCGAATGTATTTGACCCCACTACGAACGAACAGTCTTCAATAACTGGTGCTTTGCTGCAATATGGTGTGATGCTGATACTATATACAACGGGTCTCCACCGATATCTGCTCAAGGCTTTGATGGAGACATTTATTCTGATACCGATAGATGGTATTCATATCAATACGGACAGACTGCTGACGACACTCATTACTTTTCTGAGCGATTATATTGTCATAGGTTTCCGGATCTGCCTGCCTGTATTTGCCAGTATCACACTGATGAATATTGTGCTTGGACTTCTGGCAAAGCTTGCACCTCAGATGAATATGTTTTCTGTGGGTATTCAATTAAAGCTTTTGGCAGGTCTGAGCGTTATTATGATAGTGGTTACGCTTCTTCCAGATATCTGCAATTTTATCACGAATCAGATGCAGAAGATGATGGTTTCGATAGTGGAGGGCTTGATGTGATACTAGCATATAATTTACAGTTTTTTGCACAGGAAGGTCCTGGCGGGGAGAAAACTGAGGAACCGACAGCCAAAAAGAAACAGGATACCCGAAAAGAAGGTAAAGTTCCCAAAAGCAAGGAATTGTCAAGTGGCGTGGAGCTGATTGCACTATTTCTGATATTAAAGTTCTGGGTTGGTCATATGGGTGAAAACTTTATGAAGCTTTTTGGCGAAATTTACGAGAAGATACCAGCTTATACGACTTATTGGAATGGGCACATTGTCCGGGAAGATTATAAAATACTGATTAACAATGTGTATGTGGAGCTGCTTATACAGCTGCTTCCGTTTTTTGTTGTCGGTATTTTCATAGCTGTTGGCATCAATATGCTTCAATTTAAATTTCAGATTTCCACAAAGCCTTTGAAGCCTAAATTTAGTAAGCTGAATCCGATATCGGGAATGAAAAGGCTGTTTTCAAAAGAAAAGATTGTGGAGCTGATAAAGTCAATCGCCAAGATCGTGCTGATTATGTTCATTGTATATACAACTGTGAAGGATGACTGGGTATATCTGGTTAAGTTTTATGGGATGCCGCTTAATCAGGCAATTGAGGCAATTGGCAATATTGTAATAAACATGGGGCTTAAGATCTCGCTTGTGTTTATGATTGTGGCGTTTATGGATTTAATTTATCAGCGCCGTAAGTTCAATAATGATATCAAGATGACGAAACAGGAAGTGAAGGACGAGTATAAGAATGCAGAAGGAGATCCGCAGATAAAAGGTAAGATTAGAAGCAAGATGCGCGAGGCCTCGCAGCGTCGTATGATGCAGGACGTACCAAAAGCGGATGTGGTAATTACGAACCCAACACATTTTGCCGTTGCGATAAAATATGATGCCAACACTGGTTCAGCTCCAGTTGTGCTGGCTAAGGGTGCTGACTATGTGGCGCAGAAGATTAAGGAGATTGCGCGGGAGAATCAGGTTGAGATTGTGGAGAACAAACCGCTTGCCCGTATGCTGTATGCCAATGTAGATGTTGGTCAGGAGGTACCGCCAGAGCTGTATCAGGCAGTAGCAGAGGTGCTTGCGATGGTATACAAGATGCAGGGGAAAATCTGACGGAAATGAGTAGACATAATATTTTAGATAAAAAACTTAAAAAATGGATTAAGTTAACAAAAATAACTCTGTGCTTAGGTGAAAAAGCACAGAGTTTATTGTTTTAAATTGTGTAAGTATTATAAAAAATTAAAAAAATCAAAAAACTTACAAATTATTATATACAAATTATGTTAATTGTGAGATAATATGAATACAAGAAAGACAAAGATTTATCATAAGTATCATAGGATATATGAGTCAGCTCACAATATCCTATGATACTTATGATAAATCGTATGTTGCGTCAGCAACATCTGTAAAATCTTTGTTTTCAAAAACAAAGATTTTATAGCTTGTCTTTCATAAGGGTTACAGGGATGAAAATAGGGGATTATTTTTAAGGAGTTAAGGGGGAAACTGAGACATGAAGATGAGAAAAGCGGACATAGGCGTAGCTCTTTATTTACTTGGCGCTATCATCATGTTGATTGTACCGATTAGCAGTACGTTACTGGATGTGTTGCTTGCAATAAACATTTCGCTTGCGTTTACCATCCTCTTTACGACGATGTTTGCAAAAGAAGTTCTGGATTTGTCATTTTATCCGACCATTTTGCTGTTCACAACGATTTTCAGAATTGCGCTGAATGTATCATCAACCCGTCTGATTTTATCAACGGGTAATCCTGGAAATGTCGTGGCAACGTTCGGTGATTTCGTAGGCGGCGGAGACCTTGTTATCGGTATTGTGGTATTCATTATTTTAATTATTGTGCAGTTTGTTGTTATCAACAAAGGTTCTGAGCGAGTTGCCGAGGTTACGGCGAGGTTTACACTGGATGCCATGCCAGGTAAACAGATGGCTATTGATGCTGATTTAAATACAGGTGCCATAACGGATGCGGAAGCAAAAGTACAGAGAGAAAAGCTTCAGCAGGAAGCAAGCTTTTTCGGCTCTATGGACGGTGCTGTCAAGTATGTAAAGGGAGACGCAGCTGCAGGCCTTATTATTACAGGTGTCAATATTATTGGCGGCATTATCATGGGTGTATTAAGACAGGGCATGGATATTGGTGCTGCTGCGGATAAGTTTACAATTTTAACAATAGGTGATGGTCTGGTAAGCCAGATTCCTTCACTTCTTATTTCGTTATCAACAGGTATTCTTGTTACAAAGGGTTCAAAGGAAGCAGATTTTGGCTCTGTACTTGTAAATCAGCTGTTTGGTATACCTAAAGTATTGTATATGGTTGGTGCGGTGCTCGCATTTTTGGGATTGGTGACACCGCTTAATCCTTTGATTTTCGTTGTTCTGGGTATTATTTTTATTGTGTGTGGACGTTTGATTGCTTCCACAATTGAGGTGGCAAGCATTGAGGCGGAAACGGATATAGAGGAAGATACGGCGGATGAAATCCGTAGACCGGAAAATGTCAATTCGCTGCTGCAGGTGGATCCCATTGAACTTGAGTTTGGCTATGGTATTATACCGCTGGCAGATGTCAATCAGGGGGGTGACCTTCTGGATCGTGTTGTCATGATTCGAAGGCAGGTTGCGCTGGAGCTCGGTACGGTGGTGCCGATTATTCGTCTGCGTGACAATATTCAGTTGAATCCGAATCAGTATATTATTAAAATTAAGGGGATTCAGGTAAGCGAGGGTGAGATTTTATTTGACCATTATATGGCGATGAATCCAGGCTTTGTGGAGGAGGAGATATCAGGTATTCCGACTTTTGAACCGTCCTTTCACCTGCCGGCGATATGGATTACAGAAAACCAGAGAGAACGTGCTGAGAGCGTGGGCTATACAGTTGTTGACCCGCCTTCAATTATTGCGACACATCTGACAGAAATTATCAGACAATATCTGGCAGATTTGCTTACAAGACAGGACGTACAGAATCTTGTCAACAATGTCAAGGAGACAAATCCTTCACTGGTGGAGGAACTTGTTCCAAAGCTTCTTGGACTTGGCGATATCCAGAAGGTATTACAGAACCTTTTGAAAGAAGGCATATCGGTAAGGGACTTAGTTACAATATTTGAAACACTTGCTGACCATGCGGCGTCAACAAGAGATACAGATATTCTGACAGAATATGTAAGACAGAGTCTCAAACGTGCCATTTCCAACAAGTACTTCCCGGTGAATGAGACGACAAGCGTGGTAACTCTTGATCCGGGACTTGAGCAGGAAATTATGGGAAGCGTAAAACAGACAGAACAGGGAGCATATCTGACATTGGATCCGGAGAAGACAAAGACGATTATTGCATCTGTGGAATCAGAAGTAGGAAAGCTTGAAAAATTAGGAAAGAATCCGATTGTAATAACTTCTCCCATTGTCAGAATGTACTTTAAAAGACTGACAGAAGATTATTATAAGGACTTGGTCGTAGTATCATATAACGAAATTGATTCAAATGTAGAATTACAATCAGTAGGAATGGTGACAGCATGATAATTAAGAAATTTCAGGGGAAAACAAAAGAGGAAGCGCTGGAATGTGCAAAAAAAGAGCTTGGCGAAGGAATTGTTGAGATGAATGTCAAGACAGTGAAGGCAAAGGGCGTGTTCGGTATTTTCAAGGGAACAAAGATTGAGGTGACAGTTGCCAAGGAAGAAGAAAATGAAAAATATGGGGCAGCTTCTGCAAAGGAAACAGAAAAGGATGGCGTGGCAGTTAGTTTAAGCCAGAATGCGGCACAGGGGAAAATTATTCCTATGAAACAGCCCGAGAAGCAGGAGAATGCCGAGGAGGACGCAAAAACTTCAATTGAGGCGAAGGCAGTAGGACAGGCGGTTGCGGATGTGCTTGCCACATTTCCACCACAAAAAACAGAGGGAAAAGAGAAGGGGAAGGCTGACATAAAGGCAAATGAGCCTACAAAAGAAAATCTCAGGGGAAATGGTCTGGAAGAAAAATTGGACAATCTTCAGAATTTACTTGAAAAACAGCTTTCGCAGCAGGAGAGCAAGTCACAGCCCGATGAGACAAAAAATGTAGAGAGTGACAAAAAGGAAGAAAATACAGAGCGGTCAAATTTCTTAAAGCTTTTGTACAATAAAATGGTAGACAACGAAATTAATGAGAAATATGCAAATGAGATGCTTGAGGAAATTGATAGGAATTGTAAGCCGGATGTCACGATGGATTTTATGCTTTCCGAAATTTATCAGAGAATGATATTAAAGCTTGGTAAGCCTTATGTAATGGATGAGAGTGAAAATGGTCCAAAGGTTATTTTCTTTGTGGGACCTACAGGTGTGGGCAAGACAACTACGATAGCCAAGATTGCGTCCTCTTTCAGAGTGGAGCATAAGAAGAAAGTGGCGCTTCTCACTGCGGATACTTACCGGATTGCAGCAGCGGAGCAGCTGAGAACATATGCGAATATTCTTGAGGTTCCTTTCAGGGTTGTATATACTGCAAATGAGATTGCGGCATCAGTAGAAGATTTTAAGGAGTATGACTATATATTGGTAGATACAACCGGGCATTCGCCCAATAATGAAGCACAGTGTGAGAGTATGGGGGACTTGATAAGCTCTGTGGACACAACAGCAGATAAGGAAGTATTCCTTGTGCTGTCAGCTTCCACAAAATATAGGGATTTGATGAATACTGCCGATACATATAAGGAAATTACCGATTATAAGTTGATTTTTACAAAACTGGATGAAACTGCTACGTTGGGAAATATTTACAATTTGAAGCTTTATACTGGCGCGACGCTTTCCTACGTGACATGTGGTCAGAATGTACCAGACGATATTGAATATTTTAATCCACAGTCAACTGTCAAACAGTTGCTTGGGGGAAGGCGCTGATAGGAGGTTAGTGTATGGATCAGGCAGAACAATTAAGAAACGTCGTTATTAAAATGAATCCTATACCAAGACCACTTTCCAGAGTAATAACGGTAACAAGTGGAAAAGGCGGGGTAGGAAAGTCGAATACATCCATAAACCTTGCATGTCAGTTCAAAAAAATGGGAAAAAGAGTAATTATTCTAGATGCGGATTTTGGGCTTGCTAACATAGAGATAATGTTCGGTACTGTTCCAAAGCATAATCTGTGCGACCTTATTTATCAGGGAAAAAATATTACGGACATCATAACATGGGGACCTATGGACATAGGATTTATATCAGGTGGTTCTGGGATAGCGGGTCTTTCAAATTTAAGTCGTGATTATCTGAATTATATTATTCAGAATCTTGCAAAACTGGATGCGATTGCCGATATTATTATCATAGATACAGGAGCAGGAATTTCTGATGCAGTGCTGGATTTTCTGGTTGCCAGCGGTGAGATACTGGTTGTGGCGACGCCAGAACCGACGTCCATTACGGATTCTTATTCATTGCTAAAGGCGCTAAACCGCCATCCACGTTTTTCCAGAGAGGATTCTAAAATCATGGTGATCGCGAATAAGGTATCAGGAGCAGCTGAGGGTGAGATTATGTATAATAAACTTAACACAGTAGTCAACAGATACCTTAAGCTTCCGACATCCTATCTCGGAGCAATACCGCAGGATTATCGTCTTGAGGATGCAGTGATGCAGCAGATGCCTGTGAGTATGCAGAGTCCCAATGCAAAGTCCTCAATTGCATTTGAAAGAATGGCGTATGTGCTGATGGATAAGGAATATGATAAGTCTCTGGTAAAGAGAGGCATGGCAGCGTTTTTTTCCCATATTGTGGCAGGTAATAAGAAAATGGGGTAGAAAGCAAGGGCGGAATAATGAGAAATATAATCAGGAGGAGTCTATGATAGAGAAATTTATATCACCAGGAGATAAGATTGAGCTGAAATCGACAGTCAGTGTGGTGCTTCCTGATGGTACAGAAGGAGTAAAGACATACAGGTCTTCTGTATATGATATACAGGATGATGGACGACTTGAGCTGGTAATGCCGATGGAGCAGACAAAACTTGTACTGCTTCCGGTAGACGGCGAGTATGATGTATGTTTTTTTTCACATGGTGGTATGTATAGGGCAGATGTCAGAATTGTCGACAGGCAGAAAATAAATGGTACATATATTCTTGTTGTTGAGATCATCAGCAACCTTCACAAATATCAACGCAGGGAATATTATAGATTTAACTGCATTGTGGATATGATGGCGCGGGAGATGAGCAGTCAGGAGGTGGACGCTTTTGCCAAGGGACTTACATTTATTGTTTCAGACGACAATATGGCAAGGGGCGTCATTGTGGACATCAGCGGTGGCGGAACCCGGTTTGTTTCAAGGCAGAAGTTTAACGAGGGAAGTATTATTCTGATGAGTTTCTGTCTGTCGATTGTGGATAATGAAAGGTCATTCCTGCTGGCAGCGAAAGTAGTTTATTCGGGCGAGATTGAGAATAGGGAAAACGAATATGAGAACCGTGTGAAATTTGAATTTATTGATACAATGACACGGGAGGAAATTATTAAATATATCTTTGATGAAGAAAGAAAAAATAGAAAGAATGGGAAGGGTCGTTGAATAGTATGACAATTAACTCAAATACATCAAAAATAAAGAAAAAAATACTTGTAATTGATGATTCTGCACTTATGAGAAGAGTTATGTGTGATATAATTAATTCAGATGAACGGTTCCAGGTAGTGGAGCAGGCATTTGACGGTCAGGCAGCATATGAACTCCTAAAAAAGAATCAGTATGATGGTATTGTCCTTGATGTTAATATGCCTAAGATGAATGGGATTCAGCTTTTGCGTGCTTTACAGAAAGATAAGATTCGGGTACGCGTCATGATGGCAAGTACAGATACAAGGGATGGTGCGGCGGTTACAATGGAGGCGCTTGATCTTGGGGCGATTGATTTCATAGAGAAACCAGTCAATATTGTTTATCTGAAAAGCAGTGGGTTTAAGGATAAGTTTCTTGGCACACTTCAGGCGGTTGTCACAAGCCGCCAGACCAATATCGCTGTGTCTCCTGCAGTGACGAGGGAGAAGCAGGAGGAGAATACCCAGAAGCTTGTCAATATAGTCAGAAAGACAAAACCTACAGTGGCAGGGCAGAAAATTGTCGCACTTGCCTGCTCGACAGGAGGACCCAAAGCGCTTCAGAGTGTTGTGCCGAGATTGCCGGCAGAGCTTGCAGCGCCTGTTCTGATTGTGCAGCATATGCCGAAAGGCTTTACGCAGTCTCTGGCGGAAAGGCTTGATTCACTTAGTAAGATAAAAGTCAAGGAAGCGGCAGAAGGTGATGTGCTCGAAAATGGTGTGGTATATATATCCATGGGGGGAAAACACATGAATGTAGTTACCAAAGGCGGAAGGGCAACCATTGCTTACACAGACGAGCCTCCAAGGGAGGGCGTTAAGCCGTGTGCCAACTATATGTATGAATCTTTAAAAACGAGTAGTTATGCTCAGATTGTGTGTGTTGTGCTTACAGGCATGGGTGCTGACGGAACAAAGGGAATCGTGAATTTGGAAACTTCAAAAAAGATACACGTCATTGCACAGGATGAGGCATCTTCGACTGTGTACGGCATGCCCAAAGCAATCGCTGCTACAGGATTGGTCAATCAGGTAGTCGCACTTGATGACGTGGCCCAGGAAATAATAATGAATGTGGGGGTCAGGTAAATGGATACTAGTCAATATCTTGATATTTTCCTTGATGAATCAAAGGAGCATTTACAAAATCTGAGTGATCAGATCATGGAACTGGAGCAGAATCCTGAAAATATGGATACAATTAATGAAATTTTCAGGGCTGCTCATTCCCTGAAGGGCATGGCGGGAACGATGGGATACAAGAGAATGCAGACGCTTACGCATGATATGGAGAATGTATTTTCGGAAGTCCGCAATGGTACTTTTAAGGTACAGCCTGGCATGATTGACATTCTTTTTAAGAGTCTGGATGCGTTGGAGGAGTATGTCAACAATATCCAGCAGACAACTGAAGAAGGAACAAATGACAATCAGGATCTGATTGATGCTCTTAATAGCATACTGAAGAACAATGGTGAAGTGAAGGTGGGGGATAGTACACCTGATGCACCTGCGGATCCAGCTGCTGATACAACAGCTAAGGCAGAAAGTCCGGATGCTGACAGTTCAGATGGCAAAAAGGAGAGATGGCAGGATATTAAGATTAATGATACAGAGAAGATGCTGATAGAAAAGGCGAACAGTGAAGGTCTGAAAGTATATGGTGTGACAGTGTATGTTGAGGAAGCCTGTGTGCTGAAAGCGGCGAGAGCGTTTCTCGTATTCAAAGCCCTTGAAAAGCTTGGTGAGATTATTGTATCATCACCAACTGCACAGGACATAGAAGATGAAAAATTTGAGCTTACGTTCAGCCTTATTTTCATATCAGGAAATACTGCTGAGGAGGTAAAGGAGGCGGTTAAGAGTGTTTCAGAGATAGAGGAAGCATTCTGCGCTGAGTATAAGGCGGCAGCGCCGGCGCCTGCACCTACAGCAGCACCAGCAAAGACAGAGACAAAGAGCGCCGCGGAAGTAAAGACAGCAGCACCGGCACCTGCGGCAGCACCGGCGCCGGCAGCGGCAGCAAAACCTGCAGCGGCAGCGGCGTCAACAACGAAACCGACAGCGGCAGCGAAACCTGTAGTAAACAGAACCGTCAGGGTAGATATTGAGAAACTTGACAATCTGATGAACTTGGTCAGCGAGCTTATTATTGCAAAGAACTCGCTGATTTCTGCAACAGCAGCAGAGGGCAAGGGCGATAACAATTCAGTGAATGAACAGATAGAATACCTTGAGAGTGTAACTACAAATCTGCATGAATCCGTCATGAAAGTGCGCATGGTGCCGATTGAGAGCGTTGTGGCGAAGTTCCCGCGTATGATTAGGGACTTGTCCAAGAAGCTTGGCAAAAAGATGGAGCTGTACATGACAGGTGAAGATACAGAGCTTGACCGCACTGTTGTCGATGAAATCGGAGACCCGCTGATGCACATGCTTAGAAACTCAGCAGATCATGGTCTTGAGCCGAATGACGTCAGGGTCGCAAACGGCAAGCCGGAGACAGGTTCTATTTTTCTTGATGCTTATCAGGATGGAAACAATGTTGTAATTGCTGTGCGTGATGACGGTGGCGGAATCAATGTGGAAGCTGTCAGAAATAAGGCAATTGAGCGTGGTACGGTAACGCCAGAGCAGGCTGAAACAATGACGGAAAAGGAAATAATTGATCTCCTGTTTCTGCCAAGTTTTTCAACGGCAAAGAAAGTGTCCGATGTATCAGGACGAGGTGTAGGTCTTGACGTAGTCAAATCTAAAATCGAGTCGTTAAGCGGTGAGGTTGAGGTAAAAAATCATTTTGGAGAGGGATCCTCATGGATTATCAGACTTCCTTTAACACTTGCCATTATACAGGCGTTAATGGTGGTTGTCGGTGATGAAAAATATGCGATAGCACTTGGCTCGATTCAGACAATAGAGGATGTTTTACCGGAAGATATCAAGCTGGTGCAGGCTAAAGAAGTAATCCATATTCGAGGAACGGTTATTCCAATTATCAGATTGAGAAAAGTTCTTGATATTCCATCTGGAGAAGAAAACAGTAATAAAAATCTTACAGTTATTATTGTTAAGAAAGGTGACAAGCTGGCAGGATTGGTTGTAGATGAGCTTATCGGACAGCAGGAAGTGGTTATCAAGTCCATGGGCAAATATATTAAGGTACCAAAAATGATAAGCGGCGCTACCATTTTAGGTAATGGGGAAGTGGCACTGATTCTTGATACCAATGCATTGATTTAATCCTAATTTGATTAGTGAAAAAGGAAAGGCAGGGCATAGAACATGGATGAAGTAAAAGTAATGGACGAACAGAAGCGGAATTTGAGTCTCAACCGTCCTACGGAGCGCAATACAACGCAGTTTATTGTGACACAGCTTGGTGGAGAGCAGTATGGTATTGATATCAAGTACATATCTAATATTATAAGAATGTCAAAGATTACAAGGGTTCCGAAAGTACCGGATTATATTAAGGGTGTTATTAATGTGCGTGGTATCGTTATACCAACACTCAGTCTCAGGCTGAAGATGGGACTTCCGGAGGATGAGATTACAAAGAGAACACGCATTATTATCCTTACACTCGAACAGCATGAATCAATTGGTGTAATGGTCGATGAGGTTAAAGAGGTTGTGACTCTTGACGAGGAGCACATTGAGCGTATGGGATATGAGAAAGATGAAAAAGAGAGATTCCTTTCCGGCGTCGGGAAAGCGGACGGAAAGCTGATATCACTGCTTGATATTACATCAGTACTCTCGGAGATTGTCGATGTTTAATTTCTAAAAATGTGACTTATGAATTAAGGAAAGGCTTAGGTTTTATCATGGCGGAAAATATTAGTTTCGAGAGAGTTACGACAGAATATTATGATGTATTAAAGGAACTGGGAAACATCGGGGCAGGCAATGCGACTACAGCGCTTGCCCAGATGCTTCAGACAAAGGTAGATATGAAAGTTCCACAGGTAAGGCTTCTCGATTTCAAGGATGTCGGTGTAGTCATGGGCGGAGAAGAGCAGATTGTTGTGGGTATCTATCTGGCAGTGGAGGGGGATATAACAGGCAGTATTATGTTCATACTGGAACAGAATGCTGGCAAGTCGCTTGTGTCTAAGCTTATGGGAATGCCGCCGTCAGAAGGTGGTTTTAATGAGATAGAGATATCAGCGATGAAAGAGATTGGCAACATTATTACAGGAGCCTATTTAAATTCGCTGGCTCAGATGACGAATCTCAAGATGATTCCATCAGTTCCGGACTTAAATATTGATATGTTGAATGCAATACTAAGCGTACCGGCCATAGAATTTGGAATCATAGGTGATCAAATCCTTCTGATACAGACTGTATTTACGGATGATGTGGATTTGAATGGTTATTTTATCCTTATGCCGGATCTTGACTCATACTCAAAGATGCTTAGGGCATTGGGGATGGCGATATAACTATACACATTCATAGATGCGCGGTACGAATTATAGAGAAGGGGCATAGTGAGCGATGGCGAATATAGTTAAAGTAGGGATGGCTGACTTGAACGTGTGCAAAAGCCCTGAGGGGATAACAACACTGGGACTTGGTTCCTGTGTAGGAATATGTATCAGGGATCCGGTGGCAAAGGTCGGTGGATTGGCGCATGCCATGCTTCCGGATAGCAGACAGATAGAGAATAATTCAAACAGGGCGAAATTTGCTGATACGGGAATTGAAGATCTTGTCAAAAAGATATTAGCCATGGGAGGCAGAAAGGGAAGACTTGAGGCTAAGATAGCAGGCGGGGCACAGATGTTTGCATTTCAGAACAAATCAGACATGGTACGTGTCGGAGAGAGAAATGTAGAGGCAAGTAAGAAAAAACTGAGGGAACTTGGCATTCCCTTGAAAGCACAGGATACAGGACTGAATTACGGTCGCACTATTGTATATTATCCTGAAACAGGCGAACTGATTATCCGTTCAGCTGGCAAGCCAGAGAAAAAGATATAGATATTAAACTGGGAAGATCTAAAAGATATTAAGGGGATAACAAAATGGGAAATAAGACAGGTCTTATCACACCGTTTTTCATGCTTCTGGCGGGGGCGATAGCATCTATAATAATGTATATAAGAGGATTTGAACTGACAACAATGTTATGGGTGCTGCTGATAGTGCTGGTGGTATTTTATATTATTGGCGATGTGACAAGATATCTTTATGCATCTATCAGACCCCGTATTATACCTGCGCTGGAACTTGATAAAATGGTTCTGGAAGCAAAGAAGAACGGGGATTTAACCGGAAGTGTTGTGGCATTTGAGGGTGACGGGCAGGAAAATTCAGAGATAGGTGTGGATGCGGATGGTTTTATGTCAGAAGATGTGGAAAATGATTATTCAGAGGGATACTCTGACGAGGAGCTTCATGACTATGCAGCGGAGGATACCACATCCGAAATGGAAGACTATGAGGATGGCTATTCTGAAGAAAATAATTAAAATAGACAACATTGTATAACGGGAAAACAGTTCAGACAGGTTCATAAAGGGGAAAATGTCTGGACTGTTATATAACGGGGGAATAACATGAACGATGCAGCGCGTAAAAGACTTTGGGAAGACTATGCCAGACTGAAAACTTCAGATTTGAGGGAGAAGCTTATTTTGGAGTATGCACCGTTGGTAAAGGTAGTAGCAGGACGACTGAGCATGTACCTTGGCTACAATGTGGAGTATGAGGATTTGGTAAGTTATGGGGTATTTGGTCTGATTGATGCCATAGATAAGTTTGACACGGGCAAGGAAGTGAAGTTTGAGACATATGCGAGTCTGCGTATCCGTGGAGCAATTCTTGATCAGATCAGAAAGATGGACTGGATACCACGTACCATCAGGCAGCGCCAGAAGCAGCTTGATACGGCAATGAAAGAGCTTGAACGGCGCAACGGAAAACCAGCTACAGATGCTGAAATTGCGGCATATATGGGAATCAGTGAAGATGAACTGCTGGATTGGCAGACTCAGGTTAAGGCAGACAATATGATATCCCTGAACGAGTATGTGGAACAGGGAAATGACATTTCGGCGGACAGGAGTATCAGTTCGGGATTTGATACACCAGAGGGTGTGATAGAAAAAAATGAGTTGAAGGAGGTGCTTCAGGAAGCGCTGGAACTTTTGACAGAGAAAGAGAAAAAAGTAATTCTTCTTTATTATTATGAGGAACTTACGCTGAAAGAAATCAGCCGTGTGCTGGAGGTATCAGAATCAAGGATTTCTCAGCTGCACACAAAAGCACTTCAAAAAATGAAAACTAAGATGGGAAACTATATCGGAATATTGGAGCAATAAGTACATTCATTACATGGATGCAGGTTCGTGTAATAGACCAGAGACTATTTTTATACGGTTGATTTGTGCTTGTGTCCAAATTTGCGGGTCTGGGCAGAAATGGAGATTTATATGAATGGATATTTTCAGTTACAGATAGACGAAAAAGGAGTAAATCTGCTGCTCTCTCCCCCAATTGGGGACGGGGAAAGGATACGGCAGGCTGAACTAAAAGAGTATCTTAATACAATTGGTGTACCTTATGATGTTGTGGCACTTAACTCGGCTCTTTGTTCATTAGGAGAGGAAGAAACAGTCCTTTTTTTGACTCCAATGAAATTGGCTCCAGTGGATGAAAAATGTGACATTCAGGTGATGGCTGACAAGATGACGGCTGTATTGAGAATGTATCCGCCAAGTGCAGGTGGACTGCCTACAAGTAAAGCACATGTCATGGAGCTTATGAACAAGGCGAAGGTAAAAGCAGGAATTGATGAAGAAGCGATAAAAATGGCGCTTGAGCAGAGACCGTATTGCACAGATATTATTATTGCTAAAGGGAAAATGCCTACGGCAGGACGTGATGCTTCCATTATATATCACTTTGATACAAATAATAATTCACGCCCAGAATTGAGGGAAGATGGGACTGTAGATTTTTTTAAGCTAAATAAACTGCATCAGTGTACGCAGGGGCAGGTTCTTGCAGAGATTATTCCCGAGGAAAAGGGCGAGAACGGATTTGATGTATATGGAAATATTCTGTTGGCGAGAGAGGTGAACAAAATAACCTTTGCGCATGGGAGAAACCTTGAGATATCAGAGGACAGGCTGCAGCTCAAAAGCATGGTCGATGGTCATGCGTCGCTGGTTAACGGAACGGTTTTTGTCACAGATGTATATAGTGTGGAGAATGTAGGAACCGCTACGGGGAATATAGAGTATCATGGAAATGTAGAAGTAAAGGGAAATGTGTGCGAGAACTTCAGTATTAAGACAGAAGGAAATGTTTTTGTGAGCGGTGTTGTGGAGGGCGCTGTGATAGAGGCAGGCGGAGATATTATTATTGCCCGCGGTATGCATGGACAGAATAAAGGAAGACTTAAGGCAGGCGGAAATATTGTTGCGAAATTTATTTCTGCTGCTGAAGTGGAGGCGGAAGGGTTTGTTGAGGCTGAGCAGATATTGAACGCAAAGGTTTCGGCAGGAACAACAGTAAATGCAGATGCAGGTAAGGGGCTTATTACTGGAGGACGGATTGTTGCAAAGAGCATTGTCAATGCAAGAAATGTAGGTTCGCCGATGGGAGCTGCCACAATCGTAGAGGTTGGGACGGATCTGGACGCTAAAAAAAGGCTTGCAGAGCTGCAAAAAAGTGTCGGTGAGAAGTCAAAAACAATACCGCAGATGAAGAAAGTTCTCGAAGATACGACTAAAAAGTTAAAAGCTGGTGTAAAGCTTACTCCTGATCAGATAAAAAATGCCAGAATGCTTCAGACGACACTGGTAGAGGCACAGGCAAAGATACAGAAGGAGTTAAAAGAAATTGAGAACCTGGATAAGATGCTGAAAAATGAGGGTATGGCGCGTATTAATGTGCGTGGCACCATGTATCAGGGAGTTTCAGTAAGCATTTCGGGAGCCACTATGAATATTAAAAACGAGTATACATTCTGCAGTCTGATTAAAAAAGGTGCAGATATAGCCTCTACAACTTTGTAGGGGCTATTGCCTTTTTGGGGAAAATGTATTAAAATAAAGCGGATAAGCTTTCAAGAGGGAGGGATAATAGATGGCAATTAGTCCAATATTACTGAACGGAAGCATACAACAGACCGACAATGTCCTGCACAATCAGGTAAAACAGGTGGAAAAGGGGATGGTGGATCAAGGAAATATCCAGGTTCAGGAGGAGAAAAAAGAGCAGCAAAGGGCAAGACAAGTAGTGCATTCGGATGAGGCACTGTTTAAGGAGGAGCGCTTTGATGCCAAGGAAAAGGGACATAATGGATATTCTGGTGATGGAGGAAAACGCAGAAAGAAGTTAAAGGGTGACGGAAAGGTCGTCACAAAGTCTGAGGGAGGCTTTGATATAAAGATATAGACGTACAGTTTACAGATAAAGGAAACCCTTAAGCAGCGTAGAATGTCGTTTTGCGATATTGGAAACAGGATTACGAATTGGAAAGGTTTGGTAGCGAATGAATTGGTTAGAGATAGCGCTGCTCATATTTGGAGCTGGTGCTTTTGCAGGAAGTTTTTTGATTAAGGGAAAAGTGGATAAAGAGGACGAAGGCCAGCAGGTGGATGCAGAGTTGGTTAGAAGTTTTATTGAGAAAGAGATGGAAGATGCAAAAGAGCGCGTCACGGAAGTCGTGGATGAGACGCTGGAGTATGCAGTAGAAAAGACGGAACGTGCATCGGAGCGGATTTCAAATGAAAAAATAATGGCAATTAGTGAGTATTCGGAAACAGTGCTTGCCGATATCAATAAATCCCACCAGGAAGTAATTTTTTTGTATGATATGCTCAATGATAAGCATAATAATCTTAAAGAAACAGTAAAGCATGTGGATAAGACTGCCAAGGAGGCCGAGGAGGCAGCCAATGCGGCAGCAATTGCTCTTGCAGTCAAGGCAAAGGAGGATGCCGAGGCAAAGGAGAGGGAAAAAACAGAATCAGTGGAGAGAAACAGGCTTTCGGATCATGCATGGGATAAGGATGCGCAGGAGAAGGAGTATGCTCGTCGTCAGATGGCAAGGCTGATTCTGCCGATGCAGCAGGATATGCCGATGCATCGCCAGGTTGATATGCGCACCATGAATTTTTATGCTGATTTTCGCTCAGATAACCGTCCGGATTATCATTCTGTGGATATGCATGCGCTTGCTGTAAATCAGGAGCCAAAAGCGGAAGTGAATACGCCAGTGGAGTTAAGTCCGTTGGTTGTAAAAAGCGTGGAAATCGTACCAGCTGATATCGTTACTTCGAATGACATGAAGCCTGTGGACGAAAACAGCAATATGACTGTCAGTGCAGCTGAGCTACAGACGCTTGGTTCAAGACCTGAGGATTTGACAGTGGTTGATGTAAAGCCGGCGGACATCAGACCGATTGAGGTCTATTCTTTTGCGGAACAGGCGCCGCATATTGAGAGACCTGTGAAGAAAGAAACACAGCCAGTTGTGTTTGAGGATACAGTAAATATTAAGAGGCAGCAGGAGCCATTTGTGGGACAGACACCTGCCGATGATTTGAGAGAAAACAATAATGATAGAATACTCCGGCTCCATAAGGAGGGCTTTTCAAATGTGGATATTGCGAAGGAGCTGGGGCTTGGCGTAGGAGAGGTGAAATTGGTGATTAATCTGTTCAAGGGGGCTGTATAGATGAAGTTCAAGTATATGATAAGGGGGCTGGGACTTGGTGTCATTATGACTGCGGCAGTCATGGGCGCCTATAACAGACAAGCTGTGGCAGATGCAAGAGTGGCAGTGTTGAAGGAATATGGTATCGGGGAAGAAAGTGTGCTTGTGGATGAGACAGAGCCCAGTGAAGAAGATGCCGAGACAGCAGTGCCCGAGGGAACGACACAGCCGGTTATTGTCAGGAATGAGGAAAAAGAGTCAGAGATTCAGTCTGTGCTGGATGAGGCAAGAGATACGGAACGGTCAGACATGACGGAGAATCCGGCAGAGAGTGTGGCACCAGGGGACGAAGCGACAGGTACACAGCCGGCAGAAGAAGGGGCAGAACAGGAATCTTCATCGGGGACTGTAATAGTGGCGCCGGATGGTGAGGGGGAAGTATCGGAAGACAGTATTCAGATTACGATTTCGAAGGGAGATGACTCAGGAACCATATCGAGAAAGCTATACAATGCAGGTCTGATCGAGAATGCCGACGAGTATGATGCTTTTTTGATGCAGCATGGATACGATAAGAAGCTTAGTACAGGTACAAAAAATATCAGTGCGACAGACAGCTGGCAGGAGATTGCTGAGAAGCTTACAAGAAAATAATACAGGAAAATAATTGAAAGACCTCTTGCACAGGAGGTCTTTTTGTGTTATATTATTAATGTTGTGGCTGTATTCGGGTATTGCAGCCATGACTGTAACAGTATAATAGTATTCACGTCTGCCGATTTATGGTCCATGCCATATGCATACAGACAAGTAAGATGTCTAAAGTGACGCACATAATTGCGTCTGCAGGATTCGGTAGCCCGTAGAGGTGAAGCAGGCGGAAGCGCGGTAATTCCGCAGAAAATGGAGGTAAAACATGAGTGTTATTTCAATGAAGCAGTTGTTGGAGGCAGGTGTTCACTTTGGACATCAGACAAGAAGATGGAACCCTAAGATGGCTCCGTATATCTTCACAGAGAGAAACGGTATATATATCATTGACTTACAGAAGTCCGTTGGAAAGGTTGACGAGGCATACAAGGCTGTTGCTGATATTGCAGCACAGGGTGGTACGGTTCTTTTTGTTGGTACAAAGAAGCAGGCGCAGGATGCTGTGCGCACAGAGGCAGAGCGCTGCGGGATGTTCTATGTAAATGAGAGATGGCTGGGCGGAATGCTTACAAACTTTAAGACAATTAGAAGCAGAATTGCAAGATTGAAAGCGATTGAGACAATGGCAGAGGATGGAACATTTGATGTTCTTCCTAAGAAGGAAGTTATCCAGATTAAGAAAGAATGGGAAAAGCTTGAGAAAAATCTTGGCGGTATCAAGAATATGACAAAGATTCCTGATGCAATTTTTGTAGTAGATCCGAAGAAGGAGAGAATTTGCGTGCAGGAAGCACATACACTTGGCATTCCCCTTATCGGTATTGCTGATACAAACTGTGATCCTGAAGAACTTGACTACGTAATTCCTGGTAATGATGATGCGATCAGAGCTGTTAAGTTAATCGTATCTGCAATGGCTGATGCAGTTATTGAGGCAAATCAGGGTGAGATGATGACGGATGTCGTACCAGAAGAAGCTGCTGAGGAAGAGGCTGTAGCAGAGTAATCAGGTATAATATATAGGAAATCAGGAGGAATATAAAATGGCTATTACAGCAGCAATGGTAAAAGAGTTGAGAGAAATGACCGGTGCCGGAATGATGGATTGTAAGAAGGCACTGAATGAGACAGGCGGAAATATGGATGAGGCTGTTGAGTATCTGAGAAAGAACGGACAGGCTAAGGCAGAAAAGAAAGCAGGACGTATTGCGGCAGAAGGTCTCTGCAAGGTTATGACAGATGGCGACAAGGCAGCGGCAGTAGTAGAGGTTAACTCTGAGACAGACTTCGTTGCAAAGAATGAGCAGTTTCAGGATTATGTTGCAGCAGTTGCAAAGCAGGCGCTTTCAACATCAGCAGCAGATATTGATGCTTTTCTTGCAGAAGCCTGGAATGAGGATTCTTCAAAGACCGTTAAAGATGCTTTGGTTGAGAAAATTGCAGTTATTGGTGAGAATCTGACAATCAGAAGATTTGAGAAAGTGGTAGCAGAGAATGGCTGCGTAGTGACATATACACATGGCGGTGGAAAGATTGGCGTTATTGTGGAAGCTGAGACAGCAGTTGTAAATGATGCAGTGAAAGAAGCGCTTACAAACCTTGCAATGCAAGTTGCAGCGCTTTATCCGAAGTATGTTTCTTCAGGCGAAATATCTGAGGAGTACAAGGCGCATGAGAAAGAAATTATTACAGAGCAGATTAAGAATGATCCTAAGATGGCAGGAAAACCTGAGAAGGTTATTGAAGGTGCCGTGAATGGGCGTCTCAACAAAGAGCTCAAAGAAGTATGCCTGCTTGAGCAGGTATATGTGAAGGCAGAGGATGGAAAGCAGACTGTCCAGCAGTATGTTGACTCTGTCGGCAAGGAAAACGGAACAGATATCAAGATTAAGAGATTTGTGCGTTTTGAGACAGGCGAAGGAATTGAAAAAAAGGTTGATGATTTCGCAGCAGAGGTTGCAGCCCAGGCTAGAATGTAGTTCTGGTAAGTCTATAAAAAGAAAAAGTTCCATTGTCAGTTGCTATAAGACTGACAATGGAACTTTTTAAAATAAGATCATCAGGCACATATTACCTGCTTTCTATAAGTTTTATATTAAGGGATCCACTTTTATGCGGCATAATCAATATTGGCGCCTTTATACCGCGCTGCATCAATCTGCTTTTGGTTTTTGGTATATGGGTTGTCTTCGTCAGAGTACTTGATTTTGGTGTTGGTAACACCGCCGGACACATAAGTCCGTCCGCATTCCGGACAGATGGAGGTATGAATTGTCACAGAGGCATTTAATACTTTACCGTTTTTCTGCGCCGCTTTTTTGTATGCATTTGATACGTGCTCTCCTTCGTGGGCACGTACACGCGCACCTGCTGATTCCGGAGAGATATGAGCAGCGGCTTTAAAAGAAACATTGCCCTCGTCGGATCCGTCCTGATATTTTCTGTTCGCACATGTTTCACACTCAGATGGTGCAGAGCGACGACCGGCTTTTTTGACATCATCTGGGTTAGAGCCCTTTTCTTCTGGCTTGCTGGTAGGATTTACTATATTAGAGTCAGCGCTGTTTTCTGCAGGTCTGGAGACAGGAGCCATTGAATTTGTATATGTGGAATAGCTGGGATAGAATCCCGGAATATTGCCAATAGTCATAAGGCAGACCTCCTTTTTCAAATTTGGAATATATTTAGTAAACAGCAAATAATATTTGCGTTTCCTATAAGTATAGCACAAAAGTACCAGTATGGAAAGTATTCTGGCTGTTTTTGTTACCGCTCTTGCAACAGTTCGTTACTGTTCACACCTACGCCAAAGTAGTGGGAATCATGCGCCAAAATGCTTGCCTTTTAGCATTTTGTGTGCAAAATCTGTTATAATTCACACCGCAATAACATATAAGCTGATGAAAACTGGCGTTGGTGTGAATTGTAACAACAGTTCTTTAGTGCTTGCTCTTGTCGCCCAGGGCCAGCGCTTTTTCCTCATGTTTGATTTCCCAGTGTATCAGGAAAGTGAGAATGCTGCGCAGCAGGATAATAACACCAAGTATGCCAAGTTCTCCCCATTCTCGCACGACGACGGTGCGTAGAACTTCACTGCCCATCTTAAATTCAAGAGATAGTGCGATGCCCTGCGCCAGTTCCAGTCTGATTTTTGAATCTTGTTTGATCCAGTACCAGAAACATTTTACTGCTGTGAAAACAAGAATGGCAACACCGAAAAGTTCGAGAAGGATGGTGCTGATTTCGACGATGTTGGTTAGTATTACTTCTAGAATTTTTATGACTGAGTGCATAGAGAACCTCCTTTGGCAGCGCTGCGTATATAAAAAAGTATAACACAGTGCTCACAGAAAATACAGTCATAATTTTGTTTTGTAAATTTAGGACTTGCATTCTGTTTCAACTATGCTATAATTTTGTTCATGGGGATATAGCTCAGCTGGGAGAGCGATACGTTCGCAACGTATAGGTCACGAGTTCGAGTCTCGCTATCTCCACTGCAATGTTAAGTATATTTCAGAAAACTCTTTCCGGAAACGGAGGAGTTTTTTGTTTTATAAATAGTTATGGTATTGACATTTGGAGAAAATAAATGTAAACTTTAATTGCTGATAAGGTTAACAATTGAGGACGGAGGAAAGAAAAATGAATACGAAAACAAAAGAAATTACCATGATTGGTCTTATGGCGGCAATAACCTGCATAGCAGGACCGCTGTCTTTGCCGCTGCCGTTTAGCCCGGTTCCTATCTCCCTTACGAATCTTGCGGTTTATTTTTCCGTGTATTTGCTGGGAATGAAACGCGGGACAGTCAGTTATTGTGTTTATCTTTTGCTGGGACTTGTGGGACTTCCTGTATTTTCGGCTTTTACAAGCGGACCGGCGAAACTTTTGGGACCGACAGGCGGCTATCTGATCGGATTTGTTTTTATGGCGCTCATCTGCGGCTGGTTTGTTGACAGGTGGGATGGAAAGCCTGCACCATGTTTTATTGGGATGTTAGTGGGAACAGTAGTGTGTTATGTTTTTGGGACAGTTTGGCTCGCATATCAGGCAAAAATGAGTTTCGGAGCGGCACTTGCTGCCGGAGTGTTTCCGTTTATCGCAGGGGATATCATGAAAATCGCGCTCAGTCTGCTTGTTGGAATGCCAGTACGAGTGCGTGTGAGGAAAGCAGCGCTTAACTAAATTATTTTTTCTTGATACAGACCGCATTTAAGAGTATACTAGAGATAGTATATAGGAAATGGGGTTATCTATGAAGAAAAAAACAACAGATTCTGATCAGATAAATGGAAAAGGAGAACAGGGAGAGAAGAAAGAGAAAAGGGTAAAGCTGCTTAATGAGGCAGGAATGACAAGGGAGATTAGATGGGACAAGTTGGATAATACTGCCCATCTTTTTCCAGTTATTGCCGGAGAGAGCATGAGTAATGTATACCGCATCAGTGTAACGCTTACGGAATTGATTAATCCGGAACTGCTGCAGAAGGCGCTGGATATTGTGCTGCCTAAGTTTGACGGCTTTAATCTCAGGCTCAGGCAGGGAGTGTTCTGGTATTATTTTGAGGAAAACGGAAAACCTGCGCCGAAAGTGCGGGAGGAGACAACTTTTCCATGTAGATACATCTATCCGAACAGAAACAACAGTTATCTGTTTCGTGTCACATATTACAGATACCGCATTAATCTGGAAGTATTTCATGTGCTGACAGACGGGATGGGCGGTATCAATTTCATAAAGGAACTGACATATCAGTATCTGCGGCTGGCTCATCCAGAGCTGAAAGGGACAAAAGGGGATTCGCTTGCCAGCAGTACTTCGTTAAACAGGGAGGACAGTTTTCTGAAAAATTATCGGAGGAGCTCCGAGAAAGGGTATCAGACCAGAAAAGCATACCTCGTGAATGGCGAGCGGTTAAGCCCTGGTGAGTTTGGAATCATGCATGGCTATATGCAGGTACCAGAACTTAAGGAAGTGTGTCACCGCTATGGAGCGAGCATCAACGAATATCTGGTGTCTGTGTTTGTCTGGAGCGTCTACAAGGAATGCATGCACAGCATGCCGTCGAATAAACCGGTAAGAGTGGCAGTTCCCGTAAATCTCCGGCCATATTTCAATTCCATTACGACCAAGAATTTTTTTGTTATGGTGTCAGCGGAGTTCCATCCTGTCAAGGACGAATATACTTTCGAAGAAGTGCTGGACATTGTAAAAAACAGCCTGACACAGCAGATTCATAAAGAAAATCTGGAACGGCTTTTTTCATACAATGTGTCGAACGAAAAAATTCTGGTGGCAAGGGCGGCGCCGCTATTGATAAAGAATATTGCAATGAGGGTAGTTTATAGGCAGTCGGCGCTTGCAAATACTACTACCATAACAAATATCGGAAGCATTACGGTTGATGAGGCATATAAGCCGTATGTGGAAATGTTTCACTCATGTCTTGCCATGTCCAAGGGGCAGCACATCAAAGGCAATATCTGTTCTTACGGGAGCACGCTGGTATTTAGCTTTAGCTATGACCTTGCCGATCCGTCGATACAGCGTGGATTTTTCAGGAAAATTGCCGGGGACGGTGTACGTGTGGAGATTGAAAGTAACGGGGTGAATTATGAGTAAATGCAGACAATGTAATATAGAGGTACTTGACGAGACAGAACGTTGTCCTCTGTGTAATACAGTGCTCGATAAGACAGTGGAGATGGAAAATATGTATCCGGATATCAGGGTAAAAACAAGAAATCTTGTATTGTTTTCCAGAATTTACCTGTTTCTTGCTGTTGTGACTGAGATCATTCTCATAAATATATGTATGCTTTCCGATGTGCAGTCACTGGTGTACATGATCAGCGGACTTGTTCTTTTGTTTGGTTATATAGTTATCAAATATGCCATATTGGGCACAAGCGGTTATATTGCAAAAACGGTGGTGCTTACGATTATTGCGGTGATTATGTTTGTGGCGATAGACTTTTCTGTAGGCTATAATGGATGGTCTGTAAATTATGTGCTGCCTTCAGGAATATTGCTGATAGATGCAGGAATACTGGTGTTGATGATCATAAACCGTAAGAACTGGCAGAGCTATCTGATGCTGCAGATTTTTATGGTAATTTGCAGCAGTGTAGCTGTTGTTCTGAATGGATTTCAGATTATTACAGAACCGATTGTATCAATCATTGCACTGAATGTTTCTGTGATCCTGCTGCTCGGAACAGTTATTATCGGAGGCAGGAGGTCGCGTGTGGAGTTAAAAAGACGGTTTCATATATAAATTATGCGGAGGATGCGGGTTGAGGATACTGATAACAAATGATGACGGAATCGGTGCGTCAGGGATAAAAAAACTGGCTGAAATAGTGACAAAAATATCGGATGAGGTATATATTGTGGCACCGTCGGGACAGAGAAGCGCAGTTTCGCACAGCATCACTGTCGGCAAGGCGCTGCATATCAGACGTTTACCATTTCCTTTTGGTGTAAAAGCAGCATACAGCTGCAGCGGAATGCCTGCTGATTGTGTGAAAGCAGCAGTACATGCGATACTTCCGGAAAGGCCGGATGTGGTGATTTCAGGTATCAATAATGGTCATAATATGGGATATGATACCATATATTCCGGAACAGTAGCAGCCGCAAGGGAGGCTGTATATCAGGGAATAAAGGGGATAGCAGTTTCTGCAGGGAGAGAAAATTATGCGCTTGCCGACAGTTGCCTTGAAAGGGTATTGAGGGATTTAATGGATAGGAAGATATCTGCGCATGAGATATGGAATATTAACTTTCCAGATTGTGGACCAGAGGAATGTATGGGCATTATGGAGACGATTCCGGCAGCATATCCGCGCTATAAGGATGGGTTTAAAGTGACAGCTGTGTCAGAAACGGAATGGGAACTGGATCTGGAAGATGAGGTGTTTGAAATAGCAGGGACACAGACAGATTTCTATGCCACAGGGCACAATTTTATATCAGTCGGGAAACTGGAATGTTCTGTGCTCAGGCATATGCAAAGGAGAGATGTCAATGACTGGAAATAAAAGAGCTATGGGAACATATATTGTAGAGATGGCTGTCCTTGTGCTTTTTTTTGGAGTGTGTTTCTGGGGCATGCGCAATAATGCGGGACAGACCAGTAAAAGGTCTGACAGAATACTGCTTGACAGTGGCTGGGAAATAACGACGAGTGGTGAGACCACTTATTATGACAAACTTCCCACTGCCGTAAAGACATCTGACAATAATACCATATGGCTCTCAAGAAAAATTGGAGATGTGACGGATGACAATAATGCTGTCGGAATATTTTCCTTTCAAAAGATAGTCCATGCGTACATTGATGGCGAGAAGGTGCTTTCTTTTGAAAACAATACTGCTGCGCACAGTAAAATGCCGGGGAACAGCTGGCTTTTTGTAGACTTGCATCCACAGGACATAGGAAAAACGCTTACACTTGAGCTGCAGCAATGTTATGGCAGTGGTCAGGTGATGGTGCCAGTCATGTATGCAGGTACAGTGGAGGGAATCACCAACAGCTACATGAAGGAAAAACTGATGCTTATTTGTTTCAGCGCAATTGGCAGTGCGATTGGTCTTATAATTATTGTTTTGTGGATTGTCGCGGGGCGAAGCCTGATGCTGAGCAGTGGACTTCCGTGGCTTGGAATGTTTGCAGTGGTGCGTGGTATCTGGTCCTTGCTGGAAGCAAATTTTTATTCGTTTTATGTGGATCATCTGCTGCTGTGGGTCTGGATGTCCTATATTTGCCTTAAGACATCCATTGTTCCCTTTGCAGTATTCACAAATATTACATTCCATGAGGGGCGCTCCAAGTGTTTAAGCATCATAACGTGGTTCGCGCTGGCAGACACGGTTATCACAACGTTGTTGCAGTTATGGGGCATTGCGGATTATGCGGATACTGTACTGCCGACAAATCTCATGATTATGGTGCTTGGAATGTATGTGGTTGTAATCGGAGTACGGAATATGTACCGGAGCTGGAAGACGAAAGCGTGGACATATAATGAAGGGAAACGCATGACGTATATCGCGCATACAGTTTTTATGTTTGTGCTGGTTATTATGAGCATGGTGGATGTGTATCGTTTTTATTTTACAAATACACCAGATATTGCACTTTACAGCAGGGTCGGATATTTTGTGTATGTTGTTGCAGTTCTGATGGCGCTTATCTGGGATTTTGCCCGTCTGGTGAGTATTGGCAAACAGGCGGAGAATATCAAGGAGGAGGCAGCGGTTGATCCGATGACAAAGCTCTATAATAGGGCTGCTTTTGAGAAGCATATGGACAGCTGTGTTGGAAAGAAGTGTGAGAACAAGGCAATTATCATGTTCGACCTGAATAATCTAAAGCTTTTTAATGACAGGCTTGGTCATGATATGGGTGATTATTACATAAAGATCAGCAGCGAGATTATCAGAGACATGTTTGGAAAATATGGGAGCATATACCGAATTGGCGGCGATGAATTTTGCGGGATTGTCGAAAAGATAAACTATGGTGAGTTTAAGTCTGTAAAAAAAGAGATGGAACAGCATATTGACAAGCTTCGCATACCTGGATGTGACCTGAAAATGGGAATCGCGTCAGGGTGCTGCATCTATGATTTTGATAAGGACCAGTCGCTGCGGGATACCATGAAAAGAGCAGATGTGGATATGTACAATAATAAGCTGATTCTAAAAAAGGGCGCTGAAATCAGGTAGATACCTGTCTAGGCAAAACAGACAGGTGTGATTGCGAAAGCTGCCTGTCTGTTTTGTGCTAGAGCGTGTTTGAAAAATTATTCCTGCCAATTATAATAGTTGTACGCCATTTTTCAGGCATTCACTGGCAATGTTATCCGGCCAGAGCGAGGACTGGACTTCGCCAATATGGGCTTTTCTGAGGAAGAACATACAGATACGGGATTGACCGATTCCGCCTCCGATGGTAAATGGAAGTTCTTCATCAATGATTGCTTTCTGGTAAGGAAGTCTGGCGCGTTCCGGACAGCCGGCTTTTTCCAGCTGTGCGAGCAGGGAGTCTTTGTCAACACGGACACCCATGCTTGACAGCTCAAGTGCAATGTCAAGGATCGGATAATATACGACAATGTCGGCGTTTAATGCCCAGTCATCATAGTCAGGGGCGCGGCCGTCATGCGGTTTGCCGTTTTCCAGTTTGTCGCCAATTTTCATAATGCAGACGGCGCCTTTTGCCTTTGCTATGTAGTATTCACGCTCCTTTGGCGTGTTGTCAGGAAAAATTTCGGCTAACTCCTCTGTGGTGACAAAGTAAATGTCATCAGGTAGTATTTCGTCAATGTAATCGTACTGTATCGCCATATATTTTTCAGTATTCTGAAGGCACTTGTAGACATTCCTGACAGTGTTTTTGAGGGTGTCAAGATTCCTGTCCTCACGGCTGATGATTTTTTCCCAGTCCCACTGGTCTACAAAGACAGAGTGGATGTTGTCCGTGTCCTCGTCGCGTCTGATTGCATTCATGTCCGTGTAAATGCCTTCTCCAATTGTGAAACCATACTTTTTGAGGGCATAGCGTTTCCACTTGGCAAGTGACTGGACAACTTCTGCGATGCGTCCGTCCTGTTCCCTGATATCGAAACTGACAGGACGTTCCACACCATTTAGATTGTCATTCAGACCAGACAGCGGATCCACAAAAAGCGGCGCCGATACGCGTGTGAGATTCAAATGTTGAGATATCTGGTTTTGGAAAAAGTCTTTTACCGTTTTGATGGCAATCTGTGTATCATGCAGATTTAGTGCCGAATGATAATCCTTTGGAATTGTCAGATTGTTCATTGCTGCATCTCCTTTTTATTTCTGAATACTTCTTTACCGATATAGTATCGCACTTTATCATAGGAAATTCAATGAAAAATATGAAAATTCTAAAATTTAACGACACAATGGTGCGGAACAGGCGGTTCACGAGGCTAATTTCTGATCGGTTGGAGTACTAGTTCTGAAAAGTGATGTATTTTTGTTGCGCATGATTAATAGTATATGATATAATTTCGTCGACATAGTTGTTTCAGGCAGTAAGACGATAAAATAACAAGAGGGTACGGAATGAGAAACAAAGTATTGATAATTGATGATGCAGAATTTAACCGTGAAATGCTCACAGAGATACTTGAGGAAGAATATCCGGTTCTTTTGGCTGAAAACGGGCAGCAGGGAATTGAGATGATTGAGCAGCATGCGGATGAAATCTGCGTGGTGCTGCTTGACCTGATTATGCCGGTTATGGATGGCTATGCTGTTATGAAGCTGTTAGAACAGAGGGGATATCTCAAACGGATACCAGTGCTGGTTATCAGTGGAGAGCAGGCAGTGGATGTAGAGCGCAGATGTTTTGATTATGGAGTGACAGACTTTATCAAGAAACCGTTTGACAATTCGCTTGTAATGAAGCGCGTGAAAAATGTGGCGGATTTGTTTGCATACAGAAATTGCCTTGAGGAGCAGGTAGCGTCGCAGACCAAAACACTGAAACGTCAATATGACATGATATGCAGACAGGCAGAAGAACTCATAAAACGCAACGAAAAGATAACAGACATCCTTGCGGAGGTGGTTGAGAGCCGCAATCTGGAGAGCGGCGAGCATGTAAAACGCGTGAAATCATACACACAGATTCTGGCAAGGGAGATGATGAAACGCTATCCGGAGTATCATCTTACAGAAGAGGAGGTGCGCATCATAGAGTCTGCGAGCGCGGTGCATGACATTGGAAAGATTGCAATACCAGACAATATTCTGCTAAAGCCTGGTAAACTGACGGATGAGGAATTTGAGTGCATGAAGTCCCATACTGTCAGGGGGTGTGAGGTGCTGGACCATATCAATGAAGTGTGGGATGACAATTACAAAGCTTATGCAAGCGAGATATGCAGGCACCATCATGAGCGTTTTGATGGCAGAGGATATCCTGATAAGCTCGTGGGTGATGATATTCCGATAGCGGCGCAGATTGTTTCGGTTGCGGATGTATATGATGCGCTGATTAGTGAGCGCTGTTATAAAAAGGCATTTACAAAGGAGCAGGCGTTCAGCATGATTATAAATGGTGAGTGTGGAAAATTTTCTCCGAAGCTCATGGATTGTCTGAAAAATGTCAGGGAAGAAATGGAGAATGTCGCCAGATAAATGTTCTTTGACTTTATGGGTATGGATTATTTTTGATCGGGTAGTGGATTGTAGCTCTACCCGATCAAAAAAAGCTTGACATTTACCATACTGGGGTATAGTATATATTGTATAAAAGTAAAGGAGAAAAACTATGGAAGATAAAATGAATGAAGGAATCGAGAGGGAGGAGACTGTGTGCGCAAACCATGTGCACGAGACAAAGGAGCGTTCTGAAAAAGAATACAGGGATATGATTAACAGACTCAGCCGCATTGAAGGTCAGATACGCGGTATCAAAGGAATGGTGGAAAAAAACGTTTACTGTACGGATATTCTGGTACAGGTTGCGGCAGTGAATGCAGCACTCAACAGTTTTAACAGGGTACTTCTGGCAAATCATATCAAGACATGCGTGACACAGGATATCAGGGATGGTAAAGAGGAGACAGTGGATGAGCTTATCAGTACACTGAAAAAACTGATGAAATAATAGTATATTGGAATTTTGGGACATAATAGGAATAAAAAGGAGTAGATAGAGATGGAGCAGTATACAGTAACCGGTATGAGCTGTGCCGCCTGCAGTGCCAGGGTAGAGAAGGCAGTTTCAAAAGTATCGGGTGTCAGTGCGTGTTCAGTCAGCCTTCTTACAAATTCCATGGGAGTGGAAGGAAACGCTGCCCCGGAAGATATCATCAGGGCAGTTGAGGAAGCGGGATATGGAGCTGCACGCAAAGGCAGCGGCAATACGAAAAGCAGTGCGTATGTGGAGCAGGAGGAAATGTTGAAAGACAGGGAGACTCCGGTTTTAAAGCGCAGGTTATGGTATTCGGTTGGTTTTCTTGCTGTCCTGATGTATTTTTCGATGGGGCATATGATGTGGGATTTTCCAGTGCCCGCCGCATTGGATAACAACCATGTCGCTATGGGACTGATACAACTGCTGCTTACTATAGCAGTCATGGTGATCAACCAGAAATTTTTTGTCAGCGGTTTTAAGAGTCTTTTGCATAAGGCGCCCAATATGGATACGCTCGTGGCGCTTGGCTCGACGGCAGCATTTGTCTATAGCGCTTATGCGCTTTTTGCCATGACAGATGCACAGCTGCGGGGTGATGATATGGCTGTTATGGGATATATGCACGAGTTTTATTTTGAGTCGGCGGCGATGATACTGACATTGATTACGGTCGGGAAAATGCTTGAGGCACACTCCAAGGGAAGAACGACGGATGCACTGAAAGGTCTGATGAAAATATCCCCAAAGACGGCAATAGTAGTGCGTGGCGACAGCGAAGTTGAGGTTCCTATAGAGGATGTATCAGTGGGAGATGTGTTTGTGGTGAGACCAGGGCAGAGCATCCCCGTGGATGGCATCGTCCTTGAAGGCACAAGCGCTGTAAATGAAGCAGCGCTTACAGGTGAGAGTGTTCCGGTGGATAAACAGGCAGGCGACAGGGTGTCGGCGGCAACAGTCAATCAGTCAGGATTTGTCAGATGCAGAGCTGTACGGGTTGGCGAAGATACAACATTATCACAGATTATCAGAATGGTGAGCGATGCGGCAGCCACGAAAGCGCCGATAGCGAAAGTGGCGGATAAAGTATCGGGCGTGTTTGTTCCGGCGGTAATCGTGATCGCGGTTGCCACGATACTTGTGTGGCTGGCTGTTGGTCAGACAGCAGGATTTGCCCTTGCAAGGGGGATATCGGTGCTTGTCATCAGCTGTCCCTGCGCACTGGGTCTTGCCACTCCGGTAGCCATTATGGTTGGAAATGGCATGGGGGCAAAGAACGGCATTATGTTTAAGACCGCAGTGTCGCTTGAGGAGGCGGGAAAGGTTTCGGTTGTGGCGTTAGATAAGACGGGAACTATCACAAGCGGAGAGCCGAAGGTGACTGACATCATACCGGCGCAGGGTGTGTCGGCGGATGAACTGCTTGCCATAGCGTACACGCTGGAACAGAAAAGTGAACATCCGCTTGCGCGCGCTGTAAATGAGTACGCAAAAGAATATTTTTCAGATAAAACATGTAGTTTACCGGATGTGAGGGCATTTAAAGCGCTTCCCGGAAATGGGTTAACCGCAGAGGCGGATGGCAGACATTTGTATGGCGGAAATGCAAAATTTATCGGGGAGAGGCTTGAAATACCACAAGCGTTTCTGCGAAAATCGGAAAAACTTGCTGAGGAGGGAAAGACGCCGTTGTTCTTTGCAAGTGACACGCTTGTCGGGATGATAGCTGTGGCGGATGTCATCAAGGAGGACAGCAGGCAGGCAGTGGAAGAGCTCAAAAATATGGGAATCCATGTCGTAATGCTGACTGGGGACAATGAGCGCACTGCAAACGCAATCGGCAGGCAGGCAGGCGTTGACGAGGTGATAGCAGGTGTCCTTCCTGACGGAAAGGAAAGCGTTATACGGAGCCTGATGGAAAAAGGGAAAACGGCCATGGTAGGGGATGGGATTAATGATGCGCCGGCACTGACAAGGGCGGATATTGGTATCGCCATCGGCGCCGGGACAGATATTGCGATTGATGCGGCAGACGTGGTGCTGATGAAAAGCCGCCTGAAGGATGTGCCGGCGGCGATTCGTCTAAGCCGCCGGACACTGACAAACATTCATGAAAACCTTTTCTGGGCGTTTTTCTATAATATCATAGGAATCCCCTTGGCAGCAGGCGTGTGGATTCCACTGTTTGGATGGCAGCTGAACCCTATGTTCGGAGCTGCGGCGATGAGCCTTTCCAGTTTCTGCGTGGTGACGAATGCACTGCGGCTGAATCTGGCTGATATATACAGCACAGGACATGACCGGAAAGGTAAAACGGGCGTGCAGGCACGGACTGTAAAAGATAACAAAGTGAGTAAAGGAGAAAGTAAAATGACAAAAACAATGAAAATCGAGGGAATGATGTGCGGACACTGTGAGGCAAGGGTGAAGAAATGCCTTGAGGCGTTAGAACAGGTGACAGAGGCAGCAGTAAGCCACGAGGCAGGAACAGCAGTGGTTACACTGAATGCGGAGGTCAGCGACGATGTCCTGAAAAATACGGTTGAAGAACAGGACTACAAAGTGATTTCAGTGGAATAGAATAGAATTTGAAATTTGTATGGCGGGCAGGGTAATTCCTGTTCGCCTCTTTGATAAAAAGGGGCTGTAAATTTGGGAAAATCTGCCTGAAAAGATAGAAATTTAGCCTGAAATAAATTACCAAATTCTATTGAAAAATGTAAAAAAAAGTTTATAATAGTAAATGTTAATATATAGGTTAAAATTGCCTGTATATTTTGGATTGCAACTATTTTTTGGCAATATGGTGGCGGACAGAGACATGGTTTGAACCGGATTGGGTGTCATTGGAGCGTTTTTTTACAATTTGCTAAGGAATAGTTTAGGGAAAGCAATTTCAGGTTTGTTATTGGGGAAGGAGGTGAAGGATTGGGCAGAATGGGTGCATTATTATTTGGAGTGGTGTGTATTGGCCTGGCTGGCAGTCTGCTGGTAGCTTGCAATAGCAAGCGGAAAGTGGACGAGAATTTTGTTCAGCAGATGCCGCAATTCACTGAAACTGAAAGTTCTTCTGAGAATGAGAAGAAAGAGTTGGAACTGATTGCTTTGGCGGAGAATCAGGAAGATGCTGAAAAGATAGCGGAACTCTATGGGATAACATTGTCATCATTTGCAAATGGTGTGGCAGTGTTTACGACAGACAAGGAGTTTCAGGAGCTTCAGGAGCTTGGAGATATTAACGGGTATCCGACACTGACCGTGAACAACAGCTCTTATCAGTTGAAAGAACTTACTATTGAGACTGATACCGGCCAATAATAATGTTGGAGCAATGTAGGAATTGAGTAAAAAGGAGAAATTATCAATGAAACTGAAAAAAGCAAGAATATTTTCTGCCATATTAGCGGCATCAATGTTTCTGAATTCGACAGGAATGACCGTTCTGGCTGAATCAAACAGCGATGGTATTGTGGCTGAGCTTGAGACAGAGACAAGTGTTGACGAGCTGGCAGAAATAAGCAGTGAGCCTGAAGAAGCAGATCCGGAAGGGGATGACACAGCGGAAAAAGCTGAGGCGACAGAAGAAGCTGCGGAAAGTACGGCAGTGACAGAGGAGCAGCCGACCAGCGAGACATCTGAGCCAGAGACAACTCCTGTAGAGGAAACTTCAACAGAGACTGGAACAACAGAAACAGCTGTTCCAAGTGAGACAACAGAGGAAACATCTTCCGAGGAAGTGGCGGCAACAGAGGAAGAAACATCAACAGATGATGCTGCAACAGAAGAAACAACAGAAGACATAACGACGGAAGAGGAGACGACAACAGAGGAAGAAACGACAACGGAAGAAGAGACGACAACAGAGGAAGAAACAGATGAATTATTCCCGGGACTTGCTGAAAGCTATAAGCTTTCAAAGAGACAGTTAGAAGATAAAGCAATCCTTGCAGAGCATGTTGACGAAATCGCAGCGCTTGCGGACGACGATGGAAATGCGGATGCGTATGTAAAGGGTGAGGTTGTATACCTGACAGACAGCAGGGAAGATGCCGAGGCGGTTGCAGAAGGCTTTGGCGGTGAACTCGAAAGCTTCGGAAATGGCGTAGCGGTAATCAGGCTTGGTGAGAAGCGTACAGTAGGTGAGGCAGTAAAGGCAGCATCCAGCAGATCCTATAACCTGCCGGCTGTATGGCCAAACTACTATTATAAGCTCTTTGAGGAATATAACGACCCTGCACTGCAGGAGTACAGTGAATATTACCAGTGGGCACATGAGTATGTGGGCGATATGTACGCATGGGACGCAGGCTATAAGGGAGCCGGGGTCAAGATTGGTATTATTGATACCGGTGTACTTAGCACACATGAGGATTTAAAGGATAATGTAAAGCAGAATCTTTCCATGGTACAGGGAAGCGGAGCGGCGACGACAACAGACCCGAACGGACATGGTACACACGTTGCCGGTATCGCTGCTGCTGTAGGCAATAATGGAAAGGGAGGAGCTGGTATTGCACCAGAAGCACAGATTTATGCATATAGTGTTATGGATGCCAACGGATCCATGAAGACAGCAGATATTATAAGCGCTATTAATAAAGCTGTTTCAGATGGCGTAGATGTTGTCAATATGAGTCTGGGAAGCGGCTACTATGACGGAAATGCAAACAGCGCGATACAGGCTGCGTATAATTCAGGTGTTGCGATATTCGCAGCTGCTGGAAACGAAGCGACAAATGGATATGAATATCCTGCATCATACGATAAAGTATGCTCTGTCGCTGCATTGAATCAGGACGGAAGCAAGGCGGGCTTTACAAATTATGGCAATAAGGTCGATCTGGCATTCCCTGGAGTAGACATTGTTTCTACTTATAATGGTTCTGACCAGTCTTATGCATCTTTACAGGGTACAAGTATGGCGTGTCCTGTTGCGGTAGGTGCGGCAGCAGTTATTTTATCTGGTTCTGATAAGGTGGCAGCGCTGAAAGGAAAGAGCGGGAAGGCAAAAGTTGATGCATTGTTCTCTGTTATGCAGAAAAATGTAAATAAGTCATCTTCTCCGCAGGTAGGTTCTGGCACTACATATTTACCAAAAGTGTTTGGCATAAAAGTGCAGGCTGCAGATGCGGTGCCTGCGACACCAGTAATTAATGATAATAATGTTACTACCTATACAGATGAATGGGTAGAAATTCCTGTCACATGCAGTGCGCGCAATGTACAGTTATATTATTCTATAAACGGCAAAAAGCCTGCTTATAAAAATGGTATAGTCACAAATGGTCAGCCTCTTTCAGGTGGTAAGGCATATGTAGGCGGTGCAAAGCAGGTTACCTTGAATGTTATAGCAGTGAACCGCGTAACAGGAAAAGCAAGCAAAGTTGCCTCAAAGAAATATAAATTTGAGCCTGCTCCACGTGAAGTAATCATTTCGTCTGCTGATTCAGTAAATCAGATTGCAGCAGGAAAGAATCTGACACTTAGCGCAACTGTAGTGCCTTCCTATGCAAAATTCGGAACTGGAAACAAGGTTGAGTGGAGCGTAGTTAGCGGTAACGGTGTTACAGTAAAGAATGGTAAGGTGACAGTAGCTAAGGGTACCCCGGCTGGCGAGTGCGTGATTCAGGCAAAAGCTGGCAAAGACAAGAACGATAAAGACGTGACAGCTGAAATTACATTAAAGATTCTTGGCGACGTGAAGATAACAAAGATTAAGTTTGGTACATCAAAGTATACAATCTACACGGGTGATTCTCAAAATCTTGTAGGAGAAAGCAATAGTAATATTACAATAGACGGCGGGACACTCGAGGATGTCGTATGGAGCAGTAACAATAAGAAAGTTGCAACTGTGGATTCAAACGGAATGGTAACTGCCTTGGCTCCTGGTAAGGCGACAATTAAGGCAACTGCCAATGACGGAAGTAAAAAGGCAGCAAGCTGTACAATCACTGTTAAGCAGCTGGCAAACAGTATTACACTGAGCGGACCGGATAAGATTGCAGTAGGTAAGAGCGCAACGATTAAAGCGACCATATCACCTGCAAATGTATCAAGTAAAAAATTGAACTGGTCTGTGGAACCTGCAAATAATGTGACAGTCAGTGCAAGCGGAAAGGTATCGGTAAAGAGCGGCGCAAATGGTGTATACACAGTGACAGCAACCGAGAAAGATGTTCCGGAAGGAAAAGTGCCGCAGAAGGCAAGCTTCAAATTTGAGGCAGTGGCAAGTCCGATTACAAAAATTGAGCTGCCGAAAACAGCTAATTTGTTTTCATACTCTGGCTATTATGATGCACCAAGATATATGCAGCTTGAAACAAAGGTAACAGGTGGCGACAGCAAGTCTGTGGAATACACAAGCAGCGCGCCTGGAGTTGTTTATGTGGATTCTGAAGGCTGGATATATGCACTTTCTAATGGTAAAGCGACAATCACATGTACTGCGACAGACGGAAGCAACAAGAAGGCAAAATGCAATGTTGTAGTAAGTGTTCCGATGTCAAGGGTTACGATCGTACCGAAGAACGCCAATGAAGGCATCGTATCTGTAGGTTCAAAGATTACGCTCTCAGCAAAGGTTAGCAATAATTTTGGAAAAGCTGCAAACCAGAAGGTGAAATGGAGTGTAGTGGAAGGCAGCGAGCAATATATTAGCGTGAATGAAAATACAGGTGAGGTGAAAGGAATTGCATCTGGTCTCTTAACAGGACAGGATCCGTATGCTTATGTTAAGGCGACGGCAATGGACGGAAGTGGTGTAAGTGCAGTTTATTCAGTCATTGTACTTCCGAAGGTTGCTGAGTTTAAAGCAAACAGGACTGGTGTATTGGATTTTCAGCCATATGTGGTATATGAGGGCGATAACGGCAGGATGCGCTTAGCGCCATCATATAGTGTTGACATAAGCGGCGGAAGAGAGCTTGGCTACCAGAACGATCCCGATACAGGCGAATTTTGGCTTGTTCCGAAATGGACAACAACAAACCGCACTTATCAAGAGATAGTGCAAGGCGGTGGATATGTTTTGTCAAATGAAGTACAGAAAGTAAAATTAACAATAACGCTGAAAGATGGTTCAAATAAAAAACAGATAGTAAACATTGAATATGTAGTTACAAAGGACGGAGTGATAATGGGAGTTGAACCAGTAGAATCAAATTCCGGAAAATCTGTTTACACAGCAAATGTTCAGTAAGTGAATACTGTTACAGGAATTAGACTGTTGAAGTTTAATTTGTCTCTGACAAACTGGTTAATAAGCTTATGCTTATTAACCAGTTTGTTTTTTTCATTGTAAATGTATACCCTTTCTTGCAGCGTTACAATTCACACCAACGCCAGTTTTCATCAGCTTATAAGTTATTGAGGTGTGAATTATAACAGATTTTGCACACAAAATGCTAAAAGGCAAGCATTTTGGCGCATGATTCCCACTACTTTGGTGTAGGTGAGAACAGTAACCTTGCAGCTTCCGATTTTGAAAAAAACTGTAGAATGCATTGACAAATTGATGCGAAAAACGGTAAAATTGTAATTAGGTTGTGTATATTTTGCATAAACATCCGCCGGACGGTTCAGGATGGAAAAGGAGCTGATACATATATGTATAGCAAAAACACGATATTGATAGTAGATGATGAGGAAGTCATTAAGAGAAGGCTAAGAGATGTAATTACAGATGAATATGAAGTGCTGGATGCTTCAAACGGGCAGGAGGCATTGGACGTTCTGGCGGCAAACACGGACAAGGTAGCAGTGATTGTGCTTGACCTTATCATGCCGGTTATGGACGGATTTCGGTTTATGGAGGAGTTTGGAAAGCATCGGGAATATGACAATATTCCGGTAATTGTAGCGACTTCAAATGATGACTGGCATTCGGAGCAGAAGTGCCTTGAGGCGGGTGTGTGGGATTTTGTCATGAAGCCGTACAATCCGGTACTTTTGCAGTTTCGCATCAAGAATGCTATCGACAAGAGCCGCATGATTATGGCAGAGAGAGATGCAGTGACAGGATTATATACGAAATTCAAATTTTACAGGGAAGTGCGGACACTTTTGTCAGAGAAGCCGGATGAAACGTTTGCGTTTGCAAGATTTGACATTGACCGTTTTAAGATGATAAATAACTTTTATGGAATCAAGGAGGGGGACCGGGTTCTGCAAAGCATTGCCTCCGAGCTGCGCAGGGTGTCAACTGTGTTTGATAAGTTTGTGTACGGCCGGCTGGAGAACGACATATTTGCCGTCTGCATGCCGTATAAAGAAGAAAATTTTGATCTCCTGATAAACGCGCTTCAGATTAACATGAAGAAAGTGAATAAGGATTATAATATCAAGGTCTCCTGGGGTGTGTATGTCATAAATGATTATGACATGGATGTATCAGAAATGTATGACAGGGCTTTTCTGGCAGCAAAGAGCTGTAAGGGAAAATTTGACAAGAATATTGCTTATTATAATGACAGCATGATAGATGATATGCGTCAGGAGCAGTTCATTATCAACGAAGTCAACAGGGCAATTGATGAGGAGCAGTTTGAGGTATACCTACAGCCAAAGATTAATCTTGTGACAGACCGTTCTTATGGCGCGGAGGCGCTTGTGCGCTGGAACCATCCGGATAGGGGGATGATATCTCCAGGGGAATTTATTCCGGTATATGAGAGAAACGGTATTATTGGAAGACTCGATCAGTATATGTGGCGCCATGTCTGTATTCTTCTGCGTAAATGGCTGGATGAGGGAAAGAACCCGAATCCGATTTCCGTGAATGTTTCAAGAGTCAATATCTATAATCCGCATCTTGTAAAAATTTTTAAAAAATTGATTACAGAGTATCGGATACCTGCAGAGCTTCTCAATTTGGAGTTGACAGAGAGTGCGTTTATGGAAGATCAGGATCTGATTATGAAGACTATGAGCAAGCTGCATCAGCTGGGCTTTAAGATTATGATGGATGATTTTGGCAGCGGGTATTCCTCATTGAATGTCCTAAAGGATATGGAAGTGGACTATCTGAAAGTGGATATGAAATTCCTGCAGGATCAGGAATTTAACGGGAAGGGAGAGAAAGTGCTGACATCTGTTATCCGTATGGCAAAGTGGCTGCATCTCCCGTCGATTGTGGAGGGTGTGGAGACACCGGAGCAGGTTGACTTCCTTAAATGTATAGGCTGTGAGTACGCGCAGGGTTTTTATTACGCGAAGCCAATGACCGTTTCCGATTATGAGAAGTTTATTGCAAGGGAAGAGGAAATGGGGGCAAAATGCAGCACGGACGAGAATATGGCAATCGTCAATGAGCTGTGGAATACCCGGTCGAGTGTCAGCAGACTTTTTGATATGCTGGAGACGCCGATTGCCGTATATGAGTATCGGAATGAAAAGCTTGAGCTGCTCAGAACCAACACGAAGTATGAAAGTGATATTGTATTTGACATTGGTGTAAACGAGGAAGAACACAATAGGAGGGTGCTGGCGGAAAAAGAGCTTCTCAGCGAGGCGTTTGCCAAAATTGTGCGGGGAGATTTTTGCGGACCGATGGAGTATGAGCTCACAGATGACATATGGTACCGCATGACAGTGAAAGTAATCGGAAAGCGGGCGGACACCATGATAATGATGGTTACGTTCTACGAAGTAAGCGAATATAAATAGTTTCTGTTCAGACAGGGCGCAGCAGTTATGGTTGCGCCCGTTTGTATGATGTATTATAATAATTTCATGTGGAAAGACAGGTATAAATGCAGGAGAATGTGGTAAGCAAAATGGATATAAAAAATATTCTTGAAAAAGTGCAGAATGGAGAAATGACACCAGATGAGGCTGAAAGGTATCTAAGACGGCAGCCCTTTGCAGGAATGGGATATGAGGAGATGGGATTTGCCAAACTTGACACGCACAGAGAAATCCGCTCTGGGTTTCCGGAGGTAATCTATTGCGCCGGAAAGCCTGATGCATATCTGGTTTCTATTTATTGCAAAATGTATGAGAGAAATGGTGAAGTTTTTGGGACAAGGGCGAGTACAAAACAGTATGAACTCATAAGAAAGGTACTTCCAAAGGTTCAGTATGACAGTGTGTCACGGATTTTAAAGCTGGAAGACAACGCAGAGGAAAAGGCGGCAAAGCGGGTTGGAAAGATTGTAGTCTGTACGGCAGGAACAGCGGATATTTCTGTGGCGGAGGAAGCAGCGCAGACGGCGGAATATTTTGGGGCGTATGTGGCGCGGGTCTATGATGTGGGGGTGAGCGGTCTGCACAGGCTGCTTGCAAATATGGAAACAATACAAGAGGCGAACTGTGTGGTGGCAGTGGCGGGCATGGAGGGAGCGCTGGCAAGCGTGATAGGGGGACTTGTCAGCAATCCGGTTATCGCAGTCCCGACATCTGTGGGATACGGTGCGAACCTGCATGGGTTGTCTGCGCTCCTGACAATGATTAATTCCTGTGCAAACGGGATTGCAGTAGTTAATATTGACAATGGCTACGGTGCGGGGTATATGGCGACACAGATTAACAGGCTTGCAGTCTCAAGTGTAAAAGCATAGATTTTCATGCGGCAAATTTATGCTTATGTCTAAATTTGCAGACCTTGGGAGGAAGGGAGGAACCTATGAAAAAGGTATTGTATTTGGAGTGTTATGCAGGTATCAGTGGTGACATGACTGTCGCAGCGCTGCTGGATTTGGGTGCAGACAGGATTGTGCTTGATGCGGCAGTAGACAGTGTCAGACCGCTTGTATCAGGATTTGATATTGCAGTAAAAAGAGTGCAGAAGGCGGGGATTGATGCATGTGATTTTGATGTAGTGCTTGACAAGGCGCATGAAAATCATGATCACGATATGGCGTATCTTCACGGACAGGATCATGCGGAAGAACATCACCATAGCCATACGCACGATGACGGACATCATGACCACGGACATGATCATAAAGAGCATCGTCACCATGAGCACAGGGGAATGGCGGAGATAACAGAGATTTTAAACAGGGCGAAGCTTACTGACGGTGCAAAGAAACTGGCGTTTCAAATCTTTGAGATACTTGCAGAGGCAGAGTCAAAAGCACATAATAAGCCTGTCAATGAAGTACATTTTCATGAAGTCGGCGCAGTGGATTCGATTGTCGATATTATATCTGCGTCCGTGTGTATGGATATGATCAGGAAAAAATATCAAATAACAGATGTTGTGGTATCAGAACTCTATGAGGGACATGGCAGTGTGCGCTGTCAGCATGGCATTCTTCCGGTTCCGGTTCCTGCTACGGCCAATATCATGGAAGCATATGGACTTCCAGTGCACTTTATGGAGCAGCAGGGAGAATTTGTGACGCCGACAGGAGCGGCAATCGCTGCGGCGGTCAGGACAGGGGACAAACTGCCGCAAAAATTTAAGGTGGCGGCATTGGGGATTGGCGCCGGCAAGAGAAATTATGAAAAGGCAAGCCTGCTGCGGGCTATGGTTCTGGAAGATATAACGGAAGAAAAGGATACGATTTACAAACTGGAATCCAACATTGACGATTGTTCAGGCGAGGCATTTGGCTATCTGACGGACAGACTTTTTGACGCTGGGGCAAGAGATGTGTTTTATACGCCTGTCTATATGAAAAAGAACCGGCCGGCATATCAGCTAAATGTCATTTGTGACAAGGGGAATATTTCCACACTGGAACGGATTATCTTTGATGAGACTACCACGATAGGCGTCAGGCGGGTGGAAATGGAGCGCACTGTATTAAACAGGGAGAAACGTGTGGTGAATACCAGTCTGGGAAGACTTGAAGTGAAGGCGTGCGGCGGCCGGATTTATCCTGAGTATGAGAGTCTGGCAGCAGTCTGTAGGGAGAAAGGTATTTCATATCTGGAGGCATATAACAGAGTGTTTGCGGAGCTGAATAAAGAGAGGGGTAAGAATAAAAACATAACAACTGTTGTTTTTGACCTGGACGGCACGCTTCTGGACACACTGGAAGATTTAAAAGAAGCTGTCAATTATGCACTGAATTTTTGTGGAATGCCTGAGCGCACATTGGACGAGGTAAGGCGCTTTGTAGGAAACGGTGTAAAAAAGTTAATGGTTCGCGCAGTGCCTGACGGGGAAGGCAACCCGGACTTTGACAGAGCGTTTGACGCGTTCAAGCGTTATTATGGGGAGCACTGTAATGATACGACAAAGGCATATGATGGGATACCAGAGCTTTTGGATATGCTGAAAAACAAAGGTTACACACTTGCCATTGTGTCCAATAAAATTGATTCGGCGGTACAGGATTTAAATAACAGGTATTTTCCACAGGTGGACATAGCAATCGGAGACAGGGAGAATTTACAGCGCAAGCCGCATCCGGACAGCGTGAATCTTGCCCTGAAAGAGCTTGGAAAAACCAGGGAGGAGGCAGTCTATATCGGGGATTCGGATGTAGACCTTGCAACGGCAAGAAATGCAGGGCTTCCTTGCATCAGTGTGCTCTGGGGTTTTCGTGACAGGGAATTTCTCATGAAGCATGGGGCGGAAACGTTTGTGGAGAAACCGATGGAAATCATAAACGTGCTAGAGCATTTTTCAGATACGCTCTAGGATAAAGAAACCGGAATGGAGGGGACATGTTAAAGTTTGAATATGACAGGCAGATGCTGCTGGAAGTGATTGACAGGATTGTCAGAAGGACAATGAAGATGGATCTGACATGGGACTGGCCATGCGGCGTGGCATATTTTGGAATTGCTGATGCCTATGAAAAGACAGGAAATGAGGAGTACTTGGCGCTGTTAAAAGACAGGGTGGACGAACTGATTGACCTGGGGCTTCCAAAAGTATGGACGGTCAACGCCTGCGCGATGGGGCACTGCCTGATAACCCTTTACAGGGCGGCAGGGGAACAGAAATACTGGGATATTGTGATGCGTAAGGTCGATTATATCAGAAAGGATGCACTGCGTTTTGGAGACCGTGTTTTGCAGCATACCGTGTCGGCGGGAAACGATTTTCCGGAGCAGTGCTGGGCTGATACGCTTTTTATGGCAGCTTTTTTTCTGCTACGGGTCGGTGTCGAACTCGCGGACGAGGAGTTGATCGGGGATGCGCTGCATCAGTACTACTGGCATATCAAGTATCTTCAGAACATGGATACCGGGCTATATTACCACGGATATAATAACATTACCAAAGACCATATGTCAGGAATTTACTGGGGACGTGCCAATGCATGGGCAGGATTTACAATGTCGCAGGTGGCAGATACGCTTCCTAAGTGTTACCTGTACCCGAAGTATATGGATGTGGCAGGTTCCCTTGATGAACAGCTGTCCGCTGTCAAGCTTTTTCAGACGGAAAATGGTCTGTGGCGGACAATCCTTGATGATGAGAGCGCCTATGAGGAAATTTCTGCTTCTGCAGGCATTGCGGCAGCGATGGTTTCAAGGGCAAATCCACTGCACACGAAATATATCAATAAGGCAATTAATGGTATACTTTCCAATGTAAGTCAGGATGGCAGGGTTTTGAATGTGTCTGGCGGAACAGCGGTTATGAATGACGCTGACGGTTACCGCAGTATTTCAAGAGACTGGATTCAGGGCTGGGGACAGGGACTTGTCCTTGCGTTTTTGGACAGAGTTCTAGAGCGTGTTTGAAAAATCATTCCTGCCATCTTTACGCCCCACTTTGCGTGATATTTGCACCAAATTCAGGTTACATAGCCCGCTATGCGCCCTTCATTTGGCACAAATCTCCCACAAATTGTGACGCACATCTGGCAGAAAGCATTTTTCAGACACGCTCTAGAGCATGTTTGAAAAATACTGTGGTGTAGGATGAAATGAGGGGATTGACTTCCAAATTTTAAAATGTTAACCTGTAACTATAACAATAGTTAACAGTGAGGAGAGTTGAGTATGAGTCTTACGGAAGAATTAAAGCAAAAGATATACGCAGGCGCGGATATAACGCGCGAGGAGGCAGTAGCACTGTCTGGCGAACCACTGGATAAGCTATCAGCGGCAGCCAATGAAATCAGGGAAAAAATGTGCAGGAACCGTTTCGATATGTGTACAATTGTAAACGGTAAGTGCGGAAAGTGTTCGGAGGACTGTAAATATTGCGCTCAGAGTGCGCATTATCATACAGACTGCAAAGAAACATATCCGCTTTTGTCAACAGAGGAGCTGCTGGCGGGAGCGAGGCATAACAGGGAGCAGGGTGTTCTGCGGTACTCTATAGTAACTTCAGGAAGAAGTCTGAGTGACAAGGAGGTGGAGCAGGTCTGTGAGAGCATTCGTGAAATCCGCAGCAATGTGGATATTCAAATTTGCGTATCGTTCGGTCTTCTGGGCGAGGAGCAGTTTCGGAAAATAAAGGAAGCTGGCGCGTCAAGGGTACACTGTAATCTTGAGTCCTCCAGAAATTATTTTCCAGAAGTATGTACAACGCATTCCTATGATGAAAAAATAGCGGCATTAAAGGCGGCGAAGGCTGCCGGGTTAAGTGTATGTGCGGGAGGAATCATGGGACTTGGCGAGACGATGGAGGATCGAATCGACATGGCGCTGACATTAAGGGAGCTGGGGGTAAAGTCTGTCCCTGTCAATCTGTTAAATCCAATAAAGGGAACACCGTATGAAAACAACACAATCCTGACAAATGATGAATTTTGCCGCATTATAGCTATTTTCCGCTTTCTGATACCTGACGGAGCTATCAGACTTGCAGGTGGGCGCGGGCTTCTGGGCGACAAGGGAGAGAAATGCTTCCAGAGCGGGGCGAATGCCGCAATTTCAGGAGATATGCTTACAACTGCCGGAATCACGGCCGCAACAGATATGGAGCTTGTAAAAAAGCTGGGATATCAGGTTCAATTGTGAAAATATGTAAAATTTTAGAGAAAAATTAGAGCTTTATGATTTATAATATTTTTAGGGAATCGCTGATTAAAAAATGAATGAAACTTTTTGTCCTCTTGGGGCGTCTAATATATAGGGAGTTCAGAAGAAGTTCAAAAGGAGTTCAAAAGATGGTGTTATAGGAGAAGTACTATGGGAAATCAAGCGCGTCAAAGGCGGGAACTGGAATTATGGCAGGTTGTGAGTCCGCCAGAAAATCAGAACAGACAGAAGCGGGCAGTAAACACTGGAAAACCAAGGACAGTGGAGCCAATAAGGACAAGAAGTCAAAGAACGGGAGAACCTGTAAGGGTGAGGAATCAGCGAGCAGCAGAGTCTGTAAGAATGAGGAATCCAAGGATGGCAGAGCCTGCAAGGGCGAGAAATCCAAGGGCAGTGGAGCCGATAAAGGTTGGAAATCCGAGGGCGGGAAATCCAAGGGCAGTGGAGCCAATAAAGGTTGGAAATCCAAGGACGAGAAATCCAAGGGCAGTAGAGCCGATAAGGGGTGGAAATGCCAGAACCGCAACGAGAGGACGGATGCAGTCATCAGGTACTGTAAGGATGGGTAACTTGGGAGCGGTAGAACCAATACGAACAGTAAGACGACGCAATGGAACAAATAGTGCACAGGGATTGAGGCGCCAGAAGGCGAGACGCAGGTGGAGGTACATTTACCGCAGTCTTGCAGCCTTATGGATTATGGTATTGGCTTTAACTGCGTTTTTTATGGGAAAGACACTCTACCAGAATGCCGGTATGGAAGATAAGGATGATATGATTTTTCACCCCGTTCTGAATGAAATTCCCGTTGTGGATGACAACGAAGACGCAAAAAAACCGCTGATACAGGAGGATTTTCTCACAGTCAGCGAATACAACCGCCCGGGAACCAAGCTTGGCAGCGTCAATAATATTTTTGTCCACTATACGGCAAACCCGAAAACATCGGCTGCGCAGAACAGAAGCTACTTCGAAAGTCTCGGCGAAACACATGAACGCGCGGCAAGTGCACACTTTATAATCGGCTATGAGGGCGAAATTATACAGTGTATTCCGCTTGAGGAGGAGGCATATGCTGTTGTGGACAGAAATAAGGATTCTATCTCAATAGAATGCTGTTTTATTGAGGAGGACGGTTCATTCACACCAGAAACATATGATTCACTGATCGCCATGCTGGTATGGCTGACAGACAAGTATCACCTGGAGGCTAAGGATATCCTGCGTCATTATGACTGTGGCGGTAAACGCTGTCCATTATATTATGTGGATCATGAGGATGCGTGGGAAAGACTTCTCTATGATGTGGAACACTATAAGCTTTAATATATGAAAACCCTGAACGGCGTTTTATCGTTCAGGGTTTTTTATTTACAATATATTAAAAGCTTTTTAATCCTGTGATTACTTCCTGTGAATTAAACGGCTTTGTGAAGAACAGCTCGGCGCCGTTTTTCAGGGCATCCATCAGCTTATCCTTTTGACCAGCGGCAGAAACCATGGCAACCCTTGCTTCAGGGTCATAGTCTTTAATTTGTTTTAGTGCCTCAACGCCATCCATTACAGGCATTGTGATATCTAATGTTACATAGTCGGGCTCGAGGTCTTTGTAGAGTTCAACACCCTCTGCACCGTTTGTTGCCTCGCCAACAACATTAAAACCGTTTTCGCTTAGCAGCTGAATAAGGATTTTCCGGATAAGTGCGGAGTCATCAACAACGAGGACAGTGGGCAGGGAGCTTGACGTATCTGCCTTTAGTGTTGTTTTTTTCAGGTTTAAGGTATGCGGCTTGTCTCCTGGCTTGAAGGCTGGATCGGTGGAGATAATCAAATCAAATTCGGAATCGTTGAAATAAACGGGCATATAGTATGCACTGCCAGATAATTTTTGGTTCAAATAGACTTCTGGCGGAACCATATCAATGGATATGTCATCGTCGCTGAGAACAGATGCAAAAAGACCGTTATTTAGATTTGCAAATTCGCACACTGCATCATATACCTCGTCGCTGCTTGAGATTGTGACCGTCCGAGCGTAGTCTTTTGCAAGCCTGATAATACCGTCCAATTCGTTGGTTGCACCAAAACCAAGATAGACAAAGGAATCGCCGACTGATTTTTGACCTGCAAGCATACTGAATGAGTAGTCTGACGCTTTTTTCATTCTGCCAAAATAAAAGTTATTGGTGACAAATCTTGTAAGGTTACGCATTACAAGACCTGCAAGATCTGTGATTGCAGGATCCCGCACAGTTGCAAAAAGAGGAATGATGGAATCGAAGTCATCCTTTTTCAAAGCTTCGATTTCAGCTTCGGTAAATCCATGTACTTTCTGGAAAGCGGCAAGATGCTCTGTGATAGTATCCAAAGAAATACCAAGGTTGTCCGTGAGCAGCTGGAAAAATTTCATGGCGATATTGCCCTGCTTACTGAGGAGTTCCGTTATCTGATCGTCTGTCAGATATCCCAGTTCTACAGCGATATCACCGAAACGGCGGTCCTGCTGTGTCTGTTGATGGTTGATTTCCTCAGCCTGCGCTTCTGTCAAAAGACCGTCAGCAACTGCAATCGTTCCCAGCTTGACACGCGTTTTCTGTATTTCCTCCTGAAAGGAGTCACGCTGTTCAATTGTGAGGACTGACTGCCCGACCAGATAGTTGCTAAAAAGTTGTATAAACATATAAATCCGCACCTCTCTATTTTATTTTGGCTGATAGTGACTGCCTGACTATATTTATTTTATAAAATTATTGGAAAATTAACAACTATTATTTTAAATTTTTTGGTTTTTTTGTTAATTTTCTACATTTTTACCTGAAAATGTGTTATGATAGACAAAATGTAAAAAATCAATTTGAAGGAGGTATAAAACATTGGATGAGCAGAGGATTCAGGATGCAAAGGATCAGCTGGCAGAGTGGCGGAGCGACCCAAGAGAGCTTGGGGAAAAGCCGGCAAAGCTTGAGTATGTCAAAACATTTACGGATGAAGAAGATTTTGAGTGTATGATATTTAAATTCAAAAAGACACCTTTTTCAAAATGGATGCTGGGTATTGTCAGCGATGCAGGTGTATTCAGTGAGATGCAGGAATATAATGATGCGACAGCCGAGAAGGATGCTTCAGAATGTATGGAGTGGCTCAAAAAATATTGGAAGGATCTGGCGGCAAGGCAGGCAGGAGAGAATGAGGACGATGAAAACAGAATAAAAGGTTTTTTGGGTTTTATACTGTTGTCAGATAAGACATGGGATAAGGAGCGGTTCATGCAGGATTTAAAAAATGACTGGGGAATCGAGCCTGACGAGGAAGAACAGGGTGAAAACGAGGAACAGGAGGATGAGGAAGAACAGGGTGACGATAACCTGGATATTGATACAGCGATTTTTGACGTGGGTTCTGCCCGGGTTGTTCTGGGATATGTGGACAGACCAATTCCGGATGGGGAAGCAGAGCAGAATGCAGCAATGAATTATACGTGGAAGGAAGCAGTGGAGGTTACCAGAACACATCAGGCAAATGTACTTGTGTCCATTTTGGGAGAACATGAAAATCCCATGGAGGATGGAGAACTGTTTGTAAAAGTGGTCGCGTCGCTATGCAGGCAGGAGAATGTCATCGGTGTATATGCAAACGGTGTTGTGTACCAGCCAGCGTTTTATTTTGCCATGAAAGAGATGATAGACGAAGGAATGTTCCCGCTTATGGGGCTGGTGTGGTTTGGGATTATCAGGACAGAGAAGGGATTTAATGTATATACAATAGGCATGAACAGCTTTGGCAAGGATGATATGGAAATATTGGATTGTGATGAAGATCCCAATGAACTGCGGGATTTCTTGATGAGTATGGCAGCGTATTGTATCGAGGAGGACGTGGTGCTGCGCGACGGTGAGTCAATCGGCGTGTCAGCAGAGCACAGGTGCCAGATTAGCAGGAGTGAAGGTGTGTGTATTGATGGTATGACGCTGAAAATTGCATATCATAAGGAATAAAAAAGGGGAAAAGGAATGGGCGGACAACAGGCTAACAGTGAGAACCATACGGGCGGGGAAACAGAGAAATCAATGGAACAGATGATGAAGAGGCTGCGCAGGGAGCTTATATTCACAAGAATTATGTGCATGATTACTTCTGTGCTGACAATACTGCTGCTTGCAGGAGGGGTATACCTTTTTGGACAGGTACAGACAATTGCGAAACAGGTACAGCCTGTTATGGAGCAGGTCGCGGCAGTGGATGTGGAGAATGTGAATGAAACCTTAAGACAGGTCAGGAATTCTCTGGAAAAGGTTGATTTGCAGGAGGCAGCGGACACGCTGAAACAGGCAGTCAATACGCTCAACGGGGTTGACATTGAGGCACTGAACAGTGCAATCGAAGGGCTTGATACCGAGGAGCTTTCAAAGACACTGGCAAACCTCAATGACGCAGTGGATTCCCTGCATAAGATGGAGGATTCGCTGAACTTGTTATTTGGGAAAAAAAGATGATTTAGAATGGAGCGTGATACAATGCTGCACAATTTTCTAACAGAATACAAAGCGAAGCTGACGACTCCCGATGAGGCAGTGAAAGTGATAAAGAACGGTGACTGGATAGATTACACAAGCTGTCTTGGCAAGCCTGTACTTCTGGACAGGGCACTGGCGAAGCGCAGAGATGAGCTGTATGATGTGAAAATACGCGGTAACCTGATATCCGGACCAATTGAGGTGGCAGAGTGCGATGAGAGTCAGGAGCATTTTATATATCACAGCTGGCATTGTTCTTCCTATGAGCGGAAGCTGTGTGACAGGGGACTCTGCTATTATATTCCCATGGTGTTTCACAACAATGCTGCGTACTATGAGTTTTTTCTCACAGTAAATGTCGCGATGGTAAGCGTTTCACCGATGGATAAACATGGCTACTTTAATTTTTCCGTTAACACGGGCGTCGCTGCACCGATAACACGTATGGCGGACATTGTCATTGTCGAGGTCAACGAAAATCTTCCGAAAGTGCATGGCGGATATGACGAATGCATTCATATTTCTGGTGTGGATTATATTGTGGAGGGGACGCATGAACCGTTTGCAGGCACGAAACCAGTCATACCATCTGAGACAGACCGTAAGATTGCGCAGAAAATTCTCCCTTATATTGTGGATGGAGCAACATTACAGCTGGGAATCGGCAGTATGCCAAATGCGCTGGGAGAATTGATAGCAGAGTCTGACATTCAGGATTTGGGAATGCACACAGAACTTTGCTCGGACGCATATCTAAGTATGTACAAGGCAGGCAAACTGACAAACCGGAGGAAAAATATAGACAGAGGAAAGGGCGTGTTTGGCTGTGCGGTCGGATCGCCGGAACTCTATGAGTGGGTTGATGACAATCATGGTATTGCTGCTTATCCACTGGAATATGTCAACAGACCCGGTGTGATTGCCCAGATAGATAATATGGTGTCTATAAACAGCTGTGTTTCTGTGGATTTGTATGGTCAGGTGGCAGCGGAAAGTTCCGGTTCCAGGCAAATCAGCGGCACAGGCGGTCAATTAGACTTTCTCATAGGCGCTTCTGCTTCACGCGGCGGAAAGGCATTTATCTGCATGAGTTCGGTATACAGGGATAAGGAGGGAGTATACCATTCCCGCATTCGTCCACAGTTTGACGGTGATATCATCACATCCCCAAGGAGCCAGGTTTACTTTTTGGCGACAGAGTATGGTGTAATCAACATGGAAGGACGTTCCACATGGGAGCGGGCGGAGGGTCTGATAGCAATAGCACACCCCGATTTTAGGGATAACCTGATAAAAGAGGCAGAAAGGCGGAAAATATGGAGACGATCCAATAAATTGTAATGGCAGGAATCAAAATATGGGAAAAGAATTTACAACGGTGGAAATTGACAATAAAATCTGCCGCATCTGTCAAGATGGCAGTGAGACTGGCAGCAGTAAAAAATGCCGCCTTTCAATATTTTATTGGGGTGTTGCTGGGAAAAGCGAAGATTTGATTACTGCGTCTATGTCGTATGTATGCACACACCTGAGGAGACAGATGCTGAATGTCAGGTTTTTAATAGTGGCATATGAATCAGAGAACTGGAATGACGATTTTTCGCCATGGAAAGCACAGGCGGTATTTGGAAATGAGGAGTTTGGCGGTAAAGCGGATAAAACGCTGGAATGGCTTATGAATAAATGCATACCATATATTGATGAAGCGTATGTGTCATACATAAAAGACGCTTTGGAAATCCGGCGGTATGCTGTCGGCTATTCTCTTGCAGGACTTTTTAGTCTGTGGGCATATGGGGAGTGCAGTCTTTTGACAGGTGCGGTCAGCTGCTCTGGTTCTCTATGGTACAAGGGATGGCTTGAATATGTCGAGACACACTGGGCGGCATTTCACAGAAACAGAATGGATTGTATCTATCTGAGCCTTGGCAGCAAGGAAGAAAAGACAAAAAACAGCCTGCTGTCAACAGTTGGTGATAACACGAGAAAAACATATAAAATGCTCTGTGGGGCGCCAGAAGGCGTCAGGGGCGCGCTCGAATGGAATGCAGGCGGTCATTTTTCAGATCCGGGTACCCGGATTGCCAAAGGAATCTATTGGATTTTGTCTACTGGTGGTGTATAATTAAAAGAATAAAGGTTTAAGGAGGAAATGAAAATGAATATCCCAAGCAGTGAAAGGCTGGAAAAGGTTTACGGAGAAAGCACAAAGAGCGCAGGACGTTTCAGTGCGCTGGCAGAGAATTTCAGGAAAAAGTACGGGCATGATGAGGCTGAATTCTTCTCTTCGCCCGGAAGGACAGAGATTATCGGAAACCATACAGACCACAACGGAGGGAAGGTTATCGCGGGCAGCATAGACCTTGATACCATTGGTGCGGCGCAGGTAAATAACAGCAGTGTCATTCATATCACAAGTGAGGGCTACAACAAGGAAATTGTAGTTGACATCAACAAGATTGATGATATTCCGAAGACCGGCGGAACAGAATCCCTTCTTGCAGGCATGATGGAGGGTGCACAGAAGTTTGGTTTTCAGATTGGCGGTTTTGATGCATATGTGTCCACAAACGTGATTGCGGCTGCTGGTGTCAGCTCGTCTGCGTCCTTTGAGATGCTTGTCTGCACGATTGTCAATCATTTCTTTAACAACGGTGCCATGACGTGTGCAGATTATGCCAAGATTGGCAAGTATTCTGAAAATGTTTTTTGGAACAAGGCGTCCGGCATGATGGATCAGATGGCATGTGCGGTTGGCGGCCCCGTACTCTTTGACTTTTCAAACGGAGTTCAGCCAGAATACAAGCCGCTTACATTTTCTTTTGAGAAGAAAGGATATCGTCTTGTCATCGTCAATACAGGAAAAGGACATGCTGACTTAAGCGAGGAGTACTCGGGAATTCCAAATGAAATGAAGGAGGCGGCAAAGGTTCTTGGTGTGGAGCTTTTATGTGAGACAAACCTTGACAGCCTGCTTGCCCACGTAAACGAAATACCAAATGACAGGGCAGTGCTTCGCGCAATTCATTTCTTTGAGGAGAACAGGAGAGTGGACGAGATGGCTGCAGCGATTGAAAAAGGTGATATCGACAAGGTATTAAGGCTAGTCAACGAGTCAGGCACATCCTCATGGGAGCTTTTGCAGAACTGTTATTCATTACAGAACTGCAAGGAGCAGAAGATTACGCTGACCCTTGCCCTTACGGAGCTGTTTTTAAAGGGAATCCGCGACGGTGTCTGCCGCGTACACGGAGGTGGATTTGCTGGTGTTATCATGTGTCTGGTACCGCTTGCCGAGGCAGACAATTATGTAAATTATATTGGGAAGTATGTCGGTGACAGCAATGTATATCCCATGAATATCAGGGCAGTCGGCGCTGTCAGAATTTAAAAGCGATTCTATATGAAATGGAGTGTTCAAAATTGGGCATTCCATTTCCGCTTTTTTATTTTTATGAATTTATATATGCAAAATGTTGTCATTTGTGATATGTTTTTGTATAATGTGGTAAACAAAAGTATATTTGACATTTTTAGAAAAGGATAAAATTGGTGAACTGATATGAGAAAATATTCGTATTTCCTGATTTTTTTTATTGGAATACTGCTTTGTAGTGTGTGGATGGGAGGCAGCGGCATGGCAGCAGACGCAGAGGGACAGGAATTTGTCATAGATGCGCAGATATATCCGTCAAAAGCGCCTACTTATGATGTTCAGGTGACCATTGAGAATACGGGAGAGGACTGGGAAGGAATGGTACGTCTGACGCTGAGGGATTTTTATGGCAGCGTTGACAATTGTTCTTATGACACTGTGCTTTCCCTGCCGCAGGGCAGTAAAAAACAGTTTGCAGTCAGAATTCCGAAAAACAGCCTGACTCGGACGGATGGGATGGTGCTGATAGAACTGTTTGACAAAAAAAACAAAATGACTGCTTCAAAAAATTTTAACCGTCTCCTTCAGGGGGGAACGGATGCCCTGACCATGGGAATTTTGAGCGACAAGTATCCGTCGCTTACATATCTGGACATGGGGGGAAATGAGGTGTATTACGGTAACCGCACTTATCCTGTCAAGCTGATGGAACTGAATCAGGATAGTCTTATGAGTTCCCTGCCTGCCTTGAATTTCCTCGTAATTGACAGTTATGATACCAGTGTTTTGACGGACGAGGTGGTCACAGGGATCGAAAAGTGGACAGACAGTGGCGGAATGCTTCTGATTGGAACAGGAAGTTTTGCACAGGACACATTAAGTGCTTTTGATTATCTGGATATACAGAGCGTGGCAGTCTATCCGCCGGGAGACAGTCCACAGAATGATGCTGTCCATGTAGATACTTCGCAGCTTCATATGGCGGAGCTTGAGAATAAAACAGGTACATTTTATACGTATGACACACTTGCCCGCATATGTCCGCAGGGAGACGGTGCAGTAGGCGTTTTGCCCTATGCACTGACAGAGCTGGGCGGCTTGGATATAAAAGCTTATTCGAACGCAGGGCTGGACACGAAAGAACACTCGGAAGGCGGAGCGGAGGCGTTTGTGGAATCCATTCTGAGTGAATTGAGCAATTCGGCAAGTGGTCACAATATAAATCAGGGGCAGAGCTACTACAATTTTTATCTTGGCAACAATAACTATATATTCAACAGCCTCTTTGAGCTTTTTGGTAATGGCAGCACCCGTCTGAGTTTTGGCGGACTAAAGATTATCGTGATGGTATATGTGGTCTTTGTGGGACCAGTGCTCTATATGATTCTGCGCTTTGTAAAAAAGAGGGATTATTACTGGTGGACTGTTCCAGTGTCAGCATTTGTCGGGATTCTTCTTGTTTATTGGGCGGGAAGGGGCTTTGAGGTGGTGAATACAAGGGTGTATTCCGTGACAATAGAAAATCTCTCCGATGAGGGTAATTTCATAACATACCTGCATTGTTATGATGCAGACCATAGTGAGTGGGATCTGAGACTTGCAGAGGGATATCAGTACGTTGGTCTTGTCGGAGACAATTACTATGGCAGCATTGACAGCCCGTATTATTTCCACACCAGACAGGAGGGGGACAGGCTTTCTTTTGGGGCAGATCCGAACACAAGCTTTGAAGACTGCTTTTTTCAGGCGGGCGGTATCATGCATGCAGGAAGCGGGAGCATTCAGGGGGATATCATCAAAAATGCATGGAATATTGGAGGAACGATTGCGAACAATACCAAACAGGATTTTGCTTATTTTGCCGTGATAGCGGATGGACAAATGGTTCTCTACAAAAATCTTCCGGCAGGAGCCGTCTGTGACTTGTCGTCAGCCGAGGAAGTATATAGTACAGATGGGGGCGGCGATGTTGTGAGAGATTATATGTATGAGCATATACGTGAAATCTGCAACAGTAAGGACAGAACGGATATTGATATTCTGTCGGCTCTGGGAATGGGGATTTCTACTGTATATCCGCAGGCAGGCTCTGGCAGGACAATCATTATCGGTGTGACTGATGACTGGAATAAGGCAGTGGATGACAGCTGCAGCGAGGCAGCTTATGGATGCCTCTATGCTGTTCAGTAATGAGGTAGTGAAAGGGGATATATATGCTGTATATCAATGATTTAACAAAAAAATATGGTACATTCACAGCGGTCAATCATCTGTCGCTGCATATCCCGGAGGGAGACTTATTTGGATTTGTAGGACCCAATGGTGCGGGGAAGACAACGACAATCCGCATAGTCTGCGGTCTGCTCCGGGCAAGCAGCGGACAGGTGCAGATTGGAAGTACCGCGGCGCCGGTCGGGAGCAGGGAAATGAAACGCCTGATAGGCTATGTACCTGATTTCTTTGGGGTTTATGATAACCTGAAAGTGCGCGAGTATATGGATTTATATGGTTCCATGTATGGGATGCATTCGCGTGACATTGCGAAGCTGACGGATGACTTACTCGAACTAGTCAATCTCTCGGATAAGAAAGAAGTATATGTAGATACACTTTCGCGTGGAATGAAACAACGGCTCTGTGTGGCAAGGGCGTTACTGCATAATCCCAAGCTGCTGATTCTGGACGAGCCAAGTTCTGGCCTGGATCCCAGAGCGCGGGTGGAGATGAAGGAGCTGTTAATGAACCTTCACTCTATGGGCAAAACGATTGTCATCAGCTCGCACATTCTCTCGGAGCTTTCAGAGATGTGTACAAGCATCGGAATCATGAACAGTGGACAGCTTATCACAGCCGGGCGTATTGAGGATATCATGCAGCAGCTCTCGGGAGGAAAGCGCATTCATATCCGTCTGGCATCGGAAATGGAGACTGCTGTGCGGATTTTAAAGGAACAAGCAGGGACTATAGTAGAATCTGTGAGAGAAAATGAAATTATTATTACCAATCAGGGGTCAGATGAGCAAATCAGCGCCCTGATCGGTTATCTGATACAAAATCATGTCATTCTGACAGGATTTTACAGAGAGGAAGGCAGTCTGGAATCACTGTTTATGCAGTTGACGGGAGGTGAGGAACAATGAGAGTACGATGGAATCCGATAGTAAAAAAAGACTTACAGATAGCAGCCCGCAGTATGCGTATCAGCTGGGGCTTGTTCGTCTATGAGGCAGTTCTTACGATGACTTTTCTGCTGGCGCTGGCAGTGATACAGCAACAGTCAGGAAGTCTATACAGTGACGGCAATGTTTACCACCATCTGATTTACCTGTTTCCGGTTCTTGCGATAGCCCAGGTCTGTATTGTCACGCTGATTGTGCCTATCATTACGGCATCTGCTATTTCAGGCGAAAAGGAGCGCCAGACTTTTGATATTATGCTTACTACTTGTATGTCGCCTTTTTCTATTGTGCTGGGAAAAGTAGTGTCCGCAGTACTGCACATTTTATTTTTTGTTGTGGGTGGGCTGCCAATTATGGCATTGTCCTTTGTGGTTGGCGGAATGGACTGGAGTAATCTGTTTTATTTTATACTCACGATTATTTTGCTGTCAGTGTTTTCGGGAAGTATCGGTATTTTCTGTTCCTCGGTCTGCCGCAAGTCGATATCGTCAGTGGTTCTGTCATACATTTTTTATTTTGTGATTTTTGTACTGACATTCATACCAGCTGTCATAAAAGGGTTGTTTGCCAATAAAAGCGCTGGCGAGACCATGCTGCTTTGGCTGGTGAATCCGATTATATTTTTTGAGGAGTTTTTCATGCAGATTATGTCAGGTGAATCCCTCTTTTCAGGCAACTTTAATAAGAATGATGTGGGATTTCTGACATTTCAACTGGCAAAAGGGAAAACATGGATGTTTGTGTCAGGGGCGTGCATTTTGCTGATGTCTGTTTTGTTTCTGCTTGCAGCGGCGTGGAAAGTAAATCCTATGCACACGTCTTCAGTGAGAAAACCAGGCAGAAAAAAGTGAGGTAATAGATGGATAAGAAAGAATTTTTGAGGGTGTTACAGGCGTGTCGCCATAAAATGATTATTGCGTCATTTTTGGGAAATTTGGTGTCTGCGTTGAGTGTAGGTGCAGCAGTGGGAATCTTTTTTTGGACAGCAGCCTTTGTAATACCGCTCTATTATGCGGGAATTTATGCAGGACTGTCACTGTTTCTTGCATTTATGACAGCAGTGATAATATCTTTTATAAGGCGGACATCTATGGAGCAGGCAGCGCTGTGGATGGACAGCTTTGGCTTTGAAGAGCGGATTGTCACAGCACATGAAAATTTGATGAAAGAGGGGGCACTGATAACACTTCAGCGCGAGGATGCCATGAGACAGCTGAAAGCACATGGCGACAGAATAAAGGTTACGCTTCTTCCACCAGGGAAAAAGATATTTATTCTTGTGGGACTGGCAGTTGTTTTGACAGGGCTGGCAATTGCTCCGTCAAAGACAAAAGAGTATGCGAAGGAACTCCACAATCTCAGGGAAGAAATCAGGGAGAAAGAGGATGAGGTAGAGGAAGTTGTGGAAGCCTTGGAGCTGCTGGCTCAGGAAGAACTGACTCCAGAACAGCAGGCAGAGATTCAGGATATGATAGAAAGTCTGCAAAATTCGCTGTCGGAGTATCATCAGGCATCCTCAGAGGAGATGGCAGCAGCGGCATCAGAAAGGCTCAATTATAAGTATGAGCAAATCAATAGTCAGTTGTCAGCCATGGCGCAGAGTATGCAGAACGGAGCATCGGTCTCTGGCGCCGCAGCGGAATCCATGGAAGCGATGGCAAAAAAGCTGCGGGATATGAGTGGACAGGAACTTGCGATGGGTAATGGGGCAGGAACAGGCGATGATCAGAGTGGGCAAAAAGGCGGAAATGGAGAAAATGGAACTGGCGGAAAAGGAGATGGAAACGGTCAGGGAGATGGAAACGGTCAGGGAGATGGAAACGGTCAGGGAGATGGAAACGGTCAGGGAGATGGAAACGGGAAAGGCAGGGGAACAGGAAGCAGCAGTACCCCACATGATTATGTCAGCATTCCCAATGCCATTGCTGACAGTGGAAATCTGACAGGAAGCGCTGTAAATCATGATGCTTCTGAGTACTTTTATGCGCAGAATGGTCTGAGCTGGGAAGGAACGCACATGTCTCATGAGGCGGTTATCGGAAGTTATGAGCAGAATGCCTATGAGGGAATAGCCGCCGGAAAGTACCCGAGCGGCATGGAAGATATCATTAAGGAATATTTTTCCAGTTTTTAAGCGTTAACAAAGCATACAGCGGCGTGTTGAAAGTCAAATACATTTTGTTTTAAGGAGAAAAGGATATGGGTGAATTGGACAGCAGCAGGTTACGGGAGCCGGAATATATGGCACAGCGGGTCGCCATGTGTGAGACGGAAATTCAAAAAGGCATTATCGGACAGCGTGATATAATCCGTCAGACTATGCTCGCCATGCTTACAGGCGGCAATGTGCTTCTTGAGGGTATGCCAGGTCTTGGCAAGACAAGACTGGTCAGTACAATCGGAAAGGTTTTTGATCTGTCATTCAAACGCATACAGTTTACGCCTGACTTGATGCCAAGTGATGTGACTGGGACAAATATTATTATCAAGAATGAGCAGGGAAGTGTTTTTTCCTTTGAGCGCGGGCCAATTTTTGCAAATCTGATTCTTGCGGACGAAATAAACCGTGCCACACCAAAGACACAGTCGGCACTGCTTGAGGCGATGCAGGAACACACTGTGACAGTGGGTAATGACAGTCATGCACTTGAGGAACCTTTTTTTGTACTGGCGACTCAGAACCCTATAGAAAATGAGGGAACATATCCCCTGCCGGAAGCACAGCTGGATCGCTTTATGTTCAAAATATTAGTGCGCTTTCCGTCCAAAGAGGAGCTGCGGGGGATTGTCGGGCTGACAGAGGGGAATCAGACGCCTGTGATTGAAAAACAGATGGATGGCAGGGGACTGCTTGCGGCGAGGGAGCTGGTCAGCCAGATTCCGATTGCTGATGCAGTAATGGACTATCTGCTTGGAATTGTTATGGAGACACATGCCTCAAATCCGCATATCAGGGAGGGGGCAAGTCCAAGAGCAGCACAGGCGTTGATTCGTGCATCGAGGGCAAAGGCTTTTCTGGAGGGACGCCTTAATGTTTCTTTTCAGGATGTGGCGGAAATGTCCTATCCCGTACTCAGGCACCGTATTATTCCAAGCTTTGATGCTATCAGTGAGGGAATTACGGAGGACGATATCATTGGCAAAATTTTGGAGGCGAACGGAAAAGTATGATAGCGGATGCGGTTTTTTTTAATAAACTGTCCCGCCTGCGGCTGGCTATGGGACATAAGGCTTCCATGAATCTGACAGGAAACCGCAAATCCGTACAAAAGGGCTCCTCCACGGAATTTTCGGATTTTCGCGAGTATATGCCGGGGGATGACATCCGTCGTATTGACTGGAATGCCTACGGACGTCTGGACAGGCTCTATGTAAAAGAATATATGGAGGAAAAAGAGATGGCAGTGTCTGTTCTGCTGGATACAAGTGCCTCCATGGATTATGGGAAAAAGAAAAAAAGGGAACTTGCCTGTCTGCTGGCAGCGGCGATTTCTTATATGGGGCTGAATCACATGGATCGCGTGATATTGTATGACATGCAGAAAATGCAGTCGCCGTTTATGGCAAGAGGCGGGAAAAAAGTACTGCCTGTGCTTACGGAGTGGCTGGAACAGCGTCATTTTGACAATGCAGTGGATATTTCCGAGGCTGTCAGGCAGCTTCCGATGAAAGGACCAGGGGTCACAATCCTTATCAGTGATTTTTTGCAGGATATTTTTATGGAGGAGTCTGGGGAGAATATTACAAGGCTTTTGCGGTTTCTGGATTACAGAAAGCAGAAAGTTGTATGTCTGCATGTGCTGGCGGGTGAGGAGCTTTCGGTGTGGTCTTACGAGGAGCTTACAGGAACGCGGAATCTGATTGACATGGAGGATAAAAGTACATTACGCCTTACCTTGGATGACGGGAGCATCAAGGTGTATGAGAAAGCGCTTCAGGAGTATCTGGCTCGGTTGAAAAGAGAGTGTGCTAAAATGGGAGCAGTCCATGCTGTGTGCTGTACAGAAACGGATATTTATCAACTGATTTTTCAGGATTTAAGGATGCTATATGATATTTGAGAGCTTATGGCCGCTGTTTTTTCTGGCAGCGGTTCCTGTTATTATAATTTTATATCTGCTAAAACCAAAGGGAACGGATTATCTGATATCATCCAGCCTGCTCTGGAAAAAATTGCTGAAAAATGAGCAGTCGCGGACTTTTTTTGAGAAGTTTGTCCATAACATTCTCATGTATATGCAGATTTTTATTATCGGACTGCTTGTTATTGCACTGATGTCTCCTTTTATTCAGGCAGACGGACAGGGCGGCGGCAGGAAAATACTGCTGATTGATACAAGCGCTAGCATGCAGCATTCGGTAAGCAGTACAAATCAGGGGAAAAGCCGTCTTGAGGAGGCGGTTTTGCAGGCGTGCGATTATGTGCGCACTGCACAAAATACACGTTTTTCTATTTTGACTACGGATGATACAGGTACGAGACTTCTTGCGGTAGATATTGCGGATGCAGATAGTCTGGTACAGACCCTGCAGGGAATAACGTGCAGTGACAGCGGCGGAAGCCTTGTGCAGGCGCAGGAGCTGCTGGACACACTGGCGGGTGCTGGTACAGAAAACATCATGGCGGAAAATGCGGCGGATTTGATCGTATATACGGACGGTCAGGGTGCATCTGGATTTGATGGGCTGTATAGTACAGCGGGGAGAGAGCTTCATGTGATGGGTGAGGCTGTCTCAAATGTGGCAAATGAGTATACGGTATTCACCAGACGGGAAGATGGATATTATGATGTGATGGTGAGCGTGGCGAATTACAGTGATGCATCGGTTTCTTTTGATGTAAGTCTGTATGATAATGACAGTCAGGGCAATAAACTGCTTGCGTTGAAACAGATGCAGCTTGCCCCCTCCGGAAACAGCTACTGTCTGTTTGAGGAAGTACACTGGCAGGGAGAGACGCTGGAATCCCGCATTGACGGGATTTCCTTTGCAGGAGGCGGTGCAGACAGTCTCGTGGGTGATAATGTGTCACAGGCTGTCAAAGACAGTAAAAACTGGATGAAGGGACTACTTGTCGGGGAGGGAAACACGTTTATCGAAAAGGCATATCTTGCCGTTACAGGGGAGAGCATTGCCAGGGCAAAAACGGACGATGCAGTGGAGGAGACCGATACACTCAAGAGAACACCTTTTACCGAGAGGGATTATAATGTCGTTATCTATGACGCAGGACAGCAGCCAACGGCGGCGGATACCAACCGGCTGATTTTTGGAAATGCAGGAGATGCGTCTACTGAAACGCTGGAAAATGTGGTGCTGGATATGACGGACTGTGATTTGACTGCCGGTCTGTCCGGATTTACGATAGGTGTGAACAAAGCATATTGTTTTTCACTTCCCGAGGGTGCCAGAAGTTTTCTGGAATACAATGGAAAGTGTGTTGGGTACTACGTGGAACAAGATGGCAAAAAGCAAATTGTGGTGGGCTTTGATATACGGGAGTCCGATTTCCCGCTGCGCCCAGAGTTTCCTGTTTTTCTGGCAAATGCCATGATATATCTCTCTGATACATCATGGCTTGCATCAAATGTTTATTATGCCGGGGAGGAGATCGCAATCCAGCCGTGGGCAGAGCTTGACAGAAGCCGGTTTGACAGCCGCCCTGCAAAGGCAGGGTTGTATCAGCTGGGAAATGAGGACTATCAGGAACATTATATTGTGCGTTTCCAGACTGTCACAGAATCGGACGGCAGAGAGGAGGCTGCATCTGTCAAAAGTACAAATGCAGTCCAGCGGCAGAAGATAAAGCAAACCATCCGCAATCTGTTTCTTTTGCTGGCACTGGCGCTGCTTGTGGCGGAATGGATTGTCTATGTGCGCCAGATGCGTTATCGGGGAATGTTTTATCTTGTTGTGCGCGGTATTGTTTTTCTCTGTGTGCTTTTGGCGCTTTTGGGGTTAAAAGTCCGTCTGGGAAGTACTCAGACAGCGACGGTGTTTGTGGTGGATCTCTCAGACAGCAATGAGGAACATCTTCAAGATGTAAAGGATTATCTGGAAGATACGATTTCCCAGATGCCGTCAGGCAATGTCTATGGGATTGTGACGTTTGGAAAAAACACGTTTGTGGAGCAGTTTTTGACGGCAGAGCGCCATTTTAGCGGTCTTATGACACTGCCAGAGAAGACAGCGACAAATTTCGAGGACGCGGTATCCAAAGCGCTGACACTGGCTTCGGGCGATTACAGCAAAAGACTGGTCGTGCTCACAGATGGCAGGGAAACACGGGGAGATATTCACAATATGGCGCAGGCGCTCGCTGCCAGCCATGCAGAATTTCTCACATTGCTCTATGAGGATGAGGAGACGCCGGACGCTTACGTGGGAAACGTAATACTGCCGTCTTATCTGCATCCAGGGGATAAGTATTCTATCACAGTGGTTGTGGAGAGCAATTATGATACGGATGCGGTAATCGCGCTCTACAATGGAAGCCGCCAGATGACCGCAAACAGGGTACACCTGAATAGGGGAAGCAGTCGTTTTGTATTTGAAGCGCAGGTCGATTCTGACACGGAGAACGGCATGATGGAGAATCTGCGTGTGCAGGTACAGGCAGAAGGCGATACTTGTCAGGAAAATGACTTTTTTAATGCTTACTCTGTGGTGGAGACACCGCCAAGAATTCTGGTTGTCTCAAGCCGCGACAGCAATATATCGGAATTTGCATCTGTACTCAGGGCAGCAGGCTGCGATTACAGTGTGGTTTCCACGCGGAACGCGCCGGACAACATCAATGATATGCTTGACTATAAATCTATCATACTGGTGGACACCTATATTGATGATTTGCCATCCGGTTTTCTGGATAACCTAGAGACATATGTCAAGGATTACGGATGTGGATTTGTCTGCTGCGGGGGAGAAAACAGCTTTGCACTGGGCGGCTACCGAGATACGGTATTGGAGACCGTACTTCCTGTGGATATGCAGCTTAGGAGTATGAACGAACTCCCGTCCATGGCGATGGTTATGGTGATTGACCGCTCTGGAAGCATGACAAGTGAGTCAGGTCTTCAGGGTGCCAGCAATCTGGATCTTGCCATCAGGGCTGCAATCGTGGCAGTTGATAATCTTCAGGAAACGGACTATGTGGGCGTCCTGACCTTTGACGACAAATATCACTGGCAGGTGGAACTCAGACAGGCAGATGACAAGGCTGCGATAAAGGAGGAAATCAAGAAGATTAGTGACGGCGGTGGAACAACGATTAAGCCGTCTCTGCGCGAGGCGGGGGCAGTACTTTCCGAGAGTGATGTATCTGTCAAACATGTAGTTCTTCTGACAGACGGTATGGGAGAGACTTCCGATTATAGTGACGTGACAAATTTATATACGGAAAATAAAATTACCCTGTCCACTGTGGCAGTAGGGGATGGCTCTGACAGAGTGCTGCTGAAACGGCTGGCTGATAAGTGCGGCGGAAGGTATTACTATTCTGATGAATCCAGTGATATCCCCAGAATCTTTGCACAGGAAGTTTTTCTGGGTGGCGACAGTTATATTCAGAATGGTACATTTTCACTGTCTGTACAGGGAGGCCATGAGCTGACCAGCAGCCTGTTTCCAAGCGGCTGGCCGGCAATTTATGGATATATTGCCGCCACACCCAAGACAGCGTCAAGCCCTGTGATTGTAACAGGGGAAAAAGGGGATCCGATTTTGACAGTATGGCAGTACGGACTGGGAAGGACAGCGGCATGGAACAGTGATGTCACAGGAGAATGGACAGGTGCTTTTGTAGGAGATGAAGACTATGTCCAGCTGTGGAAGCGTATCGTGGATTATTCGACTGGAAATGCCAATATGGGTGAGGACAGCGTGAATGTGGTAACCGCCGGTGAGCAGACAACAATAGATTACCAGACAGATGACTATGGCAGCACGACGGAGATTCAGGTGACGATGATTGACCCAAATGGAGAGACCATAGAAGAAAAGCTTCATGCGGCTGCACCAGGGAAATACACAATAGACCTTACGACAGCACAGGCAGGGCTGTATCATTTTAATATACGTCGCATGGAAGATGGAGAGATACAAAACTATATGACGACAGCTGCGGCGGTACAATTTTCAGACGAGTACAAGTTTGACGTAACGACCGATTCCTATCTGAAATTTGTGGAACAGTACGGAAAGCTTATCGCGGAAGAAGACCCTGTCTGGACACGGATTTCCACAGGAGCAAAGGAGGGTTATCTATTGACAAACTGGCTTCTGGCACTGGCGATCCTTCTCTTTCTGGCAGATGTTGCAATGCGGCGCTTCCAATACCAGCCTGGATGGACTTTTGCGAAAGGCAGAAGACACAGACAGAAAGTCAGAAATGACAATCAGGAAATACAGAAAGTGATGTCGGAAACGGAAAAGGCATCCGAAATAAATAACGAAACGTCTTTAGAGAAAAAGGGAAAGATGCAAAGAAAAACAAAAAAATCAGAGCAGACTTTGGACACCTCCCAGCTATTAAAGAAAAAGGACGACCGGAACGTATAGGGTTCTGGTCGTCCTTTTTCAAGAACAGATCCAAGCAGAAAAGAGCACTTTCGTATTTGACTATTTTAGACAATGAAGGTGGTGACAAAAATGACAGGAATAAAGAATTTAATAGGCAGATATAAAAAATAAAGCGCAAAACAGTTGATTCTTTTAAGATAAAGACCGATATATCATATAGAGAAAAGGACATCAATGTGTTTATGCAGTGATAAAATATAGGATATATAAGGGAAACATGACTAATTTGTGCCGGCATCCGGATTCACAGGTTGTTGGCAGCAAGGAGGAGTAATATGAATATTATGCTAAATAACAGTCCGCTTTCCGGATTTATGCAGCGTTCCGGATGGGGACTCAAGAGCACAGAAGAAAAAGCGGAGAGAATTCAGAAAACACAGGCGCAGATAGACTTTTTTGAAGGGAAAAAGGCGGATCTGAAAGATATGCATTGCGGCACGCTCGAAGAAATTGAAAAGAAATTGGAATTGTTCAATAATTATAACGACCAGATAGACGCAATAAAAAAGCAGTTTAATAACGAGCAGATAATGCATTGTATGGACGAGGCAAAGGAGCTTGGAGAGAAAATCGCCAAGGCAGCCGAGGAACTCGAGCCAAAGACAGCGGAAGAAAGAAGAGAGGAACTTGCCAAAGAAGCACTTGGCATCGAGGATGACGGCGGTATGCTCGACGAGCTGCTTGAGGACACTATTGAAGAGATGCCTGAGGAAGCAGTGCAGGATACACTTGACGAGATATTGACAGACAATGCAGAATTGCGGGAGGAGTTTGAAGACGAACTTCCGGAGATTGTGGAGCAGGAAAAACTGACCGAGATGTATCTTGAGAAACAGTATGTTCCAATTGACATTAAGGCATAAAAGCAGAAGCAAAGATGACGTGGGTAATTGCAAGGGGACGGAATTTCGTACATGCGAAAAGATGATAAAAAGGAACCAGAAAACGAGCTTCATACCAGATACAAGAATCCTTCCGAATATGAAAAATATATCAAAAGAAATTATGCGTGTATGCGGGCAGATAGTTATAAAGTGGAAATCAGCCAGAGACTGTATTACAGGGCAACAAAGGATAAAGCAATCGAAAAGTGGCTGGAACAAAATCTGAATATGCTGCCAGACTGCATGAAAAACTTAAATGATATGGTTACTGTTACTGGAGGGCGAATGGTAAGCTGCATCTGTCACATGAACAATTACAACAATATCAGTACGGAAATAGGTGCGGCAGATAAAGTAAGTAGGCAAATAACACGTTCCATTATAAGAACAACAAGCGTCGGCGAAATTGAGGAACAGGTAAAATATAACAGCATATTCTGGACTTCAGAGGCAGAGAGTGCAGGCTTCAAGGCAAAGGCGTAAACAGGTGTATGGGACATTGAGCAAGGCACTGCCTTATTTGATGATAACAGGTAACATATTAACAAGGTACCAGCTAAAACGGATTTTAGCCGTAATAGGATCAGGGAGGGATGAACTATGAGTACCATTTCTGCGGGAATGCCCGCTGTTGCAGAAAGCGTATCGGCTTACTACAACACATCAAAAACAGACAGAAAATCAAAGACAGAAGAACCAAAAGAGGATATCGTAGTAACAAAAAAACCGGAGGAATCCAAAGAATCTGTCAAAAAAACGCAGGTTGGCGGAAAAACAATTGGAAAACCGGAGTTAAGTGAGAAGGCAGCAAAGTACTACGAAGAGCTAAAGAAAAAGTACGGAAACCTTGATTTTATCCTTGTGAGCAAGGATCAGAAGGAGTTTGCCAAGGCAACTGCATCGAAGTATGCCAATCCAAACAAGATGGTAGTTTTGATTGATGAGGAAAAGATTGAGCGCATGGCGGAAGATGAAGATTTCCGCAAGCAGTATGAGGGCATTATCTCAAAGGGGGCAAGCGGGCTGTCACAGTTAAAGAACAGGCTTGCCAGCATGGGAATGAATGTAAAGAGCTGCGGCATGAAGGTAAATGACAATGGAGCGGCGTCTTTCTTCGCGACGATGGATAAGTCCTTCAGGGCACAAAACAAAACCGCCCAGCAGAGACTGGCAAAGAAAAAGGCGGCGAAGAAAGCGGAGGAAAAGAAGGAGCAGAAGAAAGCCGAGCAGAAAAAACAGCAGGAAAAGCTGGAAAAGAGCCGTGAGGAGCGAAAGGACATCGAGGTAAAAGAAGATGAAGTAACATTTATGGCAGATTCCATTGATGAGCTGATTCAGAAAATAGAGGATAACGAATACCTGTTTGATAATGGTAATATCTTTTCAAACCGTGAGAATAAGGTTGGACGGAAAGTTGATTTTATTATTTAGTTACAATTCACACCAACGCCAGTTTTCATCAGCTTATAAGTTATTGAGGTGTGAATTATAACAGATTTTGCACACAAAATGCTAAAAGGCAAGCATTTTGGCGCATGATTCCCACTACTTTGGCGTAGGTGTGAACAGTAACATTATTTAGCAATGAGCGGCATGGAAAAGAATAATGACATGGTTTTTATTTCGTGTTATACTGTATGTAACGGTTCATAGACTGAATCGTTACATATTTTTTATGCACAGCCCCATGCAGAGGAAAAAGCCGCAGAAGCGGCGCATGGGGCGTGCAGCGAGTAGTGGAAAAGGGCATCCCCTACTCGAAAACAAGAACAGCCCCATGCAGAGGAAAAAGCCGCAGAAGCGGCGCATGGGGCGTGCAGCGAGTAGTGGAAAAGGGCATCCCCTA